>OMUY01000043.1 GCA_900314355.1 uncultured Eubacteriales bacterium | reverse complement strand
ACCATATGAGCGTCGACCCGCCTGACTGAAGGTTCAGCCCGTGTCCGGCAGATGCTGGATGGATGATTGCCGCAGAAATCTTTCCCGCAGTCCAATCTTCAATATCCTTCGATGTCTTTATCTCCCTGACCGGAAATCTTGCTTTTATCCGATCTGCATCATGCTGGTACCAGTAGGCGATGAGGACAGGTTTTCCGTTTGCACCTTCGATCAAGTCCTCCAGTGCATCCAATTTGCGGTCATGGATGTGAAGGCTGTTTTTCTCCTCATCATAGACAGCGCCATTTGCCATCTGCAGGAGTTTCCCAGATAGCACTGCAGCATTCGCCGCGTCGATCTCGGTATCCTTGATCTTTGCCACCATGTCCTCGCGGAATTTGTCATAGACCGCCATTTCCTTATCATCCATCACAACCGGGACTTCATTGATCACACATTCCGGTAGTTTCAGATAATCGCAGGACTTCATGCTGATCGTAATATCAGAGATGCGGTCATAGATTTGCTGCTCTGCTCCGGGAAGAGGCTTATAGCTGAATATGACCTCGCCATTTCGCTTGTCCGGACGGAAGAAGGTATTCCGGTAATGGGTGATGTACCGTCCGAGGCGCTCACCCAGATCAAGCACTCGGAACTCCGCCCACAGATCCATGAGTCCGTTGCTGCTTGGCGTTCCGGTCAGCCCCACGATCCGTTTCACCTTCGGTCTAACTTTCAAAAGACTCTTGAAGCGTTTTGCCTGGTACGACTTGAAGGAGGAGAGCTCGTCAATGACCACCATATCGAAGTCAAAGGGAATGCCGCTCTTATTGACAAGCCAGTCCACGTTCTCGCGGTTTATGATATAGACATCCGCCGTCTGCATGAGCGCCGCTTTCCGCTCTGCCTCACTTCCGACCGCTACGGAATAGGTCAGCCCTTTCAGATGATCCCACTTCTTTATTTCCGAAGGCCAGGTATCCCGCGCAACACGCAGCGGAGCAATTACAAGTACTTTTCGGATAAGGAACATATCCAGGATAAGGTCAAAAAGCGCCGTCAGCGTGATTACGCTCTTGCCAAGTCCCATCTCAAGAAATACCGCCGCTACCGGATGGGTCAGGATAAAGTCGGTGGCATATTTCTGATAATCATGTGCCTCGTATCTCATCAATGACACCTCCGATCTGCTCTGTACCGTCAATGCAGTAAACCTTGAACCCAAGAGCCTCCAGCTGCTTTTTTCTTCTGATCTGCAGAGGCCGCATCATTTTCCCTGGCGCTTTTAGTTCAGCAAAAGCAATGCGACCAGATGGGAAGAGGATGATGCGGTCTGGCACGCCATCATAACCAGGACTTACAAACTTTAATGCAAGGCCACCGGACTTTTTGACAACCTCGACCAGCTTTCTTTCGATATACTTTTCATTCACAGTATTTCTCCCAGATCTGCCCCGGATCGAACCAGAGCCACATTTTTTCTCCCTCACCATTGACAACCTCCACTGTTTTGATGCCTTCTTCACGCTTGATGCGTCTGACGGCATATTTTGACAATCCCTGTTTCTGGCAGATCTCATGCACTTTCCTGCAGTCCATAAATTCGCTGCCCACAATTTCTCTGATCATTCCATTAACCTCCGATTGAATGGAACAACGACCACAAATTTTTCTATCGCGCGCAAAAACACGTGCCGCGATACGCTTTTTCTTTATATTTTTGTTTTGATTTGTACTATATAGAAAAAGATGTTCCGTTGTTCCCGTTTGATCCGTTTTCGCCTTATATCAACAGGTTTTCCGGTGGAACAGGCACAACTGGCGTGTTCCGGCTGTGCAGTTGTTCCACCGACCTGTTCCGGTTATTTGCGCTGATAGACGCGCTGCTTTCCATAAATGGGGAGTCTCACCGATTTTGCAGTCCGCTCCCAGTCTCCGAACCTTGTCATGATCGCCGCAAGCGCATAGCTGTCGGATGGTTTGATATCCTCTTTAGCTTTGCCGAAGCACTCGCACCAGATCTCGATATTGGAGACCGTCTCACGGCGCACCGTCCCTTTTACATTGAGAGGACCGTCCGGGTCCTGCACATACTCCCGCCTCTGGTAAACATCCATCGTGTCCCAGGTTTCCGGCAGGAGCATGTCAAGGTAACGGGCAACAAGACCTTCACGGTCATCCCGCTCCATTGCTTCGGACTGCTCCTTCTTGGCGTACTCCTCCAGTTCGTGACTCAGGAACAGTTCCTCACCGCCCTTTGCAAGCACGATGACCTCTGCCCATATCTGGTCGATGATCTCCTGAGTCAGATCCCAGGGCTTCATTCTGCCGGTTCCGGGAACACGCACGTTCCAGAATCTGCGGTTGCCGGTGATATCACGCAGGTAGCCGTTCTCGCTGTTGGTGGTTCCGAAGAAGATGCACTGCCTCGGATGGGGAGTGACCCTTCTGCCGAAGGAGGCGCGGTACTTGTCATCGCAGCGGGATACAAAGGCTTTGACCTTCTCAAGGTCGGCTTTACGCATGCCCGCCATCTCGCCGATCTCATGGATCCAGTATCCCTGCAGTTTCTCCGCGGCCGTCTTGTCGTTCATATCCGAAAGCGTCAGGCTGTCGGCAAACCACTCCATGCCAAGTTTTGCGATCAGCGTACTCTTTCCGATGCCCTGTTCGCCGTTCAGCACGGTAATGTAATCGAACTTGATGCCGGGATGGTAGATACGCATATATGCCGCACAGAGCGCCTTGCGTGTCACCGCCCGGACATATTCGTTGTCCTGTGCGCCAAGATAATCGATCAGCACCGTGTCCACCCTCGGGATCTCGTCCCATACAGGCAGAGACTCAAAATAATCCTTGATGGGATGGTAGGAACGGTCATCCGCCGCCTTGGTCACGGCAATGTCATAGTTCCTTTGAGAAAAGCTGCCGTAGCAGGCATCAACATAGCAGATAAGCTGTGCATCGTCCGCATCTCGCCAGAACTTCGCCGGATGTTTCCAGGGAACCTCTCCGCAGATCTCCATGCCGTCCGCAAGCTGGTTGAAACGGATGTTTTTCATATATGGATCGTTCTCCATGATCAGGCGGATGTTATGGAGAGAGTTTTCAAGGACACCGTTCTTGTTGCGCTGCAATTTCTTCTTCCAGTCATCATCCCCGGCATCGGCAAAATCTGTCTCTGCCTCTGCAAGCCGCTCGTTTGCCGCAGCCAGTTTCACATCGTCCTGCTGCATGGCAAAGTCACACATCGCTTTGAACGACTCCTTATCATCCAGGTTTCCGAACTTATGGATGCGGACGATATCGAATGCATTGCAGAGACTGAGATACGCCGGGTCTTTCGCATGGTGGGAATATACGAACTTGTCCTCTTTAATCTCCACACCTGCCATACTGCTCGATGCGATCAGATGCCAGCGGCTCTCATTGTCGGTCGGCTCATACACATCGGAAAGAAACTGCTCCAGCGCACATGTAACAGGGAAGAAGACCCTGTTGAACAGACCGACCGTGCCTTCCTTGGTCAGCGGATCCTGCACTTTCTGCTGTGTGACCGTATTTGCCTTACTCTCACGGGATGAGGTCGGGAGTCTTGTCGGGTCCGTCCATTCCGGGTGAGCGGACAGGATAACATCAGGGTCAAGCCATCCGCCATTCGTTTCCTTATACACAAATACGCCGTTCTGCGGAGAGGACGGCCAGTACATCAGCTGATTAGGCTGATAGCTGCATTCATCAAAATAGTCGATGCCGAGCATCTGTGCGAGATACCGTGACACCGCTACAAACTCCTCCGAGGTAACATCACGGGTCAAAGGAAAGACCAGGCGCGCTCTCGGATTCTCCGCCGTATGGCTGTGCGTGGTATAAAGGACAGATGTGTACGGACAGGTGGTTTCGTAGTTATCCAGGAACTCCTTCGGGATGCGGTCACCGTCAAGAGCAACCATAGAGCGTTTCTCCACGGTATCGATCTTCCGGCGGCCGCCCATCAGGACGCCTGCGACAAAACCGCCGTGGTCTTTCGCAGCGTCCCTCTGTGCCTTACTCATTTTTGCGTATTCTTCAGCGGACTCTGTGGTGCGGATCGTAACCTTGAGCCGCTCCTTCAGATCATCGAAACGTATGGTCTTGTTGACCCATTTCTTTGCCTGACGGTTGTTGCCGTAGGCAATAGCAAGATCCCTCATCTGTACGACCTCCTTATTCTCGGTGTCTCCCCGTATTCAAACCGTGCCTGACGAGCCAGTTCCCTTGCACGGTACACCCGCTTGTTTACAAAATCCTTGTACTGATACGTTCCGTACTCATGTGTCACCATCGGGATATAGCTGTCCTCCATATCCTCGCCGAAATGAGTAAAGAAACTTCTGTCACGCCTGTCGTTGTAGGCAAAGAGGTACGGCTCATGCGTTTCCGGGTGGAATCCGATGGTCACCGGATTCTCATAGCTGCCGCCACCGCCGTCATCCATTTCCTGGCAGAAGATGTAAAGGTCATCATCTATCGGATCACCGAAACAGATCATGCCTGCTCAGCTATCGGTATACTCACCGTTGCTGATTTTCGAGATCGCCCGTTCCTCCTCGGGGGTGCCCTTGATGCTCCTGCGCTTTACCTCGAAGTAACAACGGAACTGCGGAAGATAGAAATCCGGCAGATAATTTGTACCGTCACTTAAAACGATCCCTTCCGGCTCATATTCCCATTCGATGCCCATCGCATCAAAGAAGACCGCCCACCTTGCCTCAAGCCTGGAGCGGAAGAGGTAGCCTTTGTACTCTGTCTGTATCGCCTTGAACTCACTCATAACGACTCCACCTCCTGGAACTTACTGTTGAAATAGCGGATAGGCTGTCTGCGTTTCCTCGCCACATCGATCTCCGTCTGCATCCCGGCGGATACGGTATCGCCAAGCACCCACAGTTCCGAGCATTTCCCAAGGAGAATGACATCCATAAAGATCGCCAGCTCACGCTCCGCCGGATCATCGTCATTCATGAACTGCGGAAACAGCAAGTGGGGAGCAAGAGGAATCTGACCCTTCTCCAGTGCAAACCTGCAGAACGCCCTCGCCCTTTCCGTGTTTGCTTCTACATCGCCGGACAGCGGGCTTGCGACATATACAAGCGGTCTGTATGTCCGGTCTTTTTGTTTGTTCGACATATCAACTGCCTCCTTCTAAAAAATTTGCCGAGGCTGTGCCTCTAACAGGTAGCCTCGGCAGGAGGTCAAATCTGACGGTTTACTTCCAATTTTCCCGAAGTTTTTTCTCAGCCCTCTTCAGCTTCTGGGTGATGTTGTTTTCATCCGCACCAACTTCGGCTGCGTACTCACGGATCGACTGCCCGTCCATACGCACGGCGATGAACATATCCGCCCAGTCCGGTTTCTTTCTCAGGATGCAGCGCACCTTTTCGCAGATAGCTTCATAGCTTTCGTGGCGCTCACGCTCGATCACATCCCGCCAGAAGATGCGGTCATCCGCCACCTCGCTCATCAGCGGCTCGGATGTATCGACATCGTCCTCGCCGTCATCCTTACCGGGCTGCGCTTTGCTGTACCCGCGATGCCGATCGAATTTGTGCCAGGAGTTGTAATCCGGACGATTGAACTGCTCCTCAAAAGCATCCCGGATCATTTGCTCCCGTTCCTTCTGTGTGAGATCATCACCTTCGAGGGAAAGTGATACCCACAGCTGCTCTGTTGCCTCCGCATCCAGGTCGATTGTCTGAACGCTCTCGTCATAACGTACCTTCAATTTCATGTCTGTGTCCTTTCCGTCCTTGGGTCGCCGGACGATGGGACACAGAAAGAGCCTGCGGTCGAAGATGGCCACAGACTCCTGAAAATCCGAAAATGGGCGCAGGAAATCAACGGTGGGTGCATCTTCGTTTCCGGAGCGGTCTTGACCGCTGCCTGAACTCTCTATGCTCCCATCGTCCTAATGGCCATCTCGGACTAATGAGATTAAAATGTTTCTATGTATAACCGCTGTGCGGTTGATACCTTAGTTGGTGTATCTCCCTCTATTACCTGGCGAAAAAATCAACCCCTGGGGAGATATAGGCTATAGGGTGTTGAACACCCAGGTCGCACCACAGCCCCTGTGATGCCAACTCGATGCTCACCTGCCGTCATCCGGCAGACCCTCTTACCGAAGGTCTGCCTCGACTGCATACATTTCTGAGAAAACTTCCGGAAGATCCGCTGACCGCAATTCTTCGATGCTACTTGCTCCGTATCGTGCAAGAATCGCAATTACGGTTTCCGCCCCGATTTCGCTTTCTATTGTTGCCGCCGAGTTTTCTATGTTGGCGATCCAGTTGTCTTTTTCTGTCTTTGTCATATCAATCACTCCTCCGTTAAGATTGATGGATAAAATTTCTGTTTTTGCGATAATTGATGCGTTTTCGCATTTCTAACTTTCACAGAACGGGTAGAAAAATTCATAATTGTGTGTTATACTGGAAGAAGTGTAAAACTTCGCAATCCCATCTGCCTCTCATCGCCTTTTTCATCATCTGTTTTCACCCTAATGTAGATAAGGTTCCTGTCAACGGACTCAAAAGGCGTTTAAAGGTTACTAAGGTTGCGTAAGGTTACTAATTTTGAAGGAGGTTGTAGAGATGACCCCAGAAACCATTCCATATCTGTGCGGCGGCATACTCTTTGACCTGCTGCTCGAATCAAGAAAGCCTCGCCGAAAGGCAAGAAATAAATTAAACGGCGGCTCCGATGGTCTTACTGCACCTGGTGTGTATGCAGGGCTAATACATATAGTTACGGGTGAGGATGTTTCCACTTATGCCGGCACCACACTTGAAAAATGTGCATCCGACTATAAGAAATGCCTGTCCAGTAAGGGTACCTATGTTCCTTTTACCGAACCCGCTACTCAGTCTGCTTTTGATGCCGCATATAAAAGAAAAGACCCTGATCTCCTCGAAAGGACATCAGGGTTCATAGACGGATATCTGAATGCCGGAAAGTGTGAATGGCTCACACGGGCATTGATTGAAACAATGCAAAGCGACAAAAATCTTCAGGATGTTGAAATAGCTGTATCTTATGACACGACCATGAAGGTCTGTAATCTCCACACTGCACAGAAGATCATCTTTTTACCATTCTTGTTAAGCGTTATTCATTTTGTAATGGTGAACCGCCCGGAATGTGAATCGGGAAGACCTACTTTTGAAACGTGGTATTCACAATCCAACTCCAAAGCGGAATGGAAATTTAACAAGAAAACCAATAAGGTCGGAGAAAGTATTCAGCCACTCAACGTATCTACGGATTTGACTATTCCCGAGAAACCAATCACCGAAATCATCGAAGCAGAAGCATCTGAGGATTTGTCAGACCATGAGGTAATAACTGATGCTTTGACACAAACAGCAAAAATCATGGCTACTGCTCTTGGTAATGCAGAGCATCAGCTTGCAGAGCGTATTCGTCAGAATCAAAGAAAAACCCAGGAGTCAAAAAAAGAGGCGGCTCCTGAAGTGGAAGAAGAAGAGAACTCCTCTTCAGAAGAAAAAGCAACAGTAATTCATCAGACTGTTGTAAATCAGTATGGTGACCATCCGGTACATATTGATCATGTCGAAAATCTAAAGCTCTAACGGAGGCGAATTGAATGGCAGATGATATCACCAAAAAAATACCGTCTTCACCACCCAGTACTGAGGTAAATCAGTACGGTGATCATCCGGTACATATAGATCATGTTGATAATCTCAGCATGAATGTGTTTACTGACAGGAATTCAAGTCCGACCGATGATTCCGGACAGCCTTACACGCCAATCACGCCAACAAGGTTTGACAGCGCATCCAGGACAATTTTTCTCGGCAATGAGCAAATCAAGCTGCCTGTACAGTTAACCCCGCAAAGCATGATTAAGCCAGAAGAGCTGCCCTATATTAACGCACTTTGTGAGGTTTATGCGGAAAAGCTAAGCAAGGCAGTGACGCCTGATACCATTGATACTCTACCACCGGGCTTACGTAGGAACTATGCCGACCAGAGAAAAGCGTATTACAGTGCGGAAAGCCTGCAGCGTTCGGTAAGAGAAGTCTTCTCCGATGGTGAACAGCAATTTCAAAATTTGAAAGATGATGCCTTTGAGGGTATCTCTCCAACATTATATGATGATCGTCTTACAAATGGATATGAACGCTTGCTGGCAGTTCTTGAGAAGATTACCAGCACCACCTTGTCAAAATCAGCGTTCATAAATGTTATTGGCTTAATCGGTAATCTGGAAAAGAAAGGCATTTGCCACATTCTGGTGAATGACGATGTTATAAAATCGTGGGTCAACCTGGATGAATAATCTTTTCAATACACCTTTTGAGATAGGCCTCCGCGCAATGCTGATATTATCAACAATACCGACAAAAGGCGTTACGATTGATAGAATTGCCGCATATGACTTTATCACCATCTATGGAAAAGACTTCGGTGTATCTGAGAACAATCTGCATGGTGACAATAATTTCAACTTCAGCGAACTCTCCTCGAAACGAGAGATATGCGCCGCCGGAGTTAAGGAGCTGGTCTTGGACGGTTTGATCATTGTACAGCGTTCACAGAATGGGTTTCTCTACTCTTTAACGTCTGCTGGAAAACCGCCGCTTCGCCCAGCTTACCAATATGATTGCGCTGTATT
>OMUY01000029.1 GCA_900314355.1 uncultured Eubacteriales bacterium | reverse complement strand
TACAATGAAAACGGTCAGCAGTACTACGGCGGTCAGCAGTATTACGGAAACGGTCAGCCTTTTTACGGAAATCAGGAACATCAATACGGTCAGCCGGTTCCCGAGCAGAAAAGCAAGGTTACGGCAGGCGTTTTGGGCATCTTATTGGGCGCCTTTGGTATACATAAATTCTATTTGGGATACACCAAAGCGGGAGTAATTATGCTTCTCGTGTCTATTCTGTCACTTGGATTTGCCGCCACTGTTATGGAGGTTATCGGACTGATAGAAGGCATCTTGTACCTCACAAAATCCGACGAAGAATTTTACTATACATACGTACAGAACAAAAAAGAGTGGTTCTAAACAAAAGAATTTAAAAAAAAGCCCGGAGTCAAATCCGGACTTTTTTTATATGATTTTTAAAATATAGGAAAACATAAATTTTTTTTCGCTGAATTCTCTTTCGGGTTCCTTTTTCCCGTCAATTGTATTATCCGCCTGCATTTTGTAATCGACGTTTACAAATATCGCGTCACCTTTTTTGAGGTCGTCGTCATGTTTCGCGTGAAGCATTTGACTGTCGGAATAATATTTCGCGTTGAACTGAAAACCTTTTTCGGATTCGTCCGATATTGCAATTCCTCTGCCGTTTTCGTCGGTCAACATAGCGTATTTTACCGCATAATGTCCGGAACATTCATACGGTTTTACATAACGGACGAAATTTTTATCAACTGTTGTTCTGTATTTTGAAAGAACGGAAAGTCTGTATTTGTCGGCGTAGCTGTCCTGCGGACCGTATCCCAAATACTCGATGTTATCAAACGACGCATCTATCGGCAGTTCTATTCCGAATCGAGGCAGACAAGGAGCTTTCAAATCAGCTGCCGCATTTACTTTTATTTCAACCTCTCCGCCTTTTTTGAAAGTATAAAGCACGTCAAATTTTACCGCAGGCGGCAGAGACACGGCAGATATTGACATAGATGACATTATCTTGATTTCGTCATCCGAAACTTTCAAAATCCGTGTATAGTAATTTTTTGTTTTCGCATACTCGAAAAACGCGTTTTCCCATGAGGAAGCAAATTGATTTGACACATGATAGCTTCTGAACACGGAAAAATCAATTGCTCCCTTTGTGATTTCGGAGCCGTCGTAAATTGACATTATTTTTCCGGATATTTTGCTGACTGCAAATTTTACTTTTCCGCTGACGATATAAATTTTTGTCATGTCTTCGTACAATTTCAGACTGTCCGAAGAGCTTTCCGATTTTGGTATAACGGGAGAATTTTTGATAATGAACTGCTTTCTGCCTACCTCGTATCCTTTTTCGCACCATGGCTCGGAATTTGTTTTTACGGCGGATATATCAAGAGAGATAAAGCCGTCTTCATTTAAAAATTCATCTTCGCCGAAAATCATAAAAGACTTTTCGCCTCGGGGAGGAACAGGAGAATTGATTTTGCCATCAGCTAAAATTTCATCGCCGTTTTTCACAAGTTTCCAGTCAAATTCCAAATCAGACAGAGAAGTAAAATACCTTCTGTTTCTGACAGTCAGCTTGCCTTTTGCAAATTTAGCATCAAACGGTTTGTAAGTTTCCTTAATCTCAAAATATCCCGGATAAAGTTTTCTGTCGGGCGAAACTACGCCGTCAGCGCAGTAGACGCCGTTATTCGGAAAATCGCCGAAATCGCCGCCGTACCTGAATTTGGGGCTTTCCTTTGTGCCGACGTTCAACGCGTGATCGCAGTACTCCCAGAAACAGCCGCCGGCGTAATTGTAGTATTTTTCAAATTCCTCCCAGTGAAGGCGAACATCGCACACAGACCACGCCGATGCGTATTCGCAGTAGAAAAACGGCTTGTTGAATTTAGGATTGTCGTCTTTATTTTCAAGGTATTTTTTTAAGTAGTCGAGAGGAGCGTACATCCTGCTTTCCACATCGGAAATATCCGAAAAATCACGGCCTACTTTTTCACTGTATTCGAGGTGTGCGTTTTCATAATGTATTATGGCGTCCGGTTTTCTTAACCTTATATAATTCGCCATTTTGCGGTGATTTTCGCCGCAGCCCGACTCATTTCCGAGAGACCAGAAAATTACGGAAACTCTGTTTTTATCCCTTTCAAAAAGCCTTTCGGCTCTGTCTACGCACGCGTCCGCCCATTCGGGAACGTCACAGATGTGCGCCCAGTAATCCCAGCGCCAATCTCCGTAATTTCTGCCCATGCCGTGAGTTTCAAGATCCGCCTCGTCTATGAGCATTACGCCGAGAGAATCGCACATATCATAGAACCTCGGATCATCGGGGTAATGGCTCGTTCTTATCGCGTTGACGTTGGCTCTTTTCAAAATGCGGAGGTCGTTATACATCTCTTCCGGGCTGACATAATATCCTGTTTCAGGAGAAAATTCATGCCTGTTCATTCCGAAAATTTTTATTTTCTGTCCGTTCAGATAAAGAATATTTCCCTTTATCTCAAGTTTTTTAAATCCGACATGAAAATAAATCTTCTCTTCTCCCGCAGTTAAGACAAATAAATAGAGATAAGGCGTCTCCGCCGACCACAGTTTAGCGTTGTCAACCGTGATTTTCATTTTATCATTATAAACGCCTTCATACAAAACGTTTCCGTCCGAATCTTTCAGAACGGTTTTTACATTTAGATTATCAGGTTTTTTTATTTCGGGACAAAGAAAAGCTTTACCCGAATCGGCGGAAACATCTGTTTTTAGATATACGTCCTCGATATGGTCTTTATCTCTTTCAAGAATATACACATCTCTGAAAATGCCGGAGAGCCTGAAAAAATCTTGGTCCTCCATATAACTGCCTGTCGTATATTTGACGGCGAGAACGCAGATCGTGTTTTCTTCTCCGTAAATATTTTCTGTTATTTCAAATTCGCTCGTCGAATGAGACACCTGCGAATACCCTATGAATTTTCCGTTTATCCAAAGATAAAATCCGGCCGAGACTCCCTCGAAATTGATAAAGTACCTTCTGTTTTCTTTTTTTGAAAGTCCGAATGTCCTTTTGTAAAGCGCGCACGGAATTTCATCCGGCAGAAAAGGCGGATCAACAGGGTACGGATAGTCTGAATTTGAATAAAGAGGAACGTCATAACCTTTATTGTATTTCAGCTGCCAGCAGAACGGGACTTTCATTTTATCGCCGCATAAAATCTCATCGGGGAATTTTTTGTCTTCTAAGTCAATTTCCTCGATATTTTCATAATATTTAAAATCCCACTCGCCGTTGAGAAGAGTGAATCTTCCGGAATTTTCACGTTTTTCGGAAAATTCGGAATCCGAATCGAACGGGATAAAATAAGCTCTCGGTTTTTCCGTATTGACGTGAATATTTTCAATCTCCCTGTAATATCTTCCGATCATAATTTAAACCTTTTCTCCGTATACTATCCACGTAAGCGCTTTTGTCACTTTTACGTATGCGAATTCGCCGACAAGGCTGTCGTCGCCCTTGAAATTTATCGCGACGTTTCCGCCTGTTCTTCCCATAAGATAGCCTTCCTCGTCGCCTTTTTCCACGAGGACTCTGTACGTTTTTCCGACCATGGCGGCTGTTCTCTGCGAAGCTATATCGGACTGAAGATCACAAAGCTCTTTGAACCATTTCGATTTTTCCGCGCTCGGCGTAGGGTCGTCCATTTTAGCCGCCAAAGTTCCCGGTCTCGGCGAATAAATAAAAGTGAAAAGAGACGTATATTTTACCTTTTCTACAAGAGAGAGAGTATCTTCAAAATCCTTCCTTGTCTCGCCTGGGAATCCGACGATAATATCAGACGTAAGTGAAACGTCGGGTATTTTTTCCCTCGCGTAATCAACTATTTCAAGATACCTTTCCCTCGTGTAATGCCTGTTCATAAGCTTTAAAATTCTGTCTGAGCCGGACTGAACGGGAAGATGAATATGATGAACGCATTTTTCCGACTCGGCTATTGTATCTATAAGCTTATTTGTGAGATCCTTGGGATGAGAGGTCATAAATCTTATGATAAAATCTCCCGGCAGATCGTTTATCATTCTTAACAAATCCGGAAAATCAACGCCGTAATCAGCGTTAAGTCCGTATGAGTTTACATTCTGACCGAGAAGAGTTATATCCTTAGCGCCCTCACTTATCAGCTTTTTTGCCTCCGCCAATATATCCTCCGGCTTTCTCGAACGTTCCCTGCCCCTTACATAAGGCACTATGCAGTAAGTGCAGAAATTATTACAGCCGTACATAATAGGCAGCCATGCTCTCGCGCCGTTGTCTCTTACTGCGGGAATGCCCTCGGCTATTCTGCCCGGTTCTTCGACTGTATCGAAAACTCTTTTGCCTGTAGTCAAAATCTTATATATATTTTCCGGAAGACGATATGAAGCGAATGTGCCGAAGACGAGATTTACATACGGGTACGATTTTTTGAAAACGTCCGCAATGTTTTTCTGCTGAGCCATGCAGCCGCAGACAGCTATTATCATCGACTTGTTTTTTTCCTTAATCGGTTTTAACGCTCCGACGTTTCCGAAAACTCTGTCCTCGGCGTGTTCCCTGACTGCGCATGTGTTATAAAGGACAAAATCGGCATCGTCCGGCTTGTCCGTAAATTCATAGCCCATCAAAGAAAGCTCGCCTTTTATTCTCTCACCGTCCGAGACATTTCCCTGACAGCCGAAAGTATGAACATACGCTTTCGGCGCTCTTCGCAGTCTGCCGAAAAGTATCTTTTTATCTTTTTCTTCAAAATTTTTCTGTCTGTCCAGCTCTTCGGCTGATACAAAAACGTCATCGTTCATATCAAAGCTCCAAATCGGTTAAATATCGGTGAAAAAATGCAAACTCCCGTAAAATTATCAAAATCCGAACGCAGTTTGCCCGCGCCCGGATTAATATAAAATTTTTTAATATTAAACTCCCGAATAAGCGGAAAATCCTCCGTCTATCGGCAGAACAACGCCCGTTATAAAGCCGGAATACCGCTCGTCGGCAAGGAACAGAAGAGAACCGGTGAGGTCGTCGGTTGTTCCGAATCTGCCAAGGGGAGTATGGGAAATAATCTTTTTTGATCTCTCGGAAAGAGAGCCGTCCTCGTTGTAAAGAAGAGTCTTGTTCTGGTTTGTGGAGAAAAATCCCGGAGCCATAGCGTTTACTCTTATGCCCACATCAGAAAAATGAACCGCCATAAACTGAGTGAAATTGGAAACAGAAGCCTTGGCAGCCGAATAAGCCGGTATTCTCGTAAGCGGTCTGAACGCGTTCATAGAAGAAACATTTATGATACATGTATTTTCTTTATGAATCATATCGGCGGCAAATACCTGGGTTGTCAGAAGAGCGGAAAGAAAATTAAGATTGAATACGAATTTTATTCCCTCCGGGTCAAGGTCGAAAAATGTCTTTACTGAAGGATCGTCAAGGTCTTCAAGCTCGAATTTATCCTTTGTGGTAGTTCCCTTGGGATTGTTTCCGCCGGCGCCGTTTAAAAGGATGTCGCATGTGCCCAATTTTTCGTTGATGACTTTTCTCGCGTTTTCAATGCTGTCTCTGTCAAGACAGTCGCACGATACGGCTATAGCTTCGCCGCCGTCCGCGACAATAGCGTCGGCTGTTTTCCGCGCGGCAGCCTCATTTAAATCAAGCACTGCGACTTTAACGCCCTGTTTTGCGAGATCTTTGGAAAATCCGGAGCAGAGAACTCCGCCTCCGCCTGTAACGACTGCGACTCTGCCTTTTAAATTATCATGATGAAACATTATATCTTCCTCTTTTCCGGCAAATATTTTTTTTTTGCCGTTATTTGTCTTTTATTAAATGCCACAATTTATTGAAACGAAATTATTTCAAAATCTTTTCTTTTATGACATTCCGTTTGAGTTTACAACATCTATAGCCGACAGCGTTCCGTCGGGAATATTGATATTTGTCTCGCCGTAAATCTGTTTCTGAACGTACTGAGCGGCAAAAGGATAATCCACTACCCAAATCCACTGGCTTCCGTTGTAAGAAGCTCTTGCGCTCTCCGGAGGAGCGGACATGGAATAAACCGTATAATTGTACCATTTGCCCAAAACGGCGCTCGTTCCGAGAGAAATCATATTTGTGGAGCTCATATCCGTTGAAACATAAGGCGCTACCGTTGAAATGACGCTGTTGAGAAGAGATACGCTCAAATTTGCCTTTGCTTTTTGAATAATCGCGTTGATGACTCTTCTCTGATTTTCTGTTCTCTGAACGTCGCCTGTCGCATAAATTTTTCTCATACGGCAGAAATAAAGAGCCTGTTTGCCGTTCAGGTGGACGTTTTCGCCGGATTTTACAACAGTCTTGTCGTTCCATGTAGATGAATACTCCTCGATCGCCTCCGCTTCCTCCGGAGTAATCGAAAGATTGATGCCGCCTATAGCGTTGATAACGTCTACAAACGCATCGAAATCGACTGCTGCATAATAATCTATTTTTATTTTATAGTTGTGCTCGATCGCGTCAACGAGAGCGTTCGGACCGCCTGCCGCGTAAGCCGCGTTTAATTTGGAGCAGTAGCCGTTGCCGTTTGGCTTAATATATGTATATGAGTCCCTGAGGAAAGAACAGAGCGTTATTTTTTGATTTCTTTTATCTATGGAACAGAGCATCATAACGTCTGAATTTCCGGTCATCGGGTCGTTGCCGGAAGCGTCGACGCCGATAATAAGGACATTTAATATATTCGAATCGGACATAAGACTTCCCGATGAATTGTACCAGTCCTGCAAAATACCGGTAAGGCTCGAATTGGACTGCATCGCAGTTATCATGCCCTGATAAGTGCTTTTGTCCTCCGCGTCCGCATCGCCGTAGATCGCGTCCTCAACCCTTGACGGATCTTCGACCTGAGAAGAATCCTCCCTCGGCCTGAAATTAAGACCGAGATGATTCACATAAAGATAAGCCGCGCCGACGGCGGCAAGTATAATAACAAGAATTACTATCAGAATTATAAGCCAGACTTTTTTCTTTTTCTTAGGCGGAACTACGTCTACCACTTCTGACATATCGCGTCGTTTTGCCATATTAAGTATTTACCTCATTTCAAGACCCGGATCTAAAGCCGTATCGCAAACGGCGGACGGGATTATAAAATGTTCATCTACATTTTATTTACAACAAGACCCTATGTCAACTTAAAATATCGGCAAAAATTCAAATTATTAAAAATTATTGCCGATATTTTTTGTTTATATTATAATTTTGGAATTTTGTGTCGGATATTATTCGTTATCCGCATCAATTTCGGAAGATTTTTCTTCCGTCTGAGAATTTTCTTCCTCATCGAAATCATCGTCCGCGTCAGACAAATCGTTTCCGTCGTCGGGAGAGTCGTCCTCCGGAAGCTCGTCATCTGTTTCGTTTTCGTCATGATCGACCGCCACCGCTGATACGACTTTTTCGCCGTCGCCTACTTTCATAAGCTTTACTCCCTTTCCGGGACGGGATACAACAGATACGGACGACGCCGCTATTCTGATTATTATTCCGTCTGACGAAATAAGAATAATATCTTTGTTCGGCGTGACAGTTTCAAGCGCCGCCACTTCTCCGAATTTTTTGACTCTGTAATTCAAAAGTCCCATGCCGGCTCTCGACTGAACTCTGTAATCCGAGCCGTATGAAATTCTGCCGAATCCCTTTTCGGATACCGTGAGGACGAGGCTGTCGTCGTCTGCCTTGTCCGCTCCCGCAACGCTGTCGCCTTCCCTGAGTGAAATTGCTCTTACTCCTCTTGCGACTCTGCCGAGAGATCTTGCGTCTGTTTCGTTGAACCTTATCGCTCTGCCGTTTCTCGTCGCGACGAGAATATCATCGTTTCCCGACGTCAGAATGACTTTTTTGAGTTCGTCGCCGTCATCAAGAGAAATAACCCTTATGCCCGTTTTCCTGATATTTGAGGAAAAATCGGACAGGGCAGAACGCTTGATAATTCCGTTTTTCGTCACCATGACGATATATTTTCCGTCGGAGCCGTCCCTCGGAACCCTGATTACAGACGTAATCTTTTCGTTTTCCTCGAGCGGCAGAAGATTTACGATATTCATTCCCTTGCTCGTCCTCGAGCCCTCCGGGATTTCATATCCTTTCAGTTTATACGCTTTACCCTTTGAAGAATAGAACATAATGGAATCGTGTGTTGACGCTCCGAACATATCTTCGGCGACATCCTCTTCACGCCTCGTCATACCCTTTACGCCTTTTCCGGCTCTGTTCTGTATCTTGTAAGCGTCGACGGGCTGGCGTTTGATATATCCCAAAGTCGTCAGAGTGAAAATCGAATCCTCTTCGGGAATAAGGTCTTCTATATCTACCTCGCCCTCCACGTCTGCTATTTCGGTGCGTCTTGGATCGGAGTATTTTTCTTTTATTTCGTTGAGCTCCGATTTTATAATTCCGAGAACTTTTTCCTTTGACGAGAGTATTTCGCGGTAATTTTCGATATCGGCGTTCAGTTGAGCCATCTCGTCTTCAAGCTTCTGTCTTTCGAGACCTGTCAGTTGTCCGAGTCTCATCTGAACTATATGAGTAGCCTGAATATCATCGAAATCAAATCTGTCCATCAGAGCTTGTTTGCCTTCCGTGACGGATTTTGAAGCTCTCAATATAGCGATTACCTCGTCGATAAAGTCAAGGGCTTTTAAAAGCGCCTCGACGATATGCGCCCTGTCAAGAGCTTTGTTGAGCCTGAACCTTGTTCTTCTGGTGATTACGTCTATTTGATGATCTATGTAGATTTGAAGCATCTGCTTCAGCGTCAGAATTTTCGGCTCACCGTTTACGAGAGCAAGCATAATTACGCCGAACGAATCCTGAAGCTGCGTCATTTTGTAAAGCCTGTTGAGAACTACCTCGGGATTTGCGTCACGCTTCAGATCAATGGCTATTCTCATACCTTTTCTGTTTGAATAGTCGTTGATATTTGAAATGCCGTCTAATTTCTTTTCGTTTACAAGGTCGGCGATAGACTGAATAAGTCTCGCCTTGTTTACTCCGTAAGGTATTTCTGTTACGTTTATCTGATATCTGTCTTTTTTAACCTCGGTTATTTCCGCCCTTGAACGCACGACTATTTTTCCTCTGCCGGTCGCATAAGCGGCTCTTATTCCGGCTCTGCCCATTATTATGCCTGCAGTAGGGAAATCGGGACCGGGAAGATACTGCATTATCTCCGCAAGAGACGCGTCGGGATTGTCGATAAGACAATTTACGGCGTCAATAGTCTCGCCGAGATTGTGCGGCGGAATATTTGTCGCCATTCCCACGGCTATACCCATAGATCCGTTTACAAGAAGATTTGGATATTTCGCCGGAAGAACTGTAGGCTCTTTCAGACTGTCGTCGTAGTTTGAAGCGAAATCAACGGTGTCCTCGTCGATATTTTTGAGCATTTCAAGCGAAAGCTTGGACATTCTCGATTCAGTATACCTGTAAGCCGCCGGAGGATCGCCGTCGACCGAACCGAAGTTGCCGTGGCCGTCGACGAGCGTATATCTCATGTTGAAATCCTGCGCGAGTCTTACCATGGCGTCGTATACGGACGCGTCGCCGTGAGGATGATAGCGTCCGAGAACAGAACCTACCGTGGCGGCGCACTTCTTGTAAGCCGTATTCGGGAAAAGCCTGTCCTCGAACATCGTGTAGAGTATACGCCTGTGGACGGGCTTGAGACCGTCTCTTGCGTCGGGAAGAGCTCTGGACGTGATTACGGACATCGAATAATCGAGGAATGATTTTCTCATTTCCCGGTCTATATCGACGTCTATATATTTTCCTCCGGCGGAAGACGAAAGCTCCCCGTTGAGAGCGGCTTCCTCCGCCTCTTCGTCGTTTATCTCCTCGTGGATATTTTCGCCGTTTTCGCCTGAATTATCCTCTGGGGGATTTGAATTGTTTTTGTCTTTATTAATATCGTCAGCCATTTAATTTTCCTTTTTGTTCGTCTTGAATAAATGCCGGTCTGTTTATACGTCAAGATTTTGAACGTACTTGGCGTTTTTCTCGATAAAATCTCTTCTCGGTTCTACTTTGTCGCCCATAAGCACTGAGAACGTTTTGTCTGCCTGAGCCGCATCGTCAAGAGTCACTCTGAGCATTATTCTCGTGGCGGGATTCATTGTAGTATCCCAGAGCTGCTCGGGATCCATTTCACCAAGACCTTTGTACCGCTGAATATCGCACTGTCCGAGTTCAGCCAAAAGAGAATCCCTCTCCTCATCCGAATAGGCGTAATGTATTTTCTTGTTTTTTGTCAGTCTGAAAAGGGGCGGCTGAGCTATGTAGACGTAGCCGTTGTCGATAAGAGGCCTCATATAGCGGAAGAAAAACGTCAGAAGCAAAGTTCTGATGTGGGCGCCGTCGACATCGGCATCGGCCATGATTACTATTTTGTGGTATCTTAATTTGCTTATGTCAAACTCATCTGCGACGCCTGTTCCGAGGGCGGTAATTACGGGATTAAGCTTATCGTTGTCTATTACCTTCTCAAGCCTTACTTTCTCGACGTTAAGCATTTTGCCCCAAAGCGGAAGTATCGCCTGGGTGTTTCCGTCCCTGCCCTGTTTGGCGGAGCCGCCTGCGGAATCTCCCTCTACTATGTAAAGTTCTGTGTTTTCGGGGTTTTTGTCGATACAGTCGGCAAGCTTTCCGGGAAGCGAATTGCCGTTCAGGGCAGTCTTTCTTCTAGCCCTGTCTCTTGCCTTTCTCGCCTCTTCCCTCGCTCTCTGAGCCGCCTGAGCCTTGTCAAATATCACTTTGGCGACAGACGGATTTTCCTCGAAATACTGTTCAAGCTTATTGTACACCATCTGGGAAACCATCGGCTGCATATCGCTGTTGCCGAGTTTTCCTTTAGTCTGACCTTCAAACTGAGCGTTTGTAAGCTTTACGCTTATTACTGCGCACAATCCCTCTCTGGCGTCCTCGCCCGACATATTCTTGTCGTTTTCTTTTAACAGTCCGAATTTTCTTCCATAGTCGTTCAGAACTCTCGTAAGAGCGTTTTTAAATCCTGTTTCGTGAGTTCCGCCGTCGGCGGTGCGCACGTTGTTCGCAAACGACAATATCAGCTCGTTATACGAGTCGTTGTACATCATCGCGACTTCTGCCGACCTGTCGCCCTGAACAGACGAAAAATGTATTACTTTGTCGTGAAGCGGAGTAAGTCCTCTCGTCTCCGTCTCGTAATTTACAAACGACGCTATTCCGCCCTGATAACAGAACACTTCTTCTACCGGATTTTCGTCGTCCCTGTAATCGCATAATGTAATTTTAAGACCGGCGTTCAGGAAAGCCTGCTCCCTCATTCTCGTTTCGATAGTCTCGAAATTGAAATGAGTCGTATCGGTAAAGATAGTCGGATCCGGCTTGAAAATTACGGTTGTGCCGGTCTCTCCGTTTGAATCTCCGACTATTTTAAGGTCTGTTTTTATCTTGCCTCTTTCAAATTCCTGTTCGTAGATATGCCCGTCTCTTGCAATACGGACTTTGAACCATTCTGAAAGGGCGTTTACAACCGACGAGCCGACTCCGTGAAGTCCGCCTGAAAATTTATATCCGCTGCCGCCGAATTTGCCGCCCGCGTGAAGCACAGTTAATACAATAGTTACGGCAGGCAGACCCTGAGGTTCGCTGATGTCTACCGGTATCCCTCTTCCGTTATCCGCTACTTCTATTATGTCGCCCTTGTGTATATAGACCTCGATATGCGTGCAGTAGCCGGCGAGAGCTTCATCGACGGAGTTGTCGACTATCTCGTATACAAGGTGATGAAGTCCCGGTTCGCCCGTTGTGCCGATGTACATTCCGGGTCTTTTTCTGACGGCTTCAAGTCCCTCGAGAACCTGTATCTGGTTCGCGTTGTATTCGTCGTTGACAGTGGTGTCTATCTCTTCATCGGTCAGGTCGTCGTTTTTCTCCTCGTCGGAGATTTCAAGGTCCTGTTTTAAAAAATTTTCTTCGCTGAAATTCTCGACTTTCTTTTTTCTTCTTTCGAGAGTTTCCTCGTCATCGGAATATTCCTCATCCTCGTTAAACGGAGTCTCGCCGTTTTTAAATTCGGGCTCGTTTTCGTTTAAATGTCTGTCGTCTTTCAAGGTATCGATCCTTTCGGTAAAAATATATATAAAATGTCAAATATCAAAAATCAAAGACGGAAATTATCGCCTATTCCGTTTTTGGGATTTGTCCTCTTTAAAATCGTCTGAACGGAAATCGGGGAGATGTAAAATTTTTCGTCTCCCTTTCCGGACGACGTGAGTACAAACGATTTGGGCAGGTCGAGCGGTGAAACATTTATTACTTTCCCGTATTTCTGAGCTGTCTCAAGCGTGTCTCTCGTATTTTTTCTGACAGTTGTATTGTCAAGGTCAAATATGCCGACAATTTCCCTGTCTCTGACGGTTACGCCGCTGCCGAGATGAATATACATATCGTTTTTTTCTTATCTTTTAAAATGCTAAAAATTTATATCGCGCCGCATGAAGGAAAGTTAGATATTAATATAATAATAATTATTTATATTATAATATAAATAAAAGATTTTTTCAAGTAAAAGCGGGCATTTACTTGCCGGAATTTTCCGAAATGACGGCAAAAATCGAACTTTTTCACCTATACTTGAAAAAATAAAAGAAGCGGATATGGGAATCCGTTTCTGAAATTTTAAATACGAAAAATGAGACCGGTTTTCCGGTCCCACGATTTTCTTTTTTTTTGCCGTCCGACTATTATTTATACTTGCGCTTGCGGGCTGCTTCGGATTTCTTTTTTCTGGCAACCGACGGCTTCTCGTAATGTTCTCTCTTGCGTACTTCCTGGATTATACCGTCACGTGATGTCTGGCGCTTAAAACGTCTGAGAGCGCTGTCGATTGACTCGTTTTCCTTTACCTTAACCTGACTCACTATATTCCCTCCCTCCGCGTATTAACCGTAGGGTACAATTAATAACTTTTAGTAGAATTATTATACATTAACCGTCTTTCATTGTCAAGATATTTTGCTTGAAATTTGAGCGTCTGAATGTATAATATATTTAGACTTTAAACGAGGAAATTTTATGACAAATAATGAAAAATATAATGAGTTCAGAGAAAAATACCCGATTTTCAGGTACAAATCTTTTGAACTCGCCGAAGACGGAAGCTTTATTTTTATAAAATATCATTTCGAGACAGACGGATTGTCGGAATTTTTTCCGACGATAAAAATAAGCAAAAAAAATCTGAAAATTTTAAATAAGTTCGACTCGGACACCGGCAGGGCGATAGTATTCAGCCTCGGCATGGTGGAGGCCGTAAGCTATCTTAAAATTACGGGCTCTCCTTTGATGAAGGTTGAATGCGGAAAGCTTGGGGATGACGACGTCAATTTCTGGAAAAAGCTTTACTACAAAGGTCTGGGAGAATATTTTTACAGGAACGGAATCGACGTTTCGTTCTCTGAATTTCTTACGATAGAATCGGGCGGAGAAGATTTATACTATTTGTCAAAAGAAAACGAAAAAAATAAAATAAACATTACGCCCGACTCAAGTCTTGTTCCCGTAGGCGGAGGAAAAGATTCGGCGGTAACGGCGGAGCTTGTAAAAAAGCACGGCGGCAGATGTCTGTTTTTCACCGTGAACGACCAGAAGGCAAGGACAGACACCGTATTGAGAGCCGGATATTCCGAAAACGACATTGTCAGAACCGAAAGAACTCTTTCGCCCGAAATGCTTGAACTGAACAAGCGCGGTTTTTTGAACGGACATACGCCTTTTTCGGCGATTGTGGCGTTTTTATCGTACTACGCGGCATATTTGACGGGGTCGGAAAACATCGTTCTTTCAAACGAATCAAGCGCGAATTCCGGCAACCTGACAGGGCTTGAAATAAACCATCAATATTCCAAATCCTACGAATTTGAAATTGACTTCAGGAATTACTGCATATCTCATTTCACAGACAAAATATCTTATTTTTCAATTTTAAGGCCTTTTTCCGAGCTTCAGATAGCGTCGTATTTCGCCTCGTTTCCCAAATATCACGACGTTTTCAGGTCCTGCAACAGAGGTTCAAAGAAAAACGTATGGTGCTGCGGCTGCGCGAAATGTCTTTTCGTGTTTTCTATGATGTCCGCTTTCCTGAGTCCGGAAAAAGTTACGGATATTTTCGGCGAAAACCTGTTTGAAAAAGCAAGCCTTAAAGATGATTTTGAAGGGCTGACGGGCATTAATCCTGTAAAGCCTTTTGAATGTGTCGGCACATCGTCGGAGACAAAATACGCCTTAGCTATGGCAGTCAAGAAATATTACGGAACGGACAAAGACAAATTGCCGTATCTTATGAAAATTTTCGTTCAGAATTTTAATACAGACGAAATATTAAAAGAAAATCCTTTTAAAAACTTTAACAATAAAAATAATATACCGGATAAATTTTTACCGGAGGTAAAGGAGATGTATGATTATGTCAGCAGATAATCTTGCAAAATATCTTAAGGATAAAGACATATATATTTTAGGCTTCGGAAGAGAGGGAAAATCGACTTATAACTTCATCAGAAGATTCTTTCCGGAAAAGAAACTTGCAATAGGCGATATGAATGAAATAAAGACAGACGACAGAAACGTCACGGTCGTATCGGGCGAAAAATACCTTGACGAGGTGAAAAACCACGAGCTTGTCATAAAAAGTCCCGGAATACCTTTCCTCGGAAACGTAACATGGGGAAAAGGAACCGAAATCACATGTCAGACGGATCTCTTTCTTAAATTTACAGACTGCACGACAGTAGGCGTAACGGGCACAAAGGGCAAAACAACGACCTCAACTCTTATTTACAAAATACTTGACAAAGCGGGTTTTGACGTCTGCATTACGGGAAATATCGGCGAGCCTGTATTTGAGGAAATTTACAGAGGAAGAGGAACTATAGCCGTAATAGAAATGTCGTCTCATCAGCTTGAGTTCACAAAAGTATCGCCGAGAGTATCAGTTATTACAAATATTTATCAGGAGCATCTCGACCACTACAAAGACGGATTCTCGGGATATGTAAACGCGAAGCTAAACATAGTCAGACATCAAAAACCAAACGACTATTTCATCTACAACGCCGACCAGGGGCTTTCCGACTATATCGACCTTGATAAAATACCTTCGTCAAAAACAGGCGTAAAAGAGGGAGAATACAGAAATCTCGCCGAAAGCAATCCTCATCTTCAGGGACTTCACAATTCAATGGACGTGTCTTTAGCTGCAGCAGCAGCAAAATGTTTTGATGTAAACGACGAAGATATTATCTCTGCAATAAACGAATATTCCGGAATACCGTACAGGATGGAAAATATCGGCGAATACGACGGCGTAAAGTACATAAACGATTCAATAGCGACTATACCTCAGGCGACAGAAGCGCTTATTGACGCAGTAAAAAACATAGGCACCATTATTATAGGCGGTCTTGACAGAGGAATTGATTACTCTCATTTTATTGACGTTCTTATGAAATCGGATATTGAAAATATAGTATGTATGCCCGATACAGGATATTCAATCGCCGAAAAACTTAAAAAGCAGGGATGCAAATCAAACTTAATAAAAGCCGAGAACATGGATGAAGCTGTAAAATACGCCGTGACTCACACTCCGAAAGGCTCCGCATGCGTCCTGTCTCCGGCGGCGGCAAGCTACAACGACTACAATAATTTTGAAGAAAAAGGCGACGACTTCAAAGCGAAGGTCAAAAAATACGCCGACGGCGGCTTAAAATAAATAATAATTTGAGCCGGTATAATAAAACGGACGTCATTGAAACGTCCGTTTTTTATGCTCTGTTGTCCGCCGCATTTTCATATATTCAAATTCGCTTCTGCAAATCAATATTTTCACCTCCCCCATTGGCTTAAAAAATATTATTTAGGCTGTACAGGAAAAATATTACAGAAAAGGAGCCCATGCTTTCGCATAGGCTCTATTTCTCTCAAGGAATTAGAATTAGGGAATAATTAGTTATCTAAATTATTCTTCGTTTTTCTTTCTTGTAGCTACGAATGCAGCTGCTGCAACAGCCATAACGCCGGCGATAACAGCGATAGAAGCTTCGCCTGTCTGAGCGATGCCTTTTTTGCCGTTGCCGTTTGTACGGCTTGTGGGCTCAACAGGAGTAGAAGATGTGGGCTCTGTGGGACCTACTTTTGTAGGATTCTCTTTTGTAGGATTCTCTTTTGTTGTAGTCTCTTTCTCTGTAAGATCTACTGATGTTCCGCTTGTTGAGGGTGTAACTTCAGCGTCGTTAACTGAGAATGAACCGATAGACATTGAGAAATCAGCTGTGCCGTCAGCGCCGTCAACTACTTTGAATGTGTAAGTAGCGAGAACAGCGGAAGAAGTCTTCATAGCGTCTACAGCCATGTAAGAGAATGTTACCTGATTGTCAACGTCAATAGCTTTACCGGTAACGCCTGTTCCGTCGGGAGCAGAAGTGCTTGAGTCAACATAAGTAAGCTTTGTGTTATCATATGTGATAACAACGTCGCCGGCCTGGAAACCTGTAAGATCAGAACCGGAGAGCGTAAGTGTTACTGTTTTACCTGATTTTGTCGCGGAAAGAGAAAGTGACGGGCCAGCCGCGAAAGCTGCAACGCCAAGAACAGCTACAAGAGCAACTGCAAGAACAACCGCGAGGATTTTCTTTGTTAATTTCATCGTTAAAAACCTTCCTTTTAAATTCTATATACAGAGCCTTGAGACTCAATATAACATGATTATATATCACAAAAACATTCAAGTCAAGTGTTTTTTGCCGATATATCCGTTCGATATCTGAAAATTATCTTAAAAGCGCCAATATAAATGTTTTTGGATTTACTTTATATATTTTAATATTTTATTATTTTATTGTCAATAGCAATATTATCCAAATATGAAATTTAAGTCTGGTTATGTTTTATGGTTTTGCAACTAAATTTTACCGAAATATATCGTCAGTATTTGCCGATACTTTATTTTGATTGAAGCTCTTTGTCTTTCTCAAGGCTTTTTTCAAAAGCTTTTCTTACGCTTTCCTCAAATCCGTCTTCTCTGAGGCTTGTCACGCCCTCTATCGTCGTTCCGCCGGGAGAACATACTCTTTTAACCCATTGCTCCATATCTCCGCCTTTTTCCTTTAACAGTTTGGCGGAGCCGAGAACAGCCTGGCATGACGCCTTGTAGGCGACGTCGGGGTTAAGTCCGTTTTCCTCCGCGGTCTTTCTTAAAGCGTCGATAAACATAAACGCGAACGCCGGAACGCAGCCGCCGAGGACTCCGAAACATGAAAAATTCTTTTCATCAAGGATTATTGCATCACCGAATGACGCAGCTATTGCTCCCGTCTGAGCCAAATCCTCGGAGGAGGCGTTTTCGTTGCCGCAGTAGGCAGAAACGGCAGCGTTTACATTGGCGTTGAGGTTCGGAAATATTCTGCATATTTTTTTGTCTTTACCTATAAGCTCGCCGATAGATTCAGTATTTTTTCCCGCCGCGATGGAAATTACAAGCTTTCCGCCGATGTTCTCCTTTATTTTAGGCAGAACCTCGGAAAATTTCTGCGGCTTTATGCACAGCATTATAATGTCGGAATTTAAGACGAGACCGGCCTCGTTGGCAACAGGAATTACTCCCGTGCTTTCGGCGAAAGAATTCATTTTTTCTTTATCCGGATCAAAAACGAAAATCGCGTTTTTCGTAAAAGTACCCGCGTTGATAATACCTCTCATAATAGCGGAACCCATATTTCCGCATCCCAAAAAGCCGATATTTTTCATTTATTATTCCCTTCCTTTTTTGATTTAGGATACGTATATTTTAACACAAAGCGTGTTATATTCAACATAAACTTTTAATTTCGGTTCATTCGATTTTAATTGCAATTAATATTTTATCTGATATAATTAATTAAGGTGAAGAAAAAAATGATACTCGTCATAGACACAGGCAATACAAATATCAAATTCGGCGTTTACGACGGCGATAATATTAAATACACGGGAAGGCTCGCTACTGACAGACTCAGAACCGCCGACCAGTATTCGGGCGAGCTGTACCAGATTTTCAAAGTAAGAAAAATAGATTACCGCTCGTTCACAGGGGCCATAATCGGCTCGGTAGTGCCGGAGATAAACAGAGCCCTTAAAACAGCAGTCAAGGCAGTGACGGGCGTAGAACCTATGGTTCTCGGTCCGGGAATAAAAACGGGGCTTAACATATTAATAGACGATCCCGCCCAGCTCGGCGCCGACCTCGTAGCCGGAGCTGTAGCTGTAGTCAATAAATATCCCCTTCCATGCCTTCTGACAGACATGGGTACGGCCACCAAAATATCCGTCATAGACGAAAACGGCGCTTACCGCGGCGGCATGATTTCGCCCGGCGTGGGCATTTCCCTCAATGCTCTTTCTTCGGGGGCGTCTCTTCTTGCGTCCGTTCCTTTGGAGGCTCCTAAAAATCCGATAGGAACAAATACCGTTGCATGTATGCAGTCGGGTCTTGTTTTCGGAAACGCATGCATGATAGACGGCATGATAGATTTGATAAGTTCCGAAATTAAAGCGGGCGTAAAATCCTTAGTCGCTACGGGAGGAATATCTCCGGCCATAATACCGCACTGCTCGCATAAAATAGAATATGATCCGAACGTCGTACTTGACGGATTGAAAATAATATACGACAAAAACAAATAAATATTTCTTTTGTCAATAAAACCGAAAATGTCCGAAGCCTCGGGAATTTATCCGAAAAGGAAAATTACCCTGACGGCAGGCGGACGTCGAAAGTTTTTTTGAAATAAATCAGAGACGCATCCTCTTTTCCGGGAGCGTCATCGGAGGTAATTTCATGGAAAATCAGAAAAAAAACACAAAATCCGTTTCCGCGGCCGACATCGCGGAAAATCAGGGTAAAACGGAAAAGAAATCCGGCAAAGTTTCAAAAAAGAAACAAAACACTTTCAGACTCACGGTTACGGCGATTTTGACGGCTCTCATCGTCGCAATGACGTTTACGCCGATAGGAATGATAAAAATCGGTCCTTTCGAGCTGACGCTTCTGATGGTGCCGGTAATAATCGGAGCTATCACCATGGGACCCGCCACAGGCGCGTTTTTAGGCGGAGTTTTCGGACTGATGGCGTTTATTACGTGTTTTACAGGCAGCGTCATAGGCGGGATAATTGTTTCTGTAAGCGTTGTAAGGACGTTTATAGTAAACGTCTTGTCAAGAGTCCTCGCGGGCTGGCTCTGCGGAATTATTTTCAAAGCGTGTGCAAAGCACGACAAGAAAAAAGTGTGGTCGTATATAGTCGCGTCCGTTTCTGGGTCGGTTCTGAACACGATATTTTTCTTGGGTCTTTTCGCGCTGTTATTCTTGGGACTCAAATTTACGCCCGAACAGGCGGCGAAGCTCGGAGGAGCGGACACTACCATTTCACTTGTAATCGGAATCGCAGCCGGATTGAACGCGCCTATTGAAGCGGTCGTATGCGCCGTACTCGGTTCCGCCGTCGGCAAGGCGGTCGGAGCAGGCGGCAAAAAATATTTAAGCTGAAAAACAAACAAAAAAAATCGGGCGGCTTTGTCAGGCTGTCCGATTTTTATTTATATGCACAAATAAAATTTTATATATTCCTATTTCTTTATTTAACTGCTTTAAAAAAGGAAATCAGCAGGCGTAAAAAAAATCCCGGCGGAAACTGCCGTCGGGATTTTTTATTATTTCATCTGTTCGGAAATCAATACATTCCGCCCTGCTGTGAAGCCGCCGCCATGGCCGCCGCGTTAGCTGCGTCCTGCTGAGGGTCAGGCTTATCTGTTACGAGCGACTCTGTAGTAAGAACCATTGCCGCTACGCTTGCCGCGTTTTCAAGAGCCGAACGTGTTACCTTTGTGGGATCGAGAATACCGGCCTTGAACATATCGGTGTACTCATCCTTCGCGAAGTTGTAGCCGAAGCCTGTCTTGCCCGAACGGTTGATGGCGTCGATGATTACGCTGCCCTCAAGTCCGGCGTTTGCAGCTATCTGACGAACGGGAGCTTCGAGTGATTTAGCTACGATCTTGATACCTGTCTTCTCGTCGGGATCTTCTGTCTTGTCTGCGAGAGCCTTTACAGCGGGAACAGCGTTGAGAAGCGCTACTCCGCCGCCTGCTACATATCCTTCCTCAATAGCCGCCTTTGTAGCAGCGAGAGCGTCCTCTACTCTGAGCTTCTGTTCTTTCATCTCTATCTCGGTAGCCGCGCCTACGTGAATGACAGCGACGCCGCCTGCGAGCTTTGCAAGTCTTTCCTGAAGTTTTTCTCTGTCGAAATCGGATGTAGTGTCGGCTATCTGCTTTTTAATCTGCTCTGTTCTGTCTTTAATAGCCTGAGAATCGCCTGCGCCGTCGACAATAGTCGTGTTCTCCTTTGTGATCTTAACCTGTTTTGCTCTGCCGAGCTGATTTAAAGTTACGTCCTTGAGCTCGAGACCGAGATCGGATGTGATAACCTCACCGCCTGTAAGAATGGCGATATCCTGAAGCATTTCTTTTCTTCTGTCGCCGAATCCGGGAGCCTTGACGCAAGCGCATGTGAACGTGCCTCTGAGTTTGTTGACAAGGATAGTCGAAAGAGCTTCGCCGTCAACGTCTTCCGCGATTATTACAAGCTTCTTGCCGGACTGAACAAGCTGTTCAAGAAGGGGAAGAATTTCCTGAATATTTGAAATTTTCTTATCTGTAATAAGGATATAAGCGTCGTCGATATCCGCTTCCATCTTATCGGTATCGGTTACCATGTAAGGTGAAATATATCCTCTGTCAAACTGCATTCCTTCAACTATGTCAACAGTTGTGACGCCTGTCTTTGACTCCTCTACGGTGATAACGCCGTCAGACGTAACTTTCTCCATAGCCTCGGCAATTTCCTCGCCGACTTCTTCGCTTGCGGAAGAAATTGTAGCTATTCTCTTTATATCGGACGATGTCTTGACTGTCTTTGATTTTTTCTTTATAGCCTTGACTGTCTCCTCAACTGCCTTGGCAATGCCTTTTTTAACTACCATCGGGTTTGCGCCTGCAGCTACGTTCTTCATGCCTTCCTTGACCATGGTCTGAGCGAGAAGAGTAGCAGTGGTTGTTCCGTCGCCTGCGACGTCGTTCGTCTTTGTGGCGACTTCCTTTACAAGCTGAGCGCCCATGTTCTCATAAGGATCGTCAAGCTCTATTTCTTTAGCTATCGTGACGCCGTCGTTTGTAATCAAGGGAGCGCCGTATTTTTTGTCGAGTACGACATTTCTGCCCTTGGGTCCGAGTGTAATCTTTACTGTGTTAGCAAGCTTATCTATTCCGGCAAGAAGAACGTTTCTTGCGTCCTCGCCATAGCAAATCTGTTTAGCCATAATTATTTTCCTCCGTTAAAATTAGTCTTCAACTACCGCAAGAACGTCCGACTGACGGCATACGGTGTATTTTTCCTCATCGAGTTTGACCTCTGTGCCGGCGTACTTATTGAGTATAACCTTGTCGCCGACTTTGAGTTCCATCTTGATATCTTTTCCGTCGACTACTCCGCCGGGACCTACTGCTATAATTTCCGCAACCTGCGGTTTTTCCTGAGCGGATGACGCAAGGATTATGCCGCCCTTTGTCTTTTCCTCAGCCTCGAGGAACTTGAGAACTACTTTGTCGCCTAACGGTCTGAGCTTCATTATTGAATTTCCTCCCAAATCAATTTATTTTCGCCGGTGCAAATTGCGAAAACATCCCTGAGAAAATTTTCATTCGATGTTTCGTCCGGCATTTTATAAACTTATTTTTAGCACTCATTCTTCCTGAGTGCTAAAACATATTATAATCACTTTTCCGTACAAATCAAGTACTTTTTCAAAAAAAGTTGAAAAATTTTAAAAAAAATTTTTTTGCGGTCAAAATTTTTGATGACATGTGTCGCTTTTCTCAAATCAGACCCCGAAATTTTAAATTTAATTCTGAAAATCACAAGAGTTTGACCTTTTGACCTCTCCGATTTTATGCCGGATAATTTTTTAAAAAATAAAAAAGCGTCCCTTGAAAAAGAGACGCTGCTGATAGGCAAAAATGAAAGCGATAATATTTCGTTTTATTTGGCGCCGCCGGGAAGGCAGATTTCCTTGTCGAGGTCAATATTGTTCCTTGACATAAAAATCATATTTTTGATATATCCGGCAATTTCATGCGCTGTCATTTCTCCCCAGTTGAGGACCCACGAAGTTATAAGGTTCATAAAGCCGCCGGTCAGAAACTGCGCCACTATTTCTCTTGGGACGGCGTCGCTGTTTGCGTCGGAGCCGGTGACATTCAAAAGAGAAAGTATCTCGTCGTAAACAGTATTTGTTATGGCGCGGGAAAATTGGCTCGAAGAGTTTGACGTCACGGAAATTTTGAACATATTTTCATTTGTGTCGACAAATCCGACGACTCTGTCAACTATTGAGCTGTATATTTCCCTGGGAGTTGTAATCTTCTTGTCTTTTATGCCGCTGTTGTAAAATTCCTCAAGCTTTTCTCTGCATATATAAGACATAAATGTGTACTTATCCTCAAAATGCTTATAAAATGTTGCCCTGTGAACCATCGCCTTGTCACAGATTTCGACTACGGAAATCTCGTCAAAGCTCTTTGTTTCAAGCAGTTCAAGCATGGCGTTGCATAAAAGTTTGCGAGTGCGTCTTATGCGAAGGTCTTCTTTTTTTTCATTTTTTTCGGGCATAAGGTCTTTTCCCCTTTCTGAATCGTATGACGCGGTTTTCAGGCATTTTGAACTGCCGGCCGCATCTTTTCTTTCTTTTATTTACAGTCCGTATTTCTGAACTATATTTTAATTATAGTCTATTAGTAGACAATAATCAATTATTTTTTTTATTTTTATTTTTGTTTATTAAATGTTTATCAATTTTATATAATAGCGGGATTTTTATTTTTATTCATATCATAAAAAAAACATTCCGCAGAATATTATCTGCGGAACGATGTTTTTTTAATATTATTCCGGCTTTTTGCCGTGATTTCTGTTTCCGTGTCCTCTTGATGAGTTTCTTTTTGATCCGCCTTCGCCGCTGTTGTTTTCGTCGGGCTTAATTCCGTTTACCTCTATCAGAGCTTCTTTTCTCGAGAAGTTAAGTCTGCCCTGATCGTCTTTTGGAAGAACCTTTACAAGAACCTCGTCGCCTACCGCCACGACGTCCTCGACTTTGTTGACTCTGTTTACATCAAGCTGGCTTATGTGAACCATACCCTCTTTGCCGGGAGCTATCTCAACGAACGCGCCGAAAGGCATAAGCCTTGTGACTACGCCCTTGTAAATAGCGCCGACCTCCGGATCTTTGGCTATGGTCTCTACTATATCGAGGGCTCTCTTCGCGTTGTCAATATCCTGAGATGTGATGTAGACGGTGCCATCTTCCTCAATGTCGATCTTGACGTCGCATTCTGTCTGAATTTTCTGAATAACTTTGCCCTGCTTGCCGATAACGTCGCCTATCTTGTCGACATCTATCTTAGTTGTAAGAAGTTTGGGCGCATACTTTGAAAGTTCTTTTCTCGGCTCGGGGATGCACTTGAGAATTACTTCATCTATAATGTAATTTCTCGCCTTATGAGTCTTTTCAAGAGCTTCCTTTATAATCTCCGGAGTAAGGCCATGGATTTTAAGGTCCATCTGAATGGCTGTAATGCCTTTCTTAGTTCCGGCTACTTTGAAGTCCATATCGCCGAAGAAATCTTCAAGTCCCTGAATATCTATCATAGTCTTGAACGAACCGTCGTCCATTGTGATAAGCCCGCAGGAAATACCGGCGACCGGAGCTTTAATCGGAACTCCCGCCGCCATGAGGGCGAGCGTGGAGCCGCATACGGAAGCCTGAGAAGTTGAGCCGTTAGACGTCAGAACTTCGGATACAAGTCTTATCGTGTATGGGAAGTCCTCTTCGGAAGGAATTACCGGCAGCAAAGCTCTTTCGGCGAGAGCGCCGTGTCCTATTTCCCTTCTGCCGGGACCTCTCGAAGGCTTTGTCTCGCCTACGGAGTATGAAGGCATATTGTAGTGGTGGATATATCTCTTTGAATCCTCGTCGTCGAGTCCGTCGAGAAGCTGAGCGTCTCTCGCCGTTCCGAGCGTCGCAACCGTGAGAACCTGAGTCTGTCCGCGGGTGAACATTCCCGAACCGTGAACTCTTGAGAGAACATCTATTTCGGCGTCAAGAGGTCTGATCTCGTCCATCTTTCTGCCGTCGACTCTCTTTCCTTCCTGAGTGAGCCAGCGTCTGACGATAAATTTCTGAAGTTTGTACATGCAGTCGTCGATTTTTTCCGTTTCATCGGGATATTTCTCGTCAAGTTCTGCATGAACTCTCTCATATATAGGAAGAAGGGCGGCGTCTCTTACTCTCTTGTCGTCCGTGTCGAGAGCTTTCATCACGTCCGCTTCGGCAGTCGCCTTTACGTCCTCGAACATCTCGGGAGAAGGATCGTTTGACTCGAACGGAATCTTTTCCTTTCCGATTTCTTTCTGTATTCCCTTTATAAATTCGACTATTTTCTGATTTTCCTTGTGACCGAACATAATTCCGTCAAACATATCCTCGTCGGAAATTTCGTTTCCGCCCGCCTCAATCATGGCGACGAGAGAATCGGTAGACGCGACCGTTACAGCCATTTCGGATTTTTCCTTCTGCTCTGCCGTCGGGTTTATGACAAATTCGCCGTCTACAAGACCGACAGATACGCCGGAAATAGGGCCGTCCCACGGAATAGGGGAAATTGAAAGAGCGATTGATACGCCTATCATAGCCGTGATTTCAGGCGAACAGTCGGGGTCTACCGACATAACCGTAGCGACTACGGAAACATCGTTTCTCATATCCTTGGGGAAAAGAGGTCTGATAGGTCTGTCGATAACTCTTGATGCGAGTATGGCTTTTTCAGATGCCTTTCCCTCTCTTCTCTGGAAAGAACCGGGAATTTTGCCGACGGCGTAAAGTTTTTCCTCGTAGTCAACGGAAAGCGGGAAGAAATCGACGCCCTCTCTCGGCTGGTCTGAAATCGTAGCCGTGCAGAGAACTTCCGTCTCGCCGTATCTTATCAGGCAGGAACCGGCGGCGAGCATAGCCATTTTGCCGGTTTCGACTACCAAAGGTCTGCCGCCGAGTTCGGTCTTGAATACTTTGTAATCTTCGAACATTAAAAAATCTCCTTATTATTTATTCGGCGGAGAACGAACTTAAAATTTTTTCGGCAATATCAGTGCCTTTTATAATGCACAATCCGACAAACGCAAGCTTTTTTTTTGTTTGTGCCCATCGGATAGTACATTCCAAAAGACGCCGTGCCGTATAGCGTCCTGTTCTTCCGCCGTATTTTGAACGCTTTGTTTTTTCGCGCCGCGTAAATCGGCGCGCCCGATTATTTCAAAAAAGCGGCAGAATTATCCACCGCTTTTATTGACAAAAATTATTTACGAAGGTTGAGCCTGCGGACGATTTCTCTGTATCTTTCGATGTCCACCTTCTGAAGATAACCGAGAAGGTTTCTTCTGTGACCTACCATTTTGTAAAGTCCGCGACGTGAATGGTTGTCGTTTTTGTGTGTTCTGAGATGCTCTGTGAGGTCGTTAATTCTCTTTGAAAGAACCGCTATCTGAACCTCGGGAGAACCCGTGTCGCCCTCATGTATCGCATACTCTTTGATAATCTGCTGTTTTTCTTCCTGTGTCATGTTTTTTCACCTCATTAAAATTTTGTTAACCGATATAACAATATGCTGTAAATCTCAGATACGGGCGGATGAATTTCCTCGAATTAAAGAGGCTTAACCCCGAATCCGTGATACAAGCGTTCATATTATATCACCGCTTGATAAGTTTGTCAAAGATTATTTTAATTATTTTCAGCTGCCGTTTTTGGCAAGCCGAGATAAATCTGAAATCGCGTCCGAAGCCTTCATTATTCCGTTTCTGATGCTGTATTTGAGATTTCCGACTGACTTTAACTGGCGCGCGCTTATCTTGTCGACAACCTTTTGTTTTAAGCCGCTTGCCGTGGATTTAATCTTTTCACCCGGGACTTTTCTCCTGAGGGCGTCCGAATAAGCTTTCTGAACCGATTCAAATTCCTGTTTGATTTCGTCAAAATCCGGAAGCTTCGGCATTTTCTGGATTGCTCCGTCTCCCGCCTTTGACGCGGCCTGTTTGATTGTTCCGGCGGCTTTTTTGACTGTCTCCACAGTCTTTTCCGCTATCGGTTCCATCTGCTCTCTTGCGTCGCCGGAATACCACTCGGCGTACGATTTCGCCTGCTCTGTGACATTTTCGAGTTTCTTTGTGAATTTGCCTATATTCGCCGAACCGAGAACCGCGCCCGTAAAATCAAGGATGAATAAAGGGACTGCGACAGCGAGGAATTTATTTTTTTTGTCTGCCGTGAAAGAAGAATCCACGTGCCTTCTGAACCACGGTTCAAACCTGTACTCGAAAATAAGTCCGAAGCCTGCCCAGTAAAAGCTGTGGCTCAGAGCGACTCTGCCTTTTATATTGAACTTTTTTCCCGAATAATCCCACCATCTCGCATGGAAAAGTTTTTCCATCGCATAGCTTGTAACGTATTCTATCGCGTCGCACGATACGGCGGAAACAGCCGCGGAAATAAGGTGCGAGTACCATGTTTTTCCGTATTTTTTCTTAATCGGACCGAGCACTTTTGAGAATACCGTCGCTCCGGCTCCGTAGATAGGACATATAGGTCCTAAGAGAAATCCCCTGTTTATTATCTGTCTTTCTCCAACGGAACAGTAGACAGACTCTACCGCCCATCCCATTGAAGAATAGACAAAATAATAAAAGAGATCATCTCTGAAATCGCCTTTTGAATATTTCATCTGTTTACACACTCTAAAATTTACTTTTATATTATATAAAGTTATTGCATTTTATTCTTTCTTCGCCTTTTTTTCGCGGATTATTTCCTGCCAGGCGCAGAACTTATCGCATTTTGAAACAGCAAGTCCCTCCTTTGTCTTTGGCATCGCAGGCGTAAGCGGCCACATATGATGAATAATGATGTCCCTTTGAGTGTCGTTCAGCCTGAAAAGCTTTTCCGCGTTTTTCAGCGCAAAACCTGGGTGTCGGTAGCCGTGAAGTCTGTGGCTGCCGTCTCCTCTGACATGCCAGTCGTAATAAAACAGGTCGTGGAGCATTGCGCCTCTCGCAGCGTCCGAAACATTGAGTCCCTCCTCCTTGGCGGTGAGAAAACTCAGATAAGCGACGCTCAAAATATGCTGACATCTTGTTATGTCGGCATGTTGAATATATTTTTCCATTGAGCGCCATGAAGGCGTTTCGTAAATATCGAGAACATATGAAAAAAATTCAGGCTGTGTCTCCGGCGTCATACCGAGAGAATCGGCGTAAGCTTTTTCCATCTCTTCCTTAGTCATGGCATATTCTCCGATGCATTTAAATTATTATCTGAAATAATAACATATATATTAATAAATGTAAACTATTTTTACATCTCATAAGCTGTGTATAATTTTTATTTCAAAATAAAACCGCCCTTTCGGACGGTTATTTATTTTTTTGTTCAAAACATTATTTTTCCGATTTTGAAGCGGGCGTTTCCTCCGGCAGAGCCGAGATTCCTTCTTTTACGGCTTCTTCACGCCTTTTTTTGATTTCCTCCATCATCTTTTTATGTCCTTCGCCGGTGATATTGTAGAAAATCATGGGTACACACATGAGAAGATAGCCTATCGCGGGCGCGAGAGTCGTCAGGAAGAAAAGAGCTTTGTTTGTGCCGAGATTTTGAACAAGGGAGCCCTCAGTATGCTGCTTGTAGCCTGTTCTGCCGAGGAACGCGAGACCGAGATACGAGGAAAACGAATTTTCGACTTTTCCGGTAAAGCTCATGATAGAAAGCATTATTCCTTCTACTCTCGTTCCCTCTTTCCACTCTATGTAGTCGACTGTCTCGGCTTCCATTTCCTTTTGAATAAGGTTTTTAAATTCGAGAGGGAAAGAGCAAAGACCGGTGAAAATTACGGTAAGTACGCCTACCGGAAGAGATACGCTCGTCCCCGCGGTCTTGCCGACAAGTCCGCCGTAAGTTGAAAGAGCGAATATCGATTGAATGACTATTCCCGAGAAACAGCAGATAAAATAGAATTTTTTGTTGTCCGCCTTGGAACCCAATTTTTCTATTATCCAAGGAACTAAAACGCCTGCCGCAAGGAAGCCGGGGAATTTAATGACATCCATAAACAGATTGTAGCTTCTGTTGTACATAAGGTCTGATATGAAATAAAAAGAAACCTGATCGGGTATTTTGACTATGATGAAAAGCAGATTAGCTATGAAAAGCATTAAAAGAGGTCTGTTGTGGAAAAGAAGTCTGAAACATTCATTTACGGAGGGCGGATTTTCTTTATGCTCCGCTCTCTCGGCAGTGTTTTTGTATGTAAATCTTGTAAGAACGACTATGCCGACGGCGGAAATTATCGCGGATGTCAGGTACGCCTGAGGCGTGTGGTCTTTAAAGTACGGCAGAAGAGCCGCGCCTGCAACGAAAACCTGAGGCAGAGCGCCGACTATCGACCTCGTAATAGAACTGACTCCGAAAAGCTTTGTCCGCTCAACGCCGCTTGACGTTATCGAATAAGCGAGAGCTCCCATAGGGATGTCGAAAGCGGTATATGTCACATCGAGAAGAACAAAAAGTATTGTCGTGTAGACAATATTGAACACAGGGGACGCGTTGGCGTCGCCGATGAAGAAAAGAATCATTACGAGTGAAACAAGCCACGGAGACCATCTTATGTAAGGTCTCATCTGACCGTCCTTGGTTCTTGTTCTGTCGACGATAACGCCCATTATAGGGTCGTTGACAGCGTCGAAAATTCCGCAGTAAAGTCTTATTCTCGCCGCGACATCCATAGGTTTTTTCAGTTTTACAAATAAAACGTTCGTCAAAAAGAAATTTACATATTTTGATGACGTCATGGAGGTGTTCATTCCCTGCGCGCCTCTGCCCAAAGCGTATGAAAGCGTTTCCCTCCAGGTAAGATAAGTCTCTTCGCCTACGTCTTTTGTGACTATTTTGGAATCAAGAAAATCTTTTACTTTCCCCACGTAAAGCCAGTCCTTCCGATTTTGTTTTCAAAATTGAAAATATACAATTAATTTCATTTGATAAAAAAATTATACCATAACCAAAAATGTAATACAACAAAAAAAAATAACGTAAATTGCCGCCTGAAATGATGTATTTTCACCGTTTTCGGCATATATGTGAAAGGAGATTCGAAATAAAAATGAAAAATAACGAAAAAATGAAAAAGAAGATTTTCAATCTCGTCAGAAAAACTGTCTCGTCAAAGCCGAACGACGCCGTCAGATTGTGCATGGAAAACCCGGAAGACATAGACATCGGAAAATTGAATTTGGGCTGTCTTTCGGAAATTTCAAAAACAGATAAAGGCGTGACAGTCAAATTTTTCGACAGGACTAAGATGATAGAACTTCTTCTCGAAAACTGCGGCGGCGAAAACGACGGACTTGAACGTTTCCTGACGGCTATGAAATCAGGCGGAGATATAAATGGAGATTGAAAAATTCTCGCCTAAGCAGAAAGAAGTTTTCAGATGGTGGATTTCAAATTCCGGATATGACGCCGTTATTCTTGACGGCGCGGTGAGATCGGGAAAAACCATGTGCATGTTTCTTTCCTTTCTTCTGTGGTCGCTTACGAATTTCGACTCTGAAAATTTCGCCGTATGTTCAAAGACAATAGAATGTGCAAGGCGCAATATTACAAGGGACTACATGCCTGCGGCGGTAAGTCTCGGGATGAAAATCAAAGAAGTGAAAAGTTCTAATTACTTCGATATTTCTTACGGCAAAAGAAAGAACAGGTATTACATTTTCGGAGGAAAAGACGAGGCGTCTTATTCATTCATTCAGGGAATTACTTTAGCCGGAGTAATGTTTGACGAGGTGACTCTTCAGGACAGAAATTTCGTATATCAGGCGATGGCGAGATGTTCGGCGGATAATTCAAAATTTTGGTTCAGCTGCAATCCGTCGTCGCCCGACCACTGGTTCAAAAAAGAATTTATCGACAAAGTATGCGAAAAGAAAGCACGTTATATCCATTTCACGATGGACGACAACCCGTCGCTGTCGGAAAATACGAAGGAAAGGTACAAAAGAATGTACTCAGGCTCTTTTTATATGAGATACGTCGAGGGTAAATGGACGCAGGCGGAAGGTCTCGTGTACCCGTTCTTTTCAGACGAATACATATCAGTCTGTCCTTCGGAACCGGAAAAATACATTATCTCGGCTGACTACGGAACAGTAAATCCGTGCTCCATGGGGCTTTGGGGTCTATGCGGCGGCGTATGGTACAGAATTAAGGAATATTACTACGACAGCAGAAAATCCGGCAGACAGAAAACCGATTCGGAATACGCCGACGATATGATAAATTTAGCCGGCGGCAGAAAAATAGAAGCGGCGGCAGTAGACCCGTCGGCGGCGAGTTTTATCGAATGTCTTAAAAGGAAAGCCGATTTTAAAACGGTAAAGGCAGACAACGACGTAAAAGACGGAATAAGAACCGTATCCGATATGCTTAAAAGCGGGAAAATGAAGATAGATCCGTCCTGCACCGACATAATAAGGGAATTCGGCATATACAAATGGGACGAAAAATCGGCGGAGGACAAAGTTGTGAAAAAATGCGACCACGCAATGGACGATATGAGGTATTTCGCACGGTATGTATCGAAAATCGACGAAGATACTCCGTTTTTCGTATCGGCGATTGACAGGTGAAAAACGTTTTAACAGGATTTTACTTTTTTAAAATAATACCAACGATAATTTTTAAATCAAAAAAAACGGAGATTTTATGAGAAAAAAATCAAAGAAAAAAACAGATGAAATCAATACGGCGGCCGCAGTCGCGACCGACAGAAAATATTTTTATCAAGGCTTTTCAAATTCATATTATATTTACGACGAAATCAGAAAAAACGTACCGGTAGCCGACGGAGCTGTCAAACTTATTGTGAAAACAGCCATTGATTACGGGATTGAGTCAGGAGACGAAAAGCAATTAATCGAAACATTTTTGAAAAAAACGAAAGTCAACGGCATCGGGACAGGATTTGACTCGTTTCTTTCCGTTCACCTTTCTAGCCTTCTCACTTACGGCGTAGGCGCAGGTCAGATGGCTCTCGACAAAAACGGAAATTTATGCTTATACAACCTTGACGTAAAAAAGCTGGACTTTTCTTATTCAAACGGGGAATTGGCCGTTTCCGACAGAAGAATCTACCCTCCGAAAAATATACCCGAGTCAAGCCTTCTTATTTCGGTGATGACGGGCGCCGACGGCTCGGAATTCCATTCGGCGCTTGAATCGATACCTTTTGTATCGTCGTCTCTTTATCAGATTTTTTCGTCTGTGATGACAAACTGGAAAAGAGTGGGAGATATAAGGTACTTCATATCTATAGGCTCGGATGAAAATCTAAGACCGGATGTAATCAAAAGCAGGGCGCAGGCTGTCGCGTCGGCGTGGAAAGACGCTATGAGATCCGAAGAACCGAAGGATTTCGTGACTACCGGAAACGTGGATATCAAAACTATCGGCGCGGACGGATCTATACCCGAGTCGAAGGACGACATAAAACAGCTCAGCGAGCAGATATTGGCCGGGATAGGGGTGCCTCCTTTTATGCTTGGGCTTGAAAACGCATCTACCGAAACCATGACGGCAAATCAGCTTAAAGTATTTTCGGGGCAGCTGAGATTTTACAGAAAATTAATAGAACCTGCCGCCGAAAAAGCAATAGACACTTATCTGAGGATAAACGGCTTTCATCCGGACTACAAAATAATATGGAAAGAAAGTCTTTTGAACGACACGAAGGTATGAAAATAAATATTCCCCGCATTTTTACATGCGGGGAATATTATTGCGGCTGCGAAAAATTTTAGCCTGTTCTCTTTTGAGACAAGACGTCTCGGCCTTATTTTCAGAATTTTTCCCTGTGCACGACTTCTTTTCTCTTTTCGTCGTCGACTTTGACAGGGTCTTTCACTACCGTAGTGTAGCCGAGAGAGAGTATAGCCTCAGCCTCGAACCCGTCGGGAAGTTTAATAACATCTCTTACAACCTCACCGCCCGGTTTTCCGGACATGCTTTTCCTCAATCTGACTTGAACCCAGCAGCTGCCTATACCGAGATCGGTCGCCATAAGCATCATATTTGTCATGGCTACCGAACAGTCCTCAATCCATGCGTCCGCCTTTGACGTGTCGGCGACTACAACAATCGCCGCATTTGCGCCTTTAATCAGACTTCCGCCTGTGACGTTGCATTTTGAAAGCGCCGCCAATTTTTCCTTGTCCTTGACCACAACGAAATGAACGGGACGGATATTTCTGCTCGACGGCGCGAGTATTCCGGTATCGACAATTTTCGAGATTATCTCGTCCGGAATGTCTCTGTCCTCGTAATGTCTTATTGACCTTCTGTCAGACAACAAATCGTATAAGCTCTGCATTTTTGTTCCTCCTTTGTCAATAATAGATTTTTATATTTAATCCGCCGTTTTAAACAACGGATATTATCTCTGCTTTATCACGCAGACGAAGCTGATAACTCCGTCTTTGTATTCCGTTTTTATTGAACCGCCTGTATTTTCGCAGATAGACTGCGCTATAGACAGCCCTATTCCAAACCCTCCCGTCTGATTATGAGACGAATCTTCCCTGTAAAATCTGTCGAAAAATTTCGTCGTGTCCGTGTCTTTACCTTTCGCATACGAGTTTGATACAATCAGTTTCGCGGATTTTGACGATTCTTTTTCGAGTTTCATTGCCACCGTGCCGCCGTCGTCGCAGTATTTCGCGGCGTTGTCAAGAAGAATACCGACAAGCTGCCTTATCTTCGATCCGTCGGTTTTTATATTAACATCCGGTTTTATGTCTTTTTCAAATTTCAATTTTTTGCCTTCGATTAACGGGATAAACGGTTCTGCCGACTCTTCCGTCAATTTTGACAAGTCCGTCATTTCGATTTTTCCGCTGTCTTTTTCATCGTTTTTCGCTATCGAAACGAGATTTTTGATAAGCGCGTTCATCCTTTCAACCTGGCGTTTAATCGCGTCTGTCCATTCCGACTCGCCGTCAATGGCCTCGATAACCTCGGTATTTGCGGAAATTACAGCAAGCGGAGTTTTAAGTTCATGCGACGCATTTGTTATGAACTGTTTCTGCCTATTTACGTTGTCTATTTCCGGCCTGATAAGCTTTCTTGAAAATATCATAAGCAAAACAAGGCTCAAAAATATTCCTATCGTAAGAATCAGAATGGTAAGCGCAATAAGCCTGGCCCTCGAATTCATGTTCTGGTAATCGTCTACAAGAACCACGATTTTTCCGTCTTCGTAATCGGCGTACTTGTAAAAATACGAACCGTTTATATGACCGTAAGGCAGGCTGTTTTTGACGGCGGACGAGGCGATATTTATTATCTGTTCGCGGTTTACGGCGGATATGTGGTCGTCGTAGACCTGTTTTACATCGCCGTTTTTATCGAAAATTACAGTAAAATACCTTGTCGAATATCTGAACTCGGGCGAAAATCCCGCCAGTCTGCCGCCCGAATCAACGGTTGTCTCTTCGTTTTTGGCGTTTGCATTTCTGCCGGCGGATTTTGCGGAAGGGTCTTCCGCATCCGGCAGCTTCGCGTCGTCGGTTCTGTCGAGAGTTCCCCCGTTTTCGATTATCAGATCGATAAGAGATACCATCTGAATGTCATTTTGAAAAATGTCGGTGATATTTACCAAGACCGCGACAAAAAACATCGCGACAGAGATAGACACAAGGGCGATGAAAATAAATTTTCTTCTGAGTTTTTTAATAGACTGTTCGTTCATAGAAATTCATTTGCCGTTATATGTTATTTTGTAATTTCCGTCTTCGTCCTTCGTAATTTCCGTATTTGAGCCTATTGCTTTCAGCTTTCCTTTTAAGTACATTATATATAAATTTACCGTGTCGTCTGTGGCGTCGGGTTCGTCGTTCCAGACGTGGTCGAGGAAAAATCTGTCATCTACGGCAGTATTTGAATTTACAATAAGCGACTGAAGCAGTTCAAACTCCTTTACCGAAAGTCTTACGGCGTTTTTTGAACTCAATTCAAAGCTGTCGGACTCAAGCGTGATATCGCCGAATTTCAGGCTGTCGCCCGAATATTTTGTATATCTCCTTGTCATTGCCTTGACTCTCGCTATAAGTTCTTTTATCGCGAAAGGTTTGGTCAGATAGTCGTCCGCGCCGAGTTCGAGACCCGTCACTTTGTCGTCCACTTCAGATTTTGCCGTAAGCATCAGAACAGGTGTGATTATTCTCATGCCCCTTATTTCTTTCAAAACCTCAAGCCCGTCCTTTTCAGGCATCATTATATCGAGAATAATTCCGTCGTAGCTTTCGGATTTTATATGTTCCAAGGCCTGCCTGCCGTCGTAAACGGCGTCAACATAATAGCCTTCCCTCTCAAGAAGAGCCGTTACCGCCCTTGAGAGGTCAACCGTGTCTTCGGCAAAAAGAAGTTTCATTTTTCATTTTTTCTCTTTCTCAAATATTTTTACAATTCTCCGTTTATCAGATCGCGCAAAGTCTGCATCTGAACGTCGGTGGACGCCAGTTCGTCCGCGCACCTTTTCAGTTCCTTGGCGATAAGCTCTGTATTTCCGGAAATATCTCTTTTGTATCTGATATTGTGTTCAAGAGCCGCCCATGTGTCCATTGATATTGTTCTGAGCTGAACCTCGACATAAAAGTCGTTATCCTTTAATATGAGGTGAAGGCTTCTGTACCCGTTTGGCTTTACGTTTTTGATATAGTCTTTTTCCTCGACAGTCTCGAATCTTTTTACAAGAGCGTTTCTGAGTTCATAGACGTCGTTCAGAAAATCGCATACCGCCCTTACGCCTATCGCGTCCCTTATGACATGAAGAGCGCTGTAAGACGTCTCCGGAATACCCTTTCTGCGGCATTTTTCACGCATCGATTCTTCTGATTTTATTCTTGACAGAAGATGTTCGACAGGATCCGCGTCGTATTTTTTTCTGAGCCTTTCCCTCTCGTCCTCGATTACGGAAATTACCTCTTCTCTCGTTTTTTCCATTTCGGGCAGATTATCCCCGTATATCGTATTCAGCAATGAACTGTTCCTCCGGCTGTTTCCCTGTTTATCTCCGATAATTCCTTTTCGCCGTCGATGTAGGGCTGATATATTGTATCGATATTGCCGGAACCCATAGAGCACGCCGAACACTCCGAACACGAACCGGAACAAACAGATAAAGATTCTTCTATTATTCTTATTCTCTCTTCACGCGTTGTGTCTTTTATAAGCAAGCTTTTCATTTATTGCGCCTTTCTTGTTTATATGAGATTATATCATAAATTAAAATAAACAACAATAACAAATTGCGATAAAATTTAATTGTTATTTTATTAACAATGTTCAATAATCTTTCGACCGTAAAATTTTATTCCTGCTAAAATTACAGTATTGACTTGAACATAAGTTAAATATAAAATTTAAAACTAAAGAAAGCTTTAAAATATAAGAGGTATTCAAGCTGAAATGAATTGGAAAAGCTATTTAAAAGGGATGTTTGACATCAGGGAGGATATGGCCGACGAGCAGACTATAAGAGAAAGAATATCGGACGGCGGCAAGATAAAGGGAACAAACATGTTCATAATTATCTGCGCCATAATGATAGCGTCTATAGGTCTTAACATGAACTCTACGGCGATAATAATCGGCGCAATGCTGATTTCTCCTCTGATGGGGACTATTCTTGCTGTCGCATACGGACTTTACACGGGCGACAACAAAATGCTTGCGAGGTCGGCAATAGGCTTTGTTTTTCAGATAGTGATTTCCGTGACGGTTTCAACAATCTATTTTCTGATTTCCCCTATTTCGTCCGAGACAAGCGAACTTCTGGCGAGAACGTCGCCTACGGTATGGGATATATTCGTCGCGTTTTTCGGAGGATTTGCCGGAATGGTTGGCACGACAAGAAAAGACAAGGCTAGCAATATACTGCCCGGCGTCGCTATAGCGACCGCGATAATGCCCCCTCTTTGCACATGCGGATACTCTATAGCGACCCGCAACATGCATTACCTTGCAGGCGCGTTTTATCTTTTCATGATAAACGCTTATTTCATTTTCTTCTCTTCAATAATTGTACTTGCCATAGAGGGAATAAAATCCGGTTTTGTCAGAGGAACGAAGAAAGCAAGGATCGCATTTTCAAGATTGATTATTTTCGCGATAGTTATGACCGTTCCCGCCATAGGAATAGCCGGAAACATGATAGCGAACCAAAGGCAGGACTCTAACTCCGTGACAGGATTTGAGACGTCTGACGTAAACGAGGTGACATTGGCGAAGCAGGCTTCCATTTTATTCCCCGACATAAAATCAATCTCCGTTTCAAACACGGACAATTACGACGAAAACGGCGAAAAGACGACAACAGACACCACGGTGACCGTTTACGTGGACAGGTACATACAGGGCGACGAGCTCAAACGTCTTGACCTCTGGCTTGATTCGGTTTACAATAAAGACGTGGACATAATACAGCACCTAACGCTTTTAAATACGGAGGACGAAACCGAGACTGAGACGGAGACCGAAACAGACGAAGAAACAAAATCCGATACGGGAGAAGAAAACGCCGTCGAAATTATAAGCAAAATAAAATAAAAACAGCGGATTATTTTTTAAGGGAAGAGACAAACAACAAATTTGAAAGGAGCAGTTTTATGGCGGAAAAAGACGACAGATACGAAGAAAAACTTGAAGAATTGAGGAGCAGACAGGGTTTCATATGCGATATGGACGGCGTAATTTACCACGGCGAAAATCTTCTGCCGGGAGTAAAGGATTTTGTTGACTGGTTAAACAGAAACGACAAATCTTTCCTTTTTCTTACAAACTCATCTGTCAGAACTCCCAAAGAGCTGAGAGCTAAAATGCTGAGGCTCGGTCTTGACATTTCAGAAGAGCATTTTTACACGAGCGCGCAGGCGACGGCGAAGTTTCTTCAAAGTCAAAAACCGGGCTGTTCGGCGTACGTAATCGGCGACCACGGACTTTTCAACGCATTATACGACGCCGGCATTACGATAGACGAGGTTGATCCCGATTTCGTAGTGGTCGGAGAAACGGAAAATTACAGATACGAGCATATTTTAAAGGCTATGAACCTTGTGAACCGCGGAGCGAGGCTGATAGGAACAAACTCGGATCTTACGGGTCCGGTGGATTCGGGAATAGCTCCGGCGTGCAGAGCGTTCGCGTCGCCCATCGAGCTTACAACAGGCAAAACCGCTTATTACGTAGGCAAACCGAATCCGCTTATGATGAGAACGGGGCTTCACCTCCTCGGAGTTCATTCTGCTCAGGCCGCGATGATAGGCGACAGAATGGATACCGACATTGTGGCAGGCATTGAGACGGGTCTTTATACGGTTCTTGTCCTGTCGGGAGTATCGACAAGGGAAACTGTCGCAAATTTTCCATACCGTCCGAATATAATTTTAAACGGCGTCGGAGATATCGCCGAATAACCCGAAGATGCGGCAAAAAACGGCGGAATGAAAGAATTTTTCTTTAACCTGATAATTTCTTATTTTGTCAGACGGCATAATTAAAATGTTCAAACCGGTATATTTTATAAAATATACATTCAGATTAAAGAAAATACTTGAAAAATATTACAAGATATATTATATTATTTAAGATAATAACTAAAATTATAAATTTATAATTTAATTCGGAGGAAAAAATATGATTTCAGCAGGCGATTTCAGAAACGGCGTTACGTTCGAAGAGGACGGAAACGTGCTTCAGGTTATCGAATTCCAGCATGTTAAACCCGGCAAAGGAGCAGCGTTCGTCCGCACAAAGACAAAGAACGTAATCACAGGCGCCGTAACAGAGAAGAGCTACAACCCGACAGCTAAGTTCCCCACAGCTTACATTGAGAGAAAAGAGCTTGAATATTCCTACAACGACGGCGATATGTATTATTTCATGGATCAGGAAACTTACGATATGACTCCCGTAGCGGCGTCGGATCTTCCCGAAAACTTTAAATTTGTAAAAGAAAACATGGTTTGCCGTCTTCTTTCCTACAAAGGCAAGGTATTCGGCGTAGAACCGCCTAACTTCGTAGATCTCGTAGTTACAAAGACAGATCCCGGATTTGCAGGAAATACTGCGACAAACACATTGAAACCCGCAACTGTCGAGACAGGCGCGGAGGTTAAGGTTCCTCTTTTCATCAACGAAGGAGAGAAGATTCAGATAGACACGAGAACAGGCGAGTATCTCGGCAGATCAAAGGAGTAATAAATGGGTAATCTCAGCGATAAAGCAGCTTATTTAAAAGGTCTTTACGACGGAATGGAGCTTGACGAAAAATCAAAAGAGACAAAGCTTCTAAAAGCTGTAATCGACGCTGTTTCGGATATAGCCGACGCTGTCGACCGTCAGGATGAAGACATAGACGATATTGTAGACGAGATTTTAGACGTTGAGGATCATGTGAACGCCGTAGATCTTGACCTCGGCGATGACGAGGAATGTCTGTTCGGCGACGCGGACTGCGAAAACTGCTCCGATTACGGCTGCCGATACAGAGATGACGGCGAAGATGACTACGATGAGAACGATGAAGACGACGGCGACAGTCTTTATGAAGTTATCTGCCCCGACTGCGGCAAGACGTTCTATTTCACAGACGAAGACATTGAGGACGGCTCTCCCGTCACATGCCCGTTCTGCGGATGCGTGATTGACGATATTCAGCTTACGGATCCCGATTCCGACGGCGAATAATTGAAAACCACCGGCATTTTCAGATAAAAAAGAAAATTTCCCCGAGTTTTAAAACGCTTCGGGGATTTTTTATTTTATTGCCCGATTGTATCTTCAAAAAAATATGTCAATTAAAAAACCGTCCTTTCGGACGGTCATTTTTCGGACTGATCAAATAAATCATGCTGATTTTTTCCGTAATTACTTTTTATCGGGATTGTAGCTTACCGTTCCGCATACTCTGTCGCCTGCGTCTCCGGCGGCGGTCAGAATATAACCTTTTTCATTCAAAGGCTTATCGGAATAATTTGCCGTGTAGATCTGAACATCCGGGTGATGCTCAAGCATAAGCTCAACGCCCTGTTTGGCAGAAAAAACGCACATGAACTTAATCTGTCTGCATCCGGCTTTTTTCAAAAGGTCGCATGCCGCAACAGCGCTGACTCCGGTAGCGAACGCCGGATCTACGACGATGACCTGACCCTGAGGCGCGTCAACCGGAATTTTGAAATAATATTCCTTCGCCTCGAGAGTCTGCTCGTCTCTGTAAAGACCGACGTGACCCACCTTACACGTAGGGTAAAGCCGTCTGAGTCCGTCTACCATTCCGAGACCTGCTCTTAAAATCGGGACTATTGTAAAATCCTCCGCCACAACAGGTGTGGTTATCTTCTGAAGAGGCGCCTGAATTTCCACTTCTTTAAGTTTCAAGTCTCGCAGAACTTCATAGCCCATAAGCATTGAAAGCTCGTTTAATATCTCGTTGAATTCTTTTGAACCTGTATGAACATCGCAGAGATGAGACACCTTGTGTTTTATCAAAGGGTGATCGAGAACAGTAAGATTTTTAAATTCCGTCTCCATTATAATTTACCTCTATTTTTTCGGGATTTACTCAATTATTCATATATGGGATGAGCTTTTACGAGCTTCTCTACCTCTGACGAGATATAATCTTTCCTATTGTCAAAATCGTAGACAGCAAGCGAGATGAGCTCCGCCACCTTGTCCATATCTTCTGTTGTAAATCCTCTAGTGGTGGCTGCAGGAGTGCCGAGTCTTATTCCGCTTGTGACAGTCGGCTTTTCGGGGTCATTCGGAACGGCGTTTTTATTTACGGTAATGTGAACCGCCTCAAGTCTGTTTTCAAGCTCTTTGCCTGTGACGCCCGTATTTCTCAAATCGACGAGCATGAGGTGGTTGTCTGTTCCGCCCGATACTATGTTGATATTTCTCGTAATAAGACCTTTTGCCAGAGACTGAGCGTTGTCTATAATATTTTGAGCGTAAGTTTTAAATTCGGGCTTTAACGCCTCGCCGAAACATACCGCTTTTGCCGCGATTACGTGCATAAGAGGACCGCCCTGTATTCCCGGGAAAATTCCCTTGTTGAGAGCCTTTTTGTATTCTTCCTTGGCGAGAATGAGTCCGCCTCTCGGTCCTCTCAGCGTCTTATGAGTAGTAGACGTAACTACGTCCGCGTAAGGCACCGGCGACGGATGAAGACCCGCCGCGACAAGTCCGGCGATATGAGCCATATCTACCATAAAAAGCGCGCCGACTGATTTGGCTGTCGCGCCTATTCTTTCAAAATCTATTATTCTCGAATAAGCCGATGCGCCGGCGACTATCATTTTGGGCTGTACTTCCTTCGCCTTTTTATCAAGCGCGTCGTAGTCGATAAACCCTTGGTCGTCAATTCCGTAGGGAACAAAATTGAAATATTTTCCCGACATATTTACGGGAGAGCCGTGAGTCAGATGACCGCCGGCGTCAAGGCTCATGCCCATGACCGTGTCTCCCGGTTTTAACAGAGAAAAATAAACCCCGATATTGGCCTGTGATCCCGAATGAGGCTGAACGTTTGAATATTCAGCTCCGAAAAGCTCCTTCGCCCTCTCGTTGGCGATATTTTCGACTATATCGACATCCTCGCATCCGCCGTAGTATCGTCTGCCGCTGTATCCTTCGGCGTACTTGTTTGTGAGAACCGACGCCATAGCCGCCATAACAGCAGGAGACGCGATATTTTCCGAGGCAATAAGCTCGATGTTTTGTCTCTGCCTGCCCAATTCGAGATTTATAGCGTCCGCAACATCTTTATCGTAATTTTCAAGATATTTTCCCGCGTCAAAAAAATCGGAATACATTATTTTCTCTCCTAATATATGTTTTTTAAAAGTATATCATAACGTCATCTTTAAAACAAGATTTATTTATAACCCGGATATAACCCGGATTTTGCATTATCTTTCGGACGGAAAAGATATATTTGCGAAAATGAATAATTAATCAAATTTACGGCAAATAATTCATAAAATATTTACAATTAACGCAACCTGCCGCAACAAGATAGCTGTATTATATAGTTAAATATAAAATATCTTAATATCTATATTCTCGGGGAAAGGAGATCAGAACAATGGAGGAAACGACAGAAGCCGTTAAGAATTCAGGCAGAGTCGATTGGAACAGCATACTCGGCATGTTCAAATCGTTATTCAATTTACTTGCCGGAATCTTTAACTCCCTTAAAGATCTTTTCGACAAAGCGCAAAAGAAATAAGCTGAAAAGACGCAGCATTAACAATTAAAAAAGCTTTTAAAAGGACAGGTAAAAATCATGATTTCAATTTTAAAGATTTTTCTTTCGGTTTACAAATTCATCAATTCGATATTAGTTTCCATCTCCTCCATATTCGGTGAGACGGTTACTCTTCCATCGCTCGACGAGTTTGAGAGCACCATCTACAAAACAAAGGATGACGTTTACGAGGAAGCGTCAAGCATGCTCGCAAAATAATTTCAGAAAAAAAGAAATTCCGCTCGACATATTTCGAGCGGTTTTTTTTGACGTCAAAAAAATTGTTTTCATAAAACGGGAGTAATATCGCTTTGTCTAAAGTAATCAAAAAATTTGCCGGCAAATAAAAACGCCGTCAATATATGTAATTGCAAAAAAACGATTCGCGGCGATTTTACGGACATCATAAAATTAAAGCTTTTCGGCGATAAAAAACGGCGCAGTTTTATGAACCGCGCCGTCTTTAACCGTGTAGTTCATCTCTTTGGCAATCTCGTCTGTTATTCTCGCCTGAAGATCGTTGCCTACAAGATAATCCTCATAGAATGTTCTTATGGGATCGCTCGCGTCAAGAGTCTCAATATAAAGGAGCATAAGATGCCGCATTGTCGTAAGCCAATGCCGGAATTACGGCTGTAAAAGCCATAATAAGCGATAGAATTACCGCTAATGTTTTTCGTGCCATTTAAATGGCACCCCCTCTCTATAGTTTTTGTTTTGCCGGTTAAGTTGTTAATTTTTATAATGCGGTTAATAATTTATTAACAACTATAAAAATACGCCAAAAATTGCTTTCACAAGATACAAAAATTATCTCGTTTTCATTTATTATTTAGTACAGTTTTATTATATTGTCAATATATTTTTTTGTAAATTGCCATATTCTGCATTAATTTTTTTACAATAAAATACATATTTAGTTTTTTGTATTTTATTACTCACGAGAGTATAAATTATTTGAATTCTTATAAAATATAATAAATCGGAACATTAACGCGGGAAAATCTTGATATCAGATTTTTATTTAGAATAATAATCTCAGAATTTAAGACTGATTCAATATATTGTGAATTTATTATGAACTAACAACAAATTATTAAAAAATACATTTTATTTCGTTTTTCACTTCGGCGGATGAGAAATTTTTAATAATCCACCGCCTATTAAAACGTAAAATAAACGGCGAAAAAAATTCCTCCCGTTTTTCTGCGGGAGGATTGATTTAAATTAAGCCCGAAAAAGAATCAGCCGAAAGTTTTATCCATGTTTTTCATTGTCTGTTCTTTGACAGTTTTCTTTTTCTTTGACGAAGCTCTTCTCTTGTTGAGTTCCTCAAGATAAAGATCCTCATCGAGCGGAAGATCTATAGTCTTGCCGAGCCATGAAGAAAGGTAAGCGGCGTTGCAGATTGTGAGTCCGTTTATTCCTTCGGAATAATCCGCTACGAGAGGAGTGCCGTGAAGAATATGAGAAGCGAACGCGTTTACAACTCCGGCGTGCTGCGGATTTTCGCCGTCGGTTTCGACTTTTACCTCGTGGCTTTCAAGCTTCGTAAATCCGTCGTTTTCGGCGTATGTGTAGTCGTTTATATTTGAGCTGAGCTCGTACATCTTTATTTCGGAAGACGTGCAGACTATTTTAGCTCTGTCCATAGTTATCTCAAATCTGTTGTCGCCGGGGCAGTCGCCTGTCGTCGTGATGAACACGCCTGTTGCGCCATTGGGATATTCAACATATATTGTTACGTCGTCCTCGACCTCGATGTCGTGCCAAAGTCCATTGTGGCAGAAAGCTCTGACAGATTTGGGCATTCCGCATATCCACTGCCATAAGTCGATATTATGGGGCGCCTGGTTCATAAGAACTCCGCCGCCTTCGCCGTCCCATGTGGCTCTCCAGTCGGATGAGTTGTAATATGACTGAGTTCTGTACCAGTCGGTGATAATCCAGTTTGTTCTTCTTATCTGACCGTAGTCGCCGGACTGAACAAGCTCCCTTACTTTTCTGTAAATGCAGTTTGTCCTCTGATTCAGCATCAAAGCGGCGGTCTTATCCGTTCCCTTTACAAAGTTCGCGACTTCTTTTACCTCCTTTGTATAGACTCCGGCGGGTTTTTCCGAAAGGGCGTTTATTCCTCTTTCAACAGCGGCTTTCACATATTCAGGGTGGAAATAATGAGGAACGGCGATTATTACGGCGTCGAGCTTTTCCTTGTCGAGCATTTCGTAATAATCGGTGTAGGTGTGAAGGGTGGGAACCTGACTGAGCGCGAATTCAAATTTTTTGGGGTTTATATCGCACACGGCGACAAGCTCCATTTCCTTGATGTCGCCCTCTTTGTAAAGAAGAACGTGTTTTCCGCCCATATTGCCTATTCCGACAACAGCGTATCTTAATTTTTCCGACATTTGTATTTTCTCCATTTTTATAATTATTATTTTCTGTCCGATTAAATCAGTCAGAAATTTTTATTACCATATTACTCTCGTCTTAACATCGTCGAGACATGAATTTAAAAATTCATCGATATTCTTCGAGCCGAGATCGCCCTCTCCGCGCTTTCTGACCGATATAGTGCCGTCCTCGGCTTCTTTGTCGCCGACTACGAGCATATAGGGAATTTTCTCGTTTTGAGCGGCTCTGATTTTCCATCCGGTCTTTTCGCTTCTGTCGTCAACAGTTACTCTGAGACCGGCGTTTTTAAATTTGTCTCTGAGTTTTTCCGCGTACTCCTTATGTCTGTCGGCGATAGGAAGAATCCTTACCTGCTCGGGAGCGAGCCACATCGGGAAAGCTCCTGCGTATTTTTCAATCAAAAGCGCGAGTGTTCTCTCGTAGCAGCCCATTGACGTTCTGTGTATAATGTAGGGATTTTTCTTTACTCCGTCGGCGTCCGTATATACCATGTTGAAGTTCTTCGCGAGCATCTGGTCAATCTGAATCGTGATTAGAGTATCCTCTTTGCCGAATACGTTCTTTATCTGAATGTCAAGCTTAGGTCCGTAGAAAGCCGCTTCGCCTATTCCGACTTTGTATTTTACGCCGAGGTCTTTGAGTATTCTCTCCATAGCGTCCTGAGCTTCATCCCACTGTTCAGGAGTTCCGATATATTTGTCCCTGTCGTTGGGATCCCATTTTGAGAACCTGTATGAAACGTCGTCGATAAGACCGATTGTTTTAAGGCAGTACATAGCGAGGTCAAGACATCTTCTGAACTCGTCCTCAAGCTGATCGGGGCGGCACATAAGATGACCTTCAGAAATCGTGAACTGCCTTACTCTGATAAGTCCGTGCATTTCGCCAGAAGCTTCGTTTCTGAAAAGAGTTGATGTTTCATCGTATCTCAGCGGAAGATCCTTGTATGAACGCGGTCTGTTGAGGTAGCACTGATACTGGAACGGGCATGTCATAGGTCTTAGCGCGTATACTTCCTTGTCCTTGTCGGGGTCGCCGAGAATGAACATGCCGTCTCTGTAATGATCCCAATGTCCCGATATCTTGTAGAGATCGCTCTTTGCCATGTATGGAGTCTTTGTCAGAAGCCATCCTCTTCTTTCCTCCTCGTCCTCAACGAAACGCTGGAGAATCTGAATGACTTTCGCGCCCTTTGGAAGAAGAATTGGAAGTCCCTGTCCGATTACGTCTACAGTCGTGAAAAATTCAAGCTCTCTGCCGAGTTTATTGTGATCTCTCTTCTTAGCATCTTCAAGGTTTGTGAGGTATTCCTCGAGCTGAGAAGCCTTCGGGAAGGCGGAGCCGTAAATTCTCTGGAGCATCTTGTTGTTTTCGTCGCCTCTCCAGTAAGCGCCTGTTGAAGACGTGAGTTTGAACGCCTTGACCTCGCCCGTGCTCATTAAGTGGGGACCGGCGCATAGTTCCGTAAATTCGCCCTGTTTGTAAAACGAAATTTTTTCGCCCTTTGAAGCGTGTTCTTTAATAAGCTCTACCTTGTACGGCTCGTTCTTTTCCTCCATCATCTTTACGGCGTCGTCGGAAGAAAGCTCGAATTTTTCAAGCGGAAGATTTTCCTTGACTATTTTTTTCATTTCGGTCTCGATTTTCTCAAGGTCCTCCGGCGTGAAAGGCTTTTCTACGTCAAAATCGTAGTAGAAGCCGTTGTCTATGGCGGGTCCTATCGCAAGCTTGGCGTCTGGATAAAGTCTTTTGACGGCCTGAGCCATGATGTGGGATGCGGTATGATTGAAAGCTCTCTGCCCGTCCTCGTCGTCAAATTCGAGTATTTCAAGCGTGCAGTCTTTAGTTACCGGCGTTCTTAAATCGGATACAACGCCGTCGATTTTCGCGGCGCAAGCTTTTCTGTAAAGACCGGCGCTTAATTGCCCTGCTATATCCGCCGCTGTTGTATTTTCCGCGAACTCTTTTACAGAGCCGTCTTTGAGCGTTACTTTCACCATTTTATTTTCCTCCTGAATTTAAGATGAACGTAAAAAAAATAAAATTTCCGGACAGGTTTTTTAAATAAAATAAAAAAACTCCGTCCCGCAAAAACTGCTCGGGATGAAGCTGAATATTTTCAGTTCCACGGTTCCACCCGTATTGCCGGAAAAATACCGACCTCTCAAATTCCTGTTCACGCAAGGATAACGTCCGGTTTAATCGAAAAATTTCGTTTTCGCCGGCTCTCCGGAGCGGTGGGATTTTTACACGCCGATACCGTTTTCTCAGCAGACAAACGGCTCTCTGTTTCGTTCGTTCAATTAAAAATCCGTTCTCTTTCAACGATTTGATTTCATTATATCAACAAAATTTCTTTTGTCAAGCGATTTTACAATAAAAATCCGGCGCATTTCAAAATTTTATAAAAATCAAAATACGCCGGACAATTTTTTTCGTCAGATATACTCAAGCGCGCCTTTTATATCGCCGATAATATCGTCCGCGTCCTCTATGCCGCATGAAAACCTTATCATTTCCGGCAGAACGCCGCATGCTCTCAGCTCGTCGTCTGTAAGCTGTCTGTGAGTAGACGACGCGGGATGAAGAACGCACGTATGCGCGTCGGCGACGTGAGTTGCGATCATCGCGATTTTAAGGTGTTTCATAAACTCCTCGGCGGCTTTTCTGCCCCCTTTGAGACCGAACGAAATAACGCCGCAAGTGCCGTTTGGCATATATTTTTTAGCTCTTTCGTAATATTTATCCGATTTAAGTCCGGGATATGTCACCCACGCGACTTTGTCATTTTTTTCAAGAAATTCCGCTACTTTCTGCGCGTTTTCGCAGTGGCGCTTCATTCTGACCGACAGCGATTCAAGACCGAGATTCAATATATACGAGTTCATCGGCGACGGAATCGAACCCAAATCCCTCATAACCTGAGCTACCATTTTCGTAATGTACGCTTTTTCATTGCCGAACTGAGTTGCATAAGTAATGCCGTGGTAGCTTTCATCGGGCTCGCAGAGACCCGGAAATTTATCCTTGTGCGCCATCCAGTCGAATTTGCCCGAATCTACGACGCATCCGCCTACGGTCGCGTCATGACCGTCCATATATTTCGTAGTTGAATGCGTCACAATGTCCGCTCCGAATTCAAAAGGTCTGCAGTTTATGGGAGTCGCGAAAGTATTGTCAACAATGAGAGGAACGCCGTGTTCGTGAGCCGCCTTCGCAAATCTCTCAATATCGAAAACAATGAGCGCGGGGTTTGATATTGTTTCGCCGAATACCGCCTTTGTGTTTGGCTTGAATGCCTTATCAAGCTCCTCATCGGAGCAGTCCGGGTCGACAAAAGTGAAATCAATACCCATTTTTCTCATTGTGACATTGAAAAGGTTGAAAGTTCCGCCGTAAATAGCCGACGACGCAACAACGTGATCGCCTGCAGACGCAATATTGAAAACAGAGAAAAACGACGCCGCCTGACCCGAGCTTGTGAGCATAGCCGCGCTTCCGCCCTCAAGCTGCGCTATTTTCATCGCGACGTTGTCGTTTGTGGGATTCTGCAGCCTTGTATAAAAATAACCTTCGGCCTTGAGGTCAAAAAGCTTTCCCATCTCTTCAGACGTATCATATTTAAAAGTAGTGGACTGAACTATAGGAAGAAGTCTTGATTCTCCGTTTTTCGGAACGTATCCGCCCTGAACGCATTTTGTATCCTGTCTCATAAAAAACCTCTCTGAATAAATAATATTTTCCTTTTTCAGTATATCACTAAAATTTTTTTTGTTCAACACAAATTACCGTAAACTTATAGGCTTTTATAAATTTAATTGTTTTTCAAAAAAAACTTCCGGAGCGGCTTTCTCCGGAAGAAAAATTTTTTGCCGTTTTTACAAGGAGAACGTAGCCTTAAATCCGTTTTTCGGCATGTCGTTCAAAAATGCGGAAAAGTTTTCAAACTCGCCCAACTTTGTGTACTTGAACGAGTCCTGATTGAAGAAAATTATTATCTGGTCGTTCCCGTACAAAACCAAGTCGCCGGGCGCAGCTGTGATATTTTTTGAATCAGACGCGTTTATCTGAGGAATATCCGCCGTCACTCCGAGTGTTCTGTAGTCCGTCATGTCGATTTCCAATGAAGAACCTATCATTTTTTCAAAAAGTCTCGCGGATTTAGAATCCTCCATTTTTATCGCATATTTCGTTCCGCCGTTAATCTGAATATAAACAGTGTCGTGAAAATCGCCTGTCATGGCTTCCTCCGTTTCCGGCGGAAATGTCACGGGAGCGGTGGACGTCTCTGCGTCTTTGCTGCCGCATGACGACAACGCGAAAATCATCGCGGCGGCGAATAATAACGCGGCTGTTTTTTTAATGATATTTTTCTTTTTCATATTTTTTCGCTTACTTTTTGAACGCCAAAATGGCTTTCGCCGAACCCGTCACGGTCATGGCTGCAAGCTCAAAGCCGTCCTTTTCCATTTCGTTTGATTTTTCCTCGATTTTTTTCGCCATATCTTCGGCCTTTGGCGAGTACTCAATAACTACCGTTTTGTACATTTTTTCTTCCTGAAAAATTATTTAAGTCTTGCTGAAATTTTATCCGGTGAATTTTTTTCAATCGTCAAGATTAAACTTATAATGTCTGAGGCTCGTTTCCGTAAAAGTAGCTCCGACCTGAAGAGTGTGAAGCGATGTGCCGTCCGCCATTTTGAGTATAGTAAGACCTTCGCCCTCTCCGCCGAAATTATCTATTTTTTTCGGCTGATACATTATTCTGTCAAAAAGCTTTTCGGCGGTTCCTGTTTCAACATTAATTCTGTATACGGCTCTTGTGGAATCGTTTGTCCCGACGTAGAGAAAGCCGCCGTAATATTCGCCGCCCTGAATTTTCGTCACGGGAGAATTATATTTAAACTTTCCGAGATATTCTCCTGTGTTCATATCGTATTTCATCATCTCTTCGTCGTTATTCGCGTCGCCCGCGTATATAACGGAATTTTCGCCGTCGGCAATCACATAAGGTATGCCGTGCGTATGGTATTTTGCCGGAACTTCAAAATATTTTCCGGTAAAAGAAAGATCTTCGGCCGAAAACAAGACAATAAGAGGATGCGCCCATACCTTGGAATCTTCTACTCCGGCGTATATGATACCGTCATAATAACTTATTCCGCCTATGTGCTTTGATCCGAATTTTTCGGAAAGCTCGGCGGGTATGGCGTCATTTTCGTAAGATATAACCTCGTTTTTTTCTATGTCAACTTTTTCAAGGTAATGTTTTCCGGAAAAATACCAATACTTTCCGTCGGTTGTGACTCCCTGACTTCTCGGAAGAGCCTCCGCGAACGCCGCATCAGTCTCCGATTCCCATTTATAAACGTCTCCGCTGAAAGATTTATTAATAAATCCCGTAAGCGCAAAAAACACGGCGAAAAAGATTGAAAATATTTTATTGATTGCGTTAAACGACGCTGCCGTCATGATACTTCATTCCTTTCCTTTTTTTATTCTTTAAAGAAGTTCTATCGCCTTTTTGCCCGTCAGATGTTCAATGTTTATTTTTACCATTTCAACTTTTGAAAAATTATTGTCCATGTCCTCCTGAACTTTGTCCGGACGGTGAGGGCATAACACATCGCCGAGTTTTCTGCAAGCCGCGAATTTTTCGCCGCCTTCCAATATTTCCGCTTTTCCGAATGCTATGACGCTTGAGAAAAACACTGTCACTTTGTTTTCGACTATCTGGCTGTCTCCGACAACGCAGAACGATACCTTCGGATTCGCTTTTATCGCGTCAAGTTTGTGACCGGAGCGCGCGCAGTGGAAATAGACGGCGTTGTCCTCGTAAAAATAGCTGAGAGGAACGGAATAAGGATAGCCGTCGTCGCCCGATACCGCAAGGACAAGGTATTTTCCGTTTTTAAGAAGTTCACGCGCCTCCTCATCCGACATCTGCTGCCTTTTTCTTCTCATTTCCCTGAACATAAAATTACCTTCTTTTTTCAGTCTGCGACAAGCGGATAAGGCCAGTCAAACAGCCCTCCCATGTCGTAAATTTTTTCATATCCGAGTCTGTCGAGTATTTCAGAGGCTATTGCCGCCCTCGTACCTGTCTTACAGTATACGAATACGGGAGTTTTTTTGTCGGGTATCATATCTTCAGCCGTTTCGGAATTTATGGAATCGACATCAAAATTTACAGCCCCCGCCGCGTGCCCGGTGTAATATTCGTCTTCCGTTCTGACGTCTGCGAGAAAGTAATTTCCCTGTCCGAGCCTGTCCATAAGCTCCTTAGCGTCTTTGTGCTTTATCCTTAATACCATTTGTTTTCCTTTACAAATACAGTGAATTGAATCTCTGGGAAATTTCAAAAGATCCGTCTTTTTTAATATCCGTTATCGTCACTCCCTGAGGCCACTTTTTCTCGTCATAAATTCCGAATCTGTCGCCTAAATCATATGTCTCATATCCTCCGCAGTTTGAGTAGACGAAATAAAATCCGTCCCAGTACACGCAGAAATCGTTTACGTGGTCGTGTCCGGCGAACATTGCTTTTGACGAGCCCTCTTCCTTTATCGCCTTGTAAAATCCGCTGTTGTAATCGGAACAGCCGACCGTTTCATAGGCGTGCCCGTAAATTACTTTGCCGATGCCGGTGAATTTAAATTCCGGATGACCTTCTTTTTCGATAAACTGTGCATACTCCGGAATAGGAATATGAAGGTAGATAAACGATTCAAAAAAGCCGTAGTATTTTTTAAGCTCGCGGATTTTTTCCCTGTACCATTTTATCTGTTCGGGTCTTATGAAATCATAGCCGTTCAAATCATCGGGCAGGGAATATTTTTTTCTTATTTCGTCATTTATCGACCTTCCCGAATCGAAGAGGAAAAGACTTTTCTGAATCTCGGTTCTCGATTTGAGTATGTTTATTACAAAATTTCCATACCCCGGCAGATCTTCTCTGCCAATTTTTATAAGGCAGTGCGGATAGCTTTTCATCAATTCGTAAATCAGGCGTTTGAACGGTCCCTTGTTTTCCCTCGCCTCATGGTTTCCGAAAATTATAGTCCAGTAGACGCCTGTCTTTTCCATAAACCTCGCGAACTCAAGCGTGTCGAGGTGCTGATATTTTGAAAGAATTATGTCTCCGGTGAAGACGATGAGATCCGGCTTTGTTGAAAAAATCTGCTTTTCAAGCATGGAAAATGTTTTTATCCTTCTTTTTTCGTCGTCGCCGACGTGGAGATCGGTAGTGGAAAGTATTCTGAAATTCTCGTCAAGGATATTCCCGTCTTTGTCCGTTTTAGCTATTGTTACGGATTCCTCGTCCTCCGATATGATTTTCACATTCGATTTGATTTTTCTGACGTTTACAGACTCGCTAATATTTTTTCGGAACGCTTTTCCGCCGGTAGCCTTATATAAAGCGTCCTCGGCGTCGATCAAGCACAAATCGGCCGCTTTTCTGAAATTTATATATAACTTGTTCATAATAAAACTGCGCTTTCTAAATTATTCGTTTATTTATTCGTCTCAATTATAATCTATACGCAGAAGCCGTGTCAAGAACGACAGAATAAAATTAAACTGTTATTTCTATTTCTTCGCCGAGGGAGAGAGAATAGACTATAAGCTCTTTTACCTTTATACCCAAAACCTTTTCCGCCGCGAGAGCGTAGACTTTGAGCTGACCCGAATAAGTGTCGACAAAATCCTGCCTTGTCTTTCCCCTGTCTGTTTTCCAGTCTACGATAACAGCCTCTTTTCCCTCGATGAAAATCAAATCGACTTTTCCTTCGATAAGTATTTTTTCGTCCTCGACATTTTTATTTGATTTTATTCCGAGTTCTTTAAGAGATAGAAAACATGTAAATTCTCTTTCCCTTGACACTTTTTCGGAATTTATTATTCTCCTGTTTAAATTTCCGGCAAGGAATTTATCTATGTCGCCGAGCCTTACAGCGGAAGCTTCTTCCGAGGTGAAAATATTTTCATTTTTCATTCTCTCAAGTTCGGACTTTGCGTCGGACGCGCAAAAATCGATATTTTCCATAAACTTGTGATTTATAGTGCCCGCCATGGCCGGATTGAATCCTCCGGACATCATGAACGACGGCTTCGACTCCCCTATGTATTTTAGCTTTGAATCCGAATTTTCAAAATCGGACGCTATCGCCTTCGGTCTCACGTTCTCGGGGTAGGAATACGGGTAGACATATTCGGCTCTTCTCTTTATTTCGGCGATGATTTTTTCGTCAGGCTCCGAATATGTTTCTTCCTCGTCCGCAGAGTCATTTTTTTCGGGTTCGACCGTTTTGATGTCAAAAAGTTCTGCGGCTTCTTTTCTGTCACAGATATTGGAATTTATCGCCGCATTTATCCACGATGAATATGAATCGGCTTTAATTAAGTCCGCATAGACGGGCTCCGTTTCCGAATCGGGCGAAATTGCAGTCCCTGACTGTTTTTTTTCTGTACTGCCGTCTCTTATCATCACAATTATTTTTTCTTTAGCCCTTGTAAGAGCTACATAAAGTATTCTCATCTCCTCGGACATAATCTCATCCTGCTTGTGGATTTTAGAAGAGAGATATTCGTTAGTCGGATATTTTTTCATAAAGTCCGGCTCTATCCTCTTCATTCCGACGCCGTATTTTGAATTGATTATTATATTGCCGTTCAAGTCCTGTTTGTTTATCTTCTTTGAAGCGTCCGCAAGAATGACAACGGGAAATTCGAGACCTTTTGACTTGTGAATTGTCATCATGCTGACAACATTTGAACCGGGAAGAGCAGACGTGGCCGCATTAAGTTTTACGGAGCTGTCCTCGCACTGTCGGAGATACCTCACGAAACCGCCGAGACTGCCGGAGCCTTTCGCGGAAAAATCATCGGCGAGAGCAGAGATATTCAAAAGATTCAATTTTCTTGTTTCGGGTTCTTTCATGGCCGATACGACAGACATTATTCCCGTTTCGTCGAGAAGATTTCTCACAAACAAATCCACTGTTTCCGACTCCGATTCGTCTCTGTAATAACCTATGTCGTTTATCAGAGCGAGGCATTTTTTATTGCCGTTTTCAGCCTCTTTTTTCACAACGGAGTAGATTTTCGCGTTTCTGTCCTTTATTCTCAAATCAGCCAATTCATCGGGAGTAAATCCGTAGAGCGGCGACATCATGACGGAAATCAGAGAAACGTCGTCGGACGGATTGTCTGTTACTCTTAACAGAGAGATGAATATTTCGACCTCCGGCACGTCAAAAAGCGAATTTCTCTGTTCGCCCCTCGCCTCTATCCCGTATTCGGACAGAGCGCGCGTATATGCGTCGGTGACTTTTCCGCCGGCGTCCGACCTGAAAAGAATACAGAAATCGGACGGTTTAGCCTTTCTCTTTTCGCCGTGATCCGTGATGAGAAAGCCTGATTTAATCATATCGTCTATTCTCTTCGCCGCCGCCTTTGCCTCGTCATCGATGAGACTCGTTTTAACCGTGATAATTTCGGAACATTTTTCCGAATCGCCGTCATATCCGCCGCCGAATTTCAGTTTTTCATTTTCGCCGTATCCGACGCCGCCGATATCAGGCGACATTATTTTTGAAAATATAAAATTTACAGAATCGAGTACGCCTTTTCTCGAACGGAAATTTTTGCTCAGGAATATCTTTGAGGGATGTTTTTTGCCGTCATAATCCGAAAACATGTTGTATTTGTCGACAAAGATTTCAGGCAGAGCGAGACGGAAAGAATAAATCGACTGTTTAACGTCGCCCACCATAAACAGATTATCTCCTCCGACAGTCGTATAAATAATATCCTGAGTTTCGTTCGTGTCCTGATATTCGTCCACGAGTACGGCTTTGTATCTTTCGGAAAGCATATCGGCCGTTTTCGTTCTTTTACCGTTTTCGTCAACCAACAGTTTGACGGCCATTGAAAGTATGTCGGAAAAATAATATTCGTTTTTTTCTGATTTAATTGAAAAAAGATTTTCCGCATACATTTTGACGGCGAGGGACAAAGCCTCTTTTACGGGGCGGACGGCTTCGGCGTCGGAGATATTTTCGCTGTTGCCGGACTGAAAAAGATCTTTTATCTCTTCAAGATATTTTGTCAGTTTTCCCTTGTATATTTTTTGGCAGTAATCTGTTACGGGATTGGATTTGGCGCCGAATCCTCTTCCGATTTTCGGCAGAGATTCAAGCTTGATTTTCGACAGATAATCTTTTATCCCGTCTCTTTTCAATGTTCCCAATGCTTCAGAAATTTCGGAAAACAGTGAAACTGCCGACACGAAAGAGTCGTAATATTTGTTCTCGACTTCTTCGTCGTATTTCATTACGGATATTCCGCTTTTCGCTAATTTTACGCATGAGTCGGAAAGTTTGAGCGCGTATTCCAGAACTGTTTTTCCGTCCGGAGTATCGTTTAAATCCGCGTTTTCGTCAATTTCTTCGGTGAGTTTGTCAATCCATTTTTCAGGGAACGGATGAGACATTGCTGTGTCGTATATATTTGAAATAATCTCCGCGACAGACTCGGAACCGGTGGCAGAGCCGAAACATTTATTCAACAGACTGAATTTTTCCGGGTATTCGGCGACAAACTGTTCGAGCGTTGCGGACATAGCCGCGTTTTCGGCGATAAGCTCATCGCCCTCGCCGATTACTTTGAAATCGGGAGATACTCCCGCCTCGCCCGCGTTTTCCCTGACGAGCTTTATACAGAATGAGTCGGTGGTGCTTATCTGCGCGTCGTCAAGCGACATAAGAACCTTGTTCAACGCGTAATTTCCCGGGTCCGCGTCGATATACTCTCCGAGTCTTTTTGCTATTTTAACTTTCATCTCCGCCGCCGCGGCGTTTGTAAACGTAACAACAAGCAGCTCGTCAGGAGTTATAGGGTTATTTTCCCTTGTCAGAAGATTTATCACTCTTTCCACAAGAACGGCTGTTTTTCCCGAACCTGCCGCCGCCGACACGAGAAGTTCACCCGTGCACGCTTTTATGGCGTTTTGCTGGTCAGGAGTCCATTTAATTAAATTTAACTTATCGGAATTTTCGATTTTCTTTTCCTTTTCCATTTGACCGCGCCTTTCAGTCGGAGTTTTCATTTTCGTTGTCTTCGTCTTTGTCTTTTTCTATTACATCCCATGCAGTCTCTTCCTTGGAGGAAGAAAAGCGTGGTCTCATTTTATCACCAGGTTCTGTCAGGCATACGGATTTATATACACAGTAATCGCACACGTTTGTTTTTTCAAGCGGCAGAGCCGGTATTACGCCATGTCTCAGATTTTCGCCCATTGAGGCTGCTTTATCCTCGACGTATCTGAAAAGATATCCGAAACGCTTTCCGTCTATTCTGCTTTCCTTGGACGACGGAAGAAAATATTTGTCCTCGCCGGTCTCCATGGCGTCGACTACTTTTTCGTTGTCGAGAATAAGACCGTTCATTCTGCCTGTTTTCGCAAATTCGGCCTGAATATCGGCGTCGGCGGCGTTTCTGTCAAGTTTGTATTTTGAAGCGCTCCAATTCGCCGGAGAATAGAGTAATCCGGCAGGAAGAACCTGCCCGTACCTCTCCTGTCCGTTTTCGCATATGCAGTCGAGGTAGATAATCATCTGACTGTCAAGGCCGTCGGCTACCGAGTTTATACTGAAAGTCTTAGCGCCTGTTTTGTAATCTATAATTCTGATGAAGTTTTTTCCGTCTATCTCAGCCTCGTCGACTCTGTCGATTTTTCCCGATATTGAAACGACAGAACCGTCGGATAATTTTATCTCAAATGGCTTTATTCCGTTTTTGCGGCTTATTTCAAGCTCGGTATCAACGGTTTTGAACTTTGTCTTTTTTTTCTCTATCTTTCTTCTGAGAAGTATATAAAGGCATGTCTGAGCCGCCGCCATTACATAGAAATAATTGAGACGGGTAATATTTTCCTTTCCGCCCATCATTTCTTCGGCGTATTTTACCGCCAAATCCGAAACGATTTTGTATATGTCATCCCGGGTCATGTCGTCAAGCTTTTCGTCAATGGAAGACGTGTTTTGAAGAATATAGTGGACGATGTCGCCGTTTTGAAGTCTGTCAAAATCAGCATACCTCAAAGTGTAAGCTTTCATGCCGCTGCTCATGAAAAACATAAACGGGCATTTGTAATAAGTCTCCATTCCCGACGGAGAAATATTTATTCTGTCGCCGAAAAGCTTCTTCGCTTTTTCATCATCTTCAAAATGAAACGGCTCTTTTTCCGCAGTCCTCTTGACCGATTTAATTTTGTCGGATAATTTTCCGTTTTTTATGTATTCCGCGGCGGACAGAGAAAATACGTCGTTTTTGCCTACTCCGGCGGCGGCCGCCTCAAAAGCGGATTCCATCGACGCTATTTTTCTCATAGGAGATATATCGGTAGTGTATTCCGTCTTGTGCAGCGGAACTATTCTGTCGGCCATCGAGACTATTTCAGAAGGTCTGAGCGTGCCCGACTTTATATCCTGCGAACTCGAAAGAATATAAAGCCTGTTTTTAGGAATTGAGATTGACGAATAGACGTAAAATCTCTCCTTCTGCTTTGATGTCACGCTGTCGTCAAAGACAGACGCGCCGTTTTCGTTGAGTATTTTTCTGTCCGCGCCGTTTAAGATTACCGATTTACCCTGTTCGAGAGGGAAAATTCCCTCGTTCGCGCCTAAAATAAAGACGGCTTTTTTCCCGGACATTCTTATTCTGTCGGCCTGACCGACTGTTATCTCGTCAAGTCCCGACGGCATTTCGCCGGCGTCGGAGGAATCGGCCATTAATGAGAAAAGCTCCGCGAATCTTTTTGGCTCTATTACTTCCGAGCCGAAAATCGTTGCGAATTTAGATATAATTTCCATAGCTTCGTCCCATGAAGACGACGTTCTTTCAAGCGCCGAGCCCGTCATACCCGACGCTATTGACGCAAGTCTTTTATCGGCTCCGGTATCTTTCATGAAATAATAAAGAGCCTCGAGGCATCCCCTGACATCCTTGCCGGTGATTTCGTCGCTGAGATGCGAAATCGAGTCTGATACAAATTTTCTGACATTATTTATTCTCTCAAGCCTGTTTTCAGTCTCGAGAGTCTGTCGCGCCCCGTATCCGTCGGGATGTCCGGTCCATTCCTTATTCCAGTCCTGTCCGTTTTTTCTCCAGATAATCGTATAATTTTCAAGCTCGGATATATCCTCATCTGTCGACTCGGTAAGTCCGGTTTTCAGCATCGATAAAACCGTTTCGGTGTCAAATCCGCCCGACGCAAGTTTCAGGGCGCAATTCATATATCTCACAGTTATGTCAGAGCTAAGAGGTCTTCTCGTATCTTCAAAAACTGGTATGTCGTATTTTTTAAACGCCGATGACAAAAATTTTCCCGATTCGGCTGTTCTCGAAATCACGGCAATGTCCCTGTACCTGAAATTTTCTTCCATTACAAGCCTTTTAGACTCCATCGCCGCATATTCGCATTCGTCAAACGGCGAGGACGCGTATACGACTGTCAGAGCGTCCGTTTTATCGCGGAAAATTTCCGGATTCGGCTTATATATTCCTCTCTCAAAAAATCCGAGAGGAACGGCCGACATAGAATCGTCGCGTTCGAGTTTTATCGGTTCGGCGATTTTAATATTATTCTTCGCACATATTGTTCTAAGATTTGAAAAGCTCTGCCTCGTATAGGCGAATACGTCTGATATATCGTCGGTTTTATACAAGTCGTCAACTGTCAAAGCTGCATAGACGTCCTCCGCCTGAATAAGCATTTTTTCGATAATATCGTACTCCGTCCCCGTGAAACCGTAAAATTCATCGAGAAAAACATATTTGCCGGCAAAAAGTTTTTTCTCGGCAATTATCTTTGCGGCGTCCGACTGAGTATAACGCGAATCGGTGAAAAATTTGCCGATATTATCAGAATAAGCCTTTTCGATCAAATCGAGGTCTTTCGTCTTCATCTCAAGTTTTTCGTCGCCGGATTTTTCGGCGGCTTTTACAAGAGCGGCGGCGTCCGATTCCCTCGCTGCGATTTCGGAGCATGTCGTAACAAGCTCCTCTATTACTCCCTTTCCCGAGGAAAACCTGCCAAAAACGGTAAGTTTATCCTTCACGGATTCCAAAGCTCTTGACATAAGGACGTTTTTTGACGCGGAATCCGCAAGAGGTTTGAGTGCGCCGGAATATTTTTTCAGTATCTCGTTTGAAAGACTCGTAAACGAATAGACGCCGATTTTTCCGGCAAGCTCCGTGCCGAGATATGAAAGAGTCCTTTTCTGCGCCTCGAAGCTGAACTGCTCCGGAGCGACCAGTATTACATTGCCGCCGGGCGCCAATTTTTTGATTATTTTATTGATTTCAGTCGATTTTCCCGACGACGCCCTGCCTGCTATTATTCTGAGCATAAAATTTCCTCCGGACAAATTTTTCCGCCGATATTTTTCTGATATTAATATATCATAATTTCTGTCCGAATAAAAGACGGCAAAAAATATAAACGCTGTTTTTAAAAAACGATTATGACTTTAAATTCCAATTTA
>OMUY01000006.1 GCA_900314355.1 uncultured Eubacteriales bacterium | reverse complement strand
TCTGGACGGAAAAGTCCAATGACGGCGTGAAGTATCGGCGCATAGCCGACCAGAGTGATTTTGACAAATTCTAAGCTGCGAGGGAGGTGATCGGATGGCAGGCAGCAGAATCAAGGGTATTACAGTCGAGATTGGCGGAGATACCACAGGTCTCGACAAGGCGTTAAAAGGCGTCAATTCCACCATCAAAAGCACCCAAACGCAGCTGAAAGACATTAACAAGCTGCTGAAACTTGATCCGACCAACACGGAACTTCTCTCGCAGAAACAGGCGGTCCTAAAGGAAAAGATCGGAGCGACCAAAGAAAAGCTGGATGCCTTAAAGACAGCCCAGGAACAGGCAAAACAGCAGCTTGAATCCGGTGACCTCGGAAAAGACAAATACGATGCCCTGCAGAGGGAGATCATAGAGACCGAGCAGGAACTGAAGAATCTCGCCCGGGAGGCTGCCGAGGCAAATGAGACCTTAAACAAGATCGATGCTGTCGGTAAGAAATTCGAGGAAGTCGGCGGCAAAATGACCGCTGTGGGGCAGAATCTTACCACCCATGTGACACTTCCGCTTGTGGCAGTCGGCGCTGCCGGGGCTAAGAGTTTCGCTGAAGTCGATAAGACCATGCAGCTTACCAACAAGACGATGGGCAATACCGAGGAAGAGGCGGAGCTTCTGAACAAGGCCATGAAAGAGGCTGCCGCCAACTCCACCTTCGGGATGAACGATGCCGCAACTGCGACATTAAACTTTGCCCGTGCCGGACTGAATGCGGAGCAGGCTGCGTCTGCGCTTGCTCCTGCGATGAACCTTGCTGCAGGTGAGGGAGGTAATCTGGATACGGTATCCGCAGGGCTTGTGGCAACGATCAACGGGTTCCACGGCAGCTTTGACGATGCCGGGAAGTATGCGGACGTGTTCGCAGCCGCCTGCAACAATTCCGCACTCGATGTAGATAGTCTGTCAAATGCCATGTCGGTGGCTGCACCGATCTTTTCTGCAGCCGGGTATTCCGTGAATGATGCAGCCCTTTACATGGGTGTAATGGCAAACAACGGTATCGATGCAGACAAGGCGGCTAACTCCTTAAAGACAGGTCTTGCCCGTCTGATATCTCCTGCCAAAGAAGGCGCGGAGAAAATGGCGGAACTTGGTATCTCCGTTACCAATGCAGATGGCACGATGAAAGATTCCGTGACCATCCAGAGGGAACTGCATGAGGCATTCGGAAAACTATCTGAGTCAGAGCAGATCGCGGCGGCATCTGCCATCTTTGGCAAGAACCAGATGGCACCGTGGCTGGCGCTTATCAATACGGCTCCCGGCGATGTGGATGCACTGAATGATTCACTCGAGAACTGTGCCGGAACTACAGAAGAAATGGCCCAGGCCATGATGAGCGGTTTCGGAGGTTCCCTGGAAAAGCTGAAGAGTTCTATCGATGTCCTCATGACTTCCATAGGTGAGGCACTTGCGCCGACCATCACAAAAGTGACTGATGCCATACAGAAACTGGTCGATAAGTTCAATGCCTTAACGCCTGCCCAGCAGGAAACCATTGTGAAGATCGGCCTCGTGGTGGCTGCAATCGGTCCCGCACTTGTGGTATTCGGAAAACTCACCACGGGTATCGGACAGGGTATGCAGGCATTCTCCAAAATGGGAAAAGGCATATTGACCTTTGTAAACCAGGCGAAAATGGGTGTAGGCGCAGGCGGGAAACTGGCTGCAGCCATTGCCGGAATAGGCCCTATCGGTTGGGCAATCATTGCAGTGGTAGCATTGCTTACTGCGGCTTTTGTGCATTTATGGAAGAACAACGAGGAATTCCGTAACAAGGTCATCGGTATCTGGGAGAGCGTCAAGGCGAAATTCTCCCAGATGGCAGACAAAATATTAAGTGCCATCAACTCTCTGGGCTTTTCCTTTGATGACCTTGGACAGGCAATTTCCGCTGCATGGGACTGGCTGTGCAATACATTAGAGCCGCTGGTGACGGCAGTTATCCAGTCCATCGGAGACAGTATCGAAAGTGTTATTGATGTTGTGGGCGGTGTGATCCAGATTATCGTGGGTCTTATCAAGGGCTTTAAGGACGGTGACTGGACTGTATTCCTGCAGGGACTTTCAGATCTGTTCACAGGTGTTATCAATGCACTGCTTATCCCGTTCAGAGCCATATTCTCCCTATTCGGAGTTGAGATCGAGAAATTTGACGGTGACTGGGGTGCGCTGTGGGAAGGTATAAAATCCTTCTTCATTAATATCTGGAACGCTATCAAGGATTTCTTTGTGGGCATTTGGAATTCCATCGTTCTATTTATCACGGGAGTGCTGACTGGTATAGCTGAGTTCTTCACAGGAATATGGAACGGTATCTGCGATACGGTCAGGACGGTCATTGAAACCATCAATACTACCATCACAAATGTGTGGAATGCTATCGTTGCCTTCCTGACACCGATCCTTGAAGCACTGAAAACAGCCTTTACCACAGCATGGGATGCGATAAAAACGGCGGTCACGACAGTGATGGATGCCATAAAGACCACCATTGAAACGGTCTGGAATGCAATAAAAACAGTTGTTACCACGGTGCTAAATGCCATAAAAACGGTGTTTACGACCGTGTGGAATGCCATAAAGCAGACAGTGACCACGGTGGTAAATACTATCAAGACTACGGTCACAACTGCCTGGAACGCCATCAAGACGACTGTTACTACCGTGCTGAATGCCATCAAAAATACAGTCAGTACAGTGTGGAACGGTATCAAGAACACGATTTCCACTGTAGTGAACGGTATCAAGAACGAAGTATCCACGGCATTCAATACTGTGAAAACTACCGTCAGCAATATATTTAACGGCATAAAATCAACGGTCACATCGGTATGGAATGCGATTAAAACCGCTATCACCACTCCGATCAATGCGGCAAGGGATGCAGTCAAGAACGCTATCGACAGGATCAAGGGCTTTTTCAACTTCTCCTGGTCTCTGCCGAAGCTGAAACTGCCGCACCTCTCCATTACCGGGTCGTTCTCGATTGCTCCGCCGTCCGTTCCGCACTTCTCGATTCAGTGGTACAAGGAAGGCGGTATTATGACCAAACCTACTATGTTCGGTCTTAACGGCAGTTCTTTGATGGCAGGCGGCGAGGCGGGTGCAGAGGCAATTCTGCCTCTGAAGGGATTCTACGATCAGCTGTCCGCCATGCTCGACAGCAAGCTGAACATGAGCGGCATGGAGAAATACCTCGCCATTATCGCGGACAATTCCTCCAAGGGCATATACCTTGAGGACGGTACGCTTGTGGGGCATCTGCTTCCGGCAATCGACAGCGGACTCGGCAAACAGCAGAAACTGAACAGGAGGCTCTCACTATGAAACCGGATATATCATTTAACGGAATATCGATGAACGATCTCGGCTGGCTTCGTGAGAGCATTAGCTTTCCTGCTCCGAAGTCTCAGTCGGATACAGTTGTTGTACCGGGAAGAGATTCCCCGATACGCTTTACCGAGGCTTTGGGCAGAGTATCTTACCAGCAGCGCAGCTTTACCGTTACACTCACCATGCTTGGTGACAGAGAGCGGTTCAATGCAATGTCGACAGAAGTCATCAATCGATTCTCAGGCAGGCTTGTAAAGGTGATTTTGAGTGAAGAAACTGATCTGTATGCTGTCGGAACGGTTGAAGCCGAACCGTCTTATGATCCGCTGACTGGCAAAGGGCAGATTGTCTTCTCCTGTGAAGACGGGGATGCCTATCGCTATCACACTGAGGAGACCGTTGTTACCAAGACAGGTGGTGGCAAGGTTACGCTATTCAATGACTTTATGCCTGTTGTACCAAAGATAAAAACCACGGCAGAAACCGCATTTGCATGGAAGATCGGTAGCGACTCTTTCCGTAAATCAGTCAGTGCCGGAGAATGGATATTCCCTGAACTGGAACTGCAAAGCGGAATGAATGCAGTCACCTTAACCGGAACCGGAACGACCACCTTCACTTACAGGGAGGGACGCCTATGAGTACCTTTCGTGTATTTGTGGACGGTGCGGTATTCTATCATCCGAACCTGTCACAGCTTGCGGTGACCGAAGCAAAAATCACGGAGGATGCAGAGAACATTGACAGCCTGACATTGTCCGCTCCGCATAACCATCCGTATATTGACAGCATCAAGCCGATGCAGTCTGTTATCGTCTGCAAGAAAGACGATGAAACGGTATTTGAAGGCAGAGCCCTGGATGACGGCACGGATTTTTATAACACCCACACATGGACTTGCGAATCCTGCCTTGCGTATCTCAAGGACACCATGCAGCCGCCGTACTCTTACAAGGGAACGCTCCGCGGACTGCTGGAATACTTCATATCCAAACATAATGCTGCAGTCGAAGAGAAAAAGAAATTCAAGATCGGCAATGTAACGGTAACGGACGATAACGACTATATCTCTTACAGCAGCACCTCTTACTCCGTGACACTTGATGCGATAAAAAGCAAACTCATTAACACTCACGGCGGCTATCTGCAGGTGCGCTATGAAAAGGACGGAAAGTACCTGGATTACCTTGCCGATTTTAATCTGACTTCTCTTCAGACAGTCGAGTTTGGAAAGAACCTTCTTGATGTGAAAATCAGCCGCGACCATACGGAAAGAGCCACTGCGCTTATCCCGCTCGGTGCGAAAATCAAGGAAAAGAATGCAGAGGGTCAGGAGATTGAAACCGATAAAAGGGTGGATATCACCTCCGTCAATGACGGTAAAAACTATGTCTGTGACGATGACGCGGTTTCTGAAATCGGCTGGATATGGACAAGCGAGGTCTGGGAGGATGTTACACTTCCCGGAAATCTTCTGCGTAAAGCAAAGGCTCGAATGCAGGAACTGTCCAAGGGTATCACCTCAATGGAACTGACCATTGTGGATGAGTCCGATGCCGGAGCGGATATCGGGGATATCAGGGCGAGGATGTATGTAAAGTGCATCTCAAAGCCTCACGGGATTTACGGTACCTTTCTATGTATGAGCAGAACGATAGACTACCTTAATCCTTCCGGCAATACTATCACGATCGGAGCAAGCGGTATCACGCTGTCCTCCGCATCTGCCCGACAAGGTCAAAATATAACCGACCTGACAGAGGACTTGCTCGGCAAGACCGAAAAGATAGAGATCATCTACGGCAAGGTAGATGAGATCACAGACGCAAAGATGTATCGCACGGAGCTTGTGGTGGATGGAGTGAACATCTTTCGGGATAAAGGCCAGCAGAGCAGAATGCGGTGCAAGGTCTATTCCTGGGATACAGATATCACTGGCAGACTTGACGCATCATCTTTCAACTGGCACAGGTATTCCGGCAATGAGGAGACTGATGCTGAATGGGACAATGCCCACAAAGGAATGAAATCCATCATCGTTACGACTGAGGATGTGCAGGATAACGCATCCTTTTATTGCGAAATCACTATCTGACAGGAGGAGAAATAAATGGCAACTATACTGACTTCAAGCCAGCAGACTTTCGTGGACATTACAGACCAGAGAAAGCTGTCGGCATATATTACATCTAATCTGCCGAAAACGCAGAGTGAGGACCCGAACGTCCTGCCGCATACCTATGCACCAAGCTGGGCATCAACGAACCTTAAGCTGACTCCGGTAATTTTCCTTGACCAGACGAGCGTCCCGCTTTCGTCCACAGGTCTAACGATTCAGTGGAAACGGCGTGACGGCAACGCTTCTGAAACAGCTCTTGTGACGGGAGAAACAGCATCCGGTGGTGTGCTGACGGTCAAGCAGAATGTTCTCGCTTCATCCGCAAGCGGTATGATTACTTACCTCTGCTACATCAGCTACTATGATTCCGAAACAAAGAATACGGTCAATATTTCTTCGGATATCACCTATACACTTGTAAAGAATGCAGAGAACGCCCGCCTTGCTTATGTGACCTCAGATACCTATGTATTCAAATACAACACTTCATCTACTTTAGTGGGAGCATCTCAGGCAACACTTACGGCACAGGTGCAGGGTGTCACCATCAGCAAGTGGCAGTATAAGAACAGTTCCGGCAAATGGGCGGATTATCCGACTACCACGGATAATGCCAATATCACGAGTGGAACACTTGTGGTAAAGCCTGCCCACGCTGTATTTGTCAGCAATGTGGCGCAGATAAAGCTGCTGACAAGCGACAGCAACGTCTATGATACCGTCACTATCTCCAAACTATATGACGGAGCGAAGGGCGATCAGGGCGGCAAGGGTGATCCGGGAACAGCCGGAAAGGGCGGCCTTTCCATCATCCTCGGCAACGAAGCGCAGACCATAGCCTGCACAGCCGCAGGTGTAGTTCAGGCGGCAGTGGATGTCACTATTCCCTTTACCGGGTATGTCGGCATTACGCAGACGGCTTGTACCTGCACTCCGGGGACACTGCCTTCCGGCGTTACTCTTAAATCCAACACAGCTGCTACGGCAACAGCGGCAGGCTCAGTTGTTCTGACCTTTGCCGCAAACGGTACGCTCGGCAGCAAGACCACTTACAACGGAGTCATTGAACTGAGTTTTACGCTGTCCGGTGCAACCATCAAGAAGAACTTTGCATGGTCTAAATCCGTGAGAGGGTCAAACGGAACTTCCGCTGTAGTTTTCTCGGTATATGCACCGAACGGAACAGTAGTGCAGAATCAGTCCGGTTCACTGCAGCTTGCCACATCTGCATACAGCGGCACAACGGCTATCACCACAGGCACATACCAGTGGGCAAAATATGTCAGCGGCACATGGACGAATATCAGTGGCGCGACAGCTTCAACTCTGACTGTCAACGGCTCGGATATTGTGAATGTCCAGTCCTACCGCTGCACTATGACCTATTCGAGCAAGAATTATGTGGATGTTATTACTGTGGAAGATAAGTCCGATCCGTATGTTTCGGAGATGCTCTCCATCGGCGGCTTTACCGTTAAGAATAATCTCGGCGGCGTAGTGCCGTATATCATCGTTCGTACCAACCAGAAGGAGGTCGATCCTCTGATGGGCAATATCAGCGAGACGGCTCCTTCCTCTCCGGCATCCGGGGACTACTGGTATCAGGTCGACCACAGCGGAAAGAAAGTTACACTGATGAAATACAACGGTTCCGCATGGAAAGCCGCAACGGAAAAACAATCCCTCACCTATACATGGTATGCCCAGGATAAGGACGGGAATGCCATGACATTCGGTAAAACCGGAAAGGTCATCTATCTGTCGGCTGCTGATATCGACAGCCTTGTTACGCTGCAGTGTGACGTTTCAAAGTGAGGAGGTGGTCTTATGGCGCTGCTCACAAGCTGTCAGCATACCTTCCAGAATGTGACTGCCTATGACGATGCAGTAAATGATGTTGCGGCTCTGCAGGTCAGTGTGCGTGAGTGCTACTCGGAGATCACCAAGACCTCAAGCGATATTCTGAGTACCGTCCGGGAGACCTATCTTCAGAAGACGGAGCTTCAGAGTATACAGCAGGATTTCCAGTCGAGCATTACACAGAACAGCAAAGAGATCCGTATGGATTTCACATCCATAACAAACGAGATCAAAGGCAATGTGGCGGCAAATCAGGAACTGCTTGAGGAGTATATCCGTTTCAAAGGCGCACTGATCGAACTTGGGAAGGTCGGAAACGCATTTACTGCGGAACTGTCCAACAAGGAACTTGCATTCAAGGAGAACGGACAGAAGATCGCATATATCTCAAATAACAGTCTGGTTATCACCAATGCGGAGATCAGAAACAAGTTATCCCTCGGAAACGACACCCGAGGGTGGTTTGATTTCATACCCCGTGCAAACGGGAATCTCTCCATCAAATGGCGTGACCCGACATCATAAGGAGTGAAAATCTATGGCTTCAAGCGGAAGTATTACAACAAATGAAAAAGAAGGCCGCTCTATAACCTTATCGTGGTCACTATCCAGCCAGGATGTAGCGAACAATACATCTACGATTGCGTGGACGCTGAAAGGCTCCGGTTCCTCCGGTGGTACAAGCTGGGTTATGTCCGGCGCGTTCAAGGCAGTCATTAACGGGACTACGGTGTATTCGAGCGATACCCGTATTCAGCTGAAAAAAGACCAGGTTATCGCATCCGGCACAACGAAAATTACCCATAACGCAGACGGCACAAAGTCCTTTGCATTAAGCTGTGAGGCGGGTGTATATACTTATGCGGTCAGTGTCACGGCAAGTGCTACACATACGCTGAATACCATACCGAGGGCATCCACGGTCAAGGCAGCAAACGGTACGATGGGGTCTGCGACAACGATCACCATTACTCGTGCCTCATCGTCCTTTACGCATACATTGACCTATTCTTTCGGCAAATCTACGGGGACGATTGCGACAAAGACCACATCGACATCGGTATCATGGACGCCTGCTGTATCTCTTGCGGCTCAGATACCGAATGCCGTGTCAGGGACATGTACGATCACCTGTGATACCTACAACGGCAGCACGAAAATCGGCTCTAAGACCTGTACTCTGACACTGACGGTGCCGGCATCGGTGAAGCCAACAATAGCCAGTCTTACCGCTGAGAAGGTTGACGGAACAGTGCCGACAGACTGGGGTATTTATGTGCAGTCGAAATCAAAAGCAAAGCTGACGATAAACGGTGCGGCAGGAGCGCAAGGTTCGACAATTTCCTCGTATTCCATTACGGGCGGAGGCTTTTCCGGAACTGCATCAACGCTCACCACGGGCTTTCTGACAACCTCCGGTACGATTACCTTTACAGCAAAAGTCACAGACTCTCGAGGACGGACATCTGATGCCAAAACCGTGAGCATCTCTGTTGTGGCATATTCTGCTCCATCCTTTACAAGCTATCTCTCGCAGAGAGCAACGAGCGGAGGTACGGTCAATGATGACGGTACGTATATCAGGGGACTTGTGAAATTCAGCTATTCGTCCTGTTCAAGCAAAAATACCGTCACGACAACTACCCATTATAAGAAGTCCACGGCTACCTCATGGACGAACGCAAGCAAGGCGTTCACTTCCGGTACAGCCATCACCTTTGGCGGCGGGAACATCTCAACCGAGAGTTCCTATGATGTGAAATACACCATAAAAGATGCTTTTACTACGGTTACCATCGTGGATATCGTTTCTACTGCAGCGGTGCTTATGGATTTCAAGGCAGGCGGCAAGGGGCTGGCAATCGGAAAGGTGGCTGAGAAGGACAACACCCTGGAAATTGCACTGACCACCAATCATACAAAGCTGGTGACAAGCGAGAACAATGATCTGGCGATGACACATACAAGATATGGATCCGATGGCGCTGTGCAGGCAAAGATCGGATTTGGTATCGGCAGCGGCGGCGTAAACAGAGGACTTTACGATAGTACGCTCGGTGACTGGCTGATCTATCGCAATTCACTGACGGCAAAGACCAATGTGATAAACGGTGCGACAAAAGTTACCGGAGCATTGACCGTGGGAAACCACAGTACAGCTATCGGCACAGTGACTGATTCTAACTCCTCCACTGCGAAGTCCATACCCACAGGGGCGTGGACAGATACCAACTCCAAGGTAACGCTGACCACAGGAAACTATATCATTGTGGCATCTATGACCTTTGCGGCGGCAACGGCAAAACGCAGAGGATTGAGATTTGTAGTATCTACAGATGGAGGAACAAATTTCTCCACATCCAGTTCCGGCAATGCTCTCATAGCCGGAAGTACTACCAGTCAAACTATATATGTTCAGTCCACAACAGTTGTTTATACCTCATCGGCAAACGGTCTGATTGTTAAGCTGCAGGCATATCAGGATACAGGAGCGGCGGTCAATGTTTCATCATCATATATGAGAGCGATACGCATCGCTTGATCAATATTTACTCTGGGAACAAGCATCTCGCAAGAGGTGCTTTTTTCATACCTATTTTCAAGAAATGGAGGGTTTATCACATGAAAGAATTCTGGAACACGATTCAGCTTGTTTTTGCGGCTGTCGGAGGCTGGCTCGGCTACTTCCTTGGCGGCTGTGACGGTCTGCTTTACGCACTTCTGATGTTCGTAGTGCTTGATTACATTACGGGGGTCATGTGCGCTGTAGTGGATAAGAAGCTGTCGAGCGAGGTCGGGTTCAAAGGTCTGTTCAGAAAGGTGCTGATCTTTTCTCTTGTCGGGATCGGTCATGCCCTGGACACACAGGTCATCGGAACCGGCAGTATACTCCGCACGGCAGTCATTTTCTTTTATCTCTCCAATGAGGGCGTAAGCCTTCTGGAGAATGCAGGCCATCTGGGACTTCCAATCCCGGAAAAACTAAAAGTCGTGCTTGAACAACTGCACGACAGAGCAGAGAAGGAGGACAAATAATATGGCTTACACAAACAGTTCTATGGTTTCCTACACAAAACTCAGCCCGAATCATTCCGGGCAGAGGACACACTCCATCGACCGTATTACGCCGCACTGTGTAGTCGGTCAGTGCAGTGTGGAAACACTTGGCAGTATCTTTGCGCCTGTCAGCAGACAGGCATCCTGCAATTACGGTATTGGTGCTGACGGCCGTGTCGGCATGTATGTGGAAGAAAAGAACCGCTCCTGGTGTTCTTCCTCGAATGCCAATGACCAGAGGGCTATCACCATCGAGTGCGCATCTGATACCACAGAGCCTTACGCCTTTCGTGATGTGGTCTACAAGAAACTGATTGAATTATGCGTAGACATCTGCAAGAGAAACGGCAAGAAGAAGCTTCTGTGGCTTGGTGATAAGGACAAGACCCTTAATTACAATCCAAAGGCAGATGAGATGGTACTGACTGTCCACAGATGGTTTGCTAACAAGTCCTGTCCCGGTAACTGGATGTATGCGAGGATGGGTGATCTGGCAGCCAAGGTCACAGCGCAGCTTGGCGGCAGTGGTTCAACAACTCCCCAGGTGACACCTACACAGCTTTACCGTGTAAGAAAGACCTGGAGCGATTCTAAAACGCAGAAGGGGGCTTATAAGGTGCTTGCTAATGCAAAGACGTGTGCGGATAAAAATGCCGGATACAAGGTGTTCGATGCAAATGGCAAGATCGTATACGAGCCGAAAGCTTCTGCATCTGCAGTCAAGGTGCCGTTTAAAGTTAAGGTCAGCATTTCCGACCTCAATATCCGCAAGGGACCGGGAACGGACTATGCGAGGACGCAGTATATCCCTGTCGGAGTCTACACCATCGTGGAGGTCAAGTCCGGCAAAGGCTCGACCGCAGGCTGGGGACGGCTGAAAAGCGGTGCGGGATGGATTTCGCTCGATTATACAGTAAAACTGTAATTCCATATATCATCTTCATGCCTGCGGGTATCTCTTCGGAGTGCCTGCAGGCTTTTTTTGTTTACAAAAAGTTCATTGAGTTTTCGGCATTTTCTGCTATAATAGTGATGAGTAAAAAAAGTCCCATATATAGCTTTATAATAGAATCAAAGGCATGTAATAAGCAGTTCTTTTGAAAGTGACTCGAATATTTTAATTACTGCCGATGATGCTTCAATATATGGGACAAATAAGTGCCACCTAATGAGATAGAATATCTGTAAAATGTATCAGGAGGGATTACCGATGAGTTCAGATGTGCCAAAGAAAATGATCATTCCCTTTATTATTGAGGTTTTGAGGAAATACACAGATACTGATCATGTGCTTAAGCAGGAGGAAATCAGTAAAAAACTCAAATCGGATTATAATCTTACCGTCAATCGAAAAACGCTGAGCCGAAACCTAAGACAGGTCATGTACTACGATCCGGAGCATATTAAATGCAGTATCAGGAGAAGAAACGGCGAAGAGATTGATGTTGAGGATGATGAAGAGAGCGCAGTTTATACTGATTTTTATTATGAACATGAATTTGAAAAGAGTGAACTGCAATCTTTAATCTATAATGTTATCTTTGCAAAGCACATTTCAAGAAAGCAGAAAGAAGAAATCGTAAAAAAACTGGAAAAGTTATGGCCTTCTTCTATTCGACACAACTTGAAGCATTATATTCTTGATACCCAAGATCCAGGCAGCGAGTTTTCTCCTTTGTTCTATAATCTTGAGGAGATTGACAGAGCCATTTCTGACCACAGGGTGATTGAATTTCAGTATGGTTCGTATGATGAGAATTTAAAGTTCCATATAGACGGTCGCGTGTGGAAGGTGTTCCCGTTTGGAATTGCTGCGAACAATAATGATTTTTATCTGGTGGGTCTGGTATGCGGGAGCAGCCACAGTTCTCCGGAAGACCTGATAAGTGATGTAAAGAAGCTCATAGAAAATGTCGAGCAAGGTTCCAGATTTTTAGACACTTTCCGAATCGACAGGATTAGAGAGCTTTGTATTACTGATAACGAAGAAATGAGCGATGAGGAAAAGCGCATAGCCGCAAGTTTTTCATTAAAGGATATCAATCACAGCTGGAACAATGTGTTCGACTATGCCAGACAAAACAGTTCTTTAAGTCCCGGACGCAGTATAACTGCGAAGTTCATTTTCAAAAATAATCAGGACGGCAATCTTTCCGATGCTATCGATTACTTTGGCAAGGCAAACATCAGGATTGAGAAATCCGAAAATGCAGTCAGCGGTGAATACAGGCTTATTGTCCGTACTAATGATCGGGCCATGAAGGAGTTTGCCAAGACCTACGCACGAAATGTCGTTGTACTTGAACCGGAATATTTGAGGGACGAACTGAGGGATCTCTTCAAGACTGCGTATGAAGCATTTGCTTAATATAAGGTTCCAAGAATATAGGTTAGGAAGTGGATAAGATTGGATAGAGAAGACATTCTTAAGGCTTTACATAAAAATGTTGAGCTTATACGAACTGCAGGTGCTAAAAGAGTAGCATATACTAAAGTTCAAAAACGGATTGAAGAAAAACAAAACCAGCAGCCGCCGGAACCGCCTGTATGTCAGCAAATACCGCAGCCTGTGCCACCCGAAATCATACCTAAAACGAAATTTAATAAATGGATAGGGTTTGGTCCTTTTGTAGTCACGCTACTTCTACTTATTATCCCATATGATTTTATCCTCTGTATATGTTCCCTGATTTGGATTCCTGTATATGCATGGCTGATACAGGACAAGAAAGAAAAGGAAATCAAGCGAATTCAGAGTTCACCTACATATCAACAGCAATATCAACTTCTGTTACAGGAGCATCAAAGACAACAGGAGTTAGCCAATCAGCAATATGCCGAAGCGAAGGCGGTTTATGATCAGCAAACTCTGCCGCAATTTGAAGCTGCGAGAAAACAGGCAATCGATGAGTTAACACAACAATTACCTGCTCTGAAAGAAGAAGCAGATAGAGCACAAAAAGAAATACGTGACTTCTACGAAGGCGAAGGCAGCTTTATACCTGAGAAATACAGGCGTGATAAAACACCTATGTATGCAAACCATCTGATCAAGTATATGGAAGAGGAAAAAGTGTCCTTTGAAGAAGCTTTAGAAATCGAGGCCGCTGAAACTAAGAGAATGATGGCTCCGCTATTAGAATCACGACCACAGCAACAATATTATGAAGAACCGGATTATGATTATTATGATGAACCATCTCAATCATCATATGGCAGTGGTGGCCGTAGCTTTATACGCGATGCTGCAGCCGTTGCGGTTGGTACCGCAGTCGGAAACCGTATCTCGGATAAGCGCCGTAGAAGAGAACAGGAGGAGCGCGACCGTAGGTTTGAGGATGAACAACGCCGCAAGGATTCTGAAGAACGGCACAGACGAGCCGTTGCATCTCAAATAGAATGGGATCGGGTTAAAAAATTAAACGATGAGCGCCGCAGAAAGGGATTACCGGAACTGCCGCTACCGCATAGAGAATGGTGATAATACACTTCTAAATAACAAATTACAGTGAAAGGACATAGATACCATGAACGAAATAAAGAAATATGTAAAAACCTTTTATGAGCAGGCTTTCTCGAAAGAAATTAAACAGAAAATCGAAAATCATAAGATCGATTTTATGAATCATAGTGATAGAGATGTCTTATCATACTGCATCAATAAAGCCTGGGTTGATGCTGTTATGTATGAGAGAATGCAGCCCTCATATAAAGACAAGTCCGACAACAAAGATCAGATCGTAGGGATAATTTATAAATTCTTTGAAAACGTGATTGCCGGAAAACAGGTCAACTACTCAAAATGGCATAGAGATACATGTGAAAACAATATGTACGGCATGTCTGTCGGACTATGGCAGAAACTGATCAATATGACATTCAAATATGTCTATTGTGTGCGTGAGTATTACAGCGAAATCAGTGCCTTTGATTTTGAACAGTGCCATATTCCGCTTGACAGTTATATTCTTGACTGGTTTGGATTTAATGATAAGAAATGGAATAAGATTGCTGATTATGATGAGTACATAACAATCCAGAGAAGCATTAAAGAAGCTTTGAAGAAACAGGATATTAATTCATTACTGGAGGGGGATTTTATTGTCTGGGAACAGAGTAAAGCTATAAAAACTGCCAATGAAATAATCAAGGGATTGGCTTATCTTGTGGAAGACAAGGAAAGAGTTAAATTCCTTTTTCGGGAGGATATAGATATGATCCATGTACTCGCATCAGAACTTGACAATGACTGATATGTTAATATCTTATAAAAATAAAAGAGGAGTTAATTGATTATGGCCAATCAGAATCAGAACTATAAGGAAGAATTAGAATCCGCTGCTGAATTCCTATTGGATTTAAAGGATGAATTTTTCAGCGGCAACCCCGATGAATTATCTGAAATAGAGCATGATATGAATCACTTCAAACAATATTGTAATTTTGCGGATTTGATTTATCAGGTAATATGCTACGGAGAAAGAGATTCTGTCGTTCTGGCAATGATCCCTTATCGTCATTTGAGTTTTATTGCATTTTCAGAAGGTAATATTTACCTGAAAGAAAATGAAATCTATCAGGTATTCGCAATTGAAGTGTTCACTACGCTTGACAGGCTTATGTTTACAGAAGGTTACAAAGATGATGTTCCAAGTCATCTGTTCTCTCGGTCTTTTGATCTAAACGAAGATACACCGGAAGAAATATATGAACGGTTAAATAAAGATATTTCAAACCAATAAAGAATAACAGGATATAAACAGACAGATCAGGGAATTAAATTAAAGCAGCAAGGCTGTACCGACAAGACCCTATATGCTGTGATGCAGTTAGATAAACAAGGAACAGCAAGTTGTTCCTGTGTTCAAAAAAAGAGCGGATTTTAATTTGTAGCAGAATTGGAATCGGTTCAGAAAATAATTTGTCACCTAACAATCTGTACTGTAGATGGCGGCACTTCGGTGTCGCTATTTTTTTTGATGCGTCATTTTGTGCCCATGCCGTATTGTATGATTATATCAGAAAAAAAACAAGTGACTTGGAGGTAATGCTCATGAAGATGTATAAGCTGACCGCCGCTGACGGCTCAACATATCTCTCCGAGACAAAAGGAGAATACGGTGGGAACAGCAATATGAAGATTTACGGCAGGATGGATTGTCCTTCGGCAAATGCTGTTCTGAGGAGTAAGTACAGAAATGCATATATCAGCCACAGGGTTTTCTTCAAGGACGAGGAAACAGCGATTGCAGCCGGGTACCGTCCCTGCGGCAGATGCATGAGAGATAAATATAAGCTTTGGAAAGAAGCAAACAAGAAGTAATGCGGAAAAAAACAAAGACTCTGACTGAGTTCAGAAGATCGGAGGATAAGATGCGAGATATATTAAAGTTCAAACTGGTCTGCAAAGATGATGTGATAGCAAAATATCTAAGCGAAGGAAAGGAGTATGAAATCAATTACTCAACAATAAAGCCGTATTGGTCCTATGCAAGCAAGGCAGAAGTGGAGTCTGTCCGTGGTACGCTTCTTGACGGTAATAATCTGCTTTTCATTCTTATCACAGCCAGCGGTCAGGGCGGAGTGATTTTCATCTGGGATACAAAGGCTCATAAGGTAATCCATATTTCAGAAGGATCTTATGCTGTCGCAGGAGCGGTCTATAACGACAAGGTGTATGCTTTCCGGGATGTTCACCACTGGGGAATCGAACCGTACACTGCTATATCCGAAATTGGTATTGAAACGATGGATGCCTATACGGAATACGAGTGGGAAAGGCTCAACATCAATGATTATCATGGTGGGAAGGCATATCTCCGTGTAGGGCCGGACGGAAGAAAAGTTTCATTTGCCGATAAGGAATATCTGGTGTAGGAGGATCGATTATGACAGTATTTGTGTTTGGCTCACATATGAACCTCAGACTGGATGATGCGGTCAAATCAGGACTCGACAAGCTGATTGAAAGTGATACGCATATAGTACTCGGCAGTAGGATCGGTTTTGAATGGGCTGTGCAGGAGTATCTGTCGGACAAGTGGTATGGGAACGCCACAGCTTATTTCATAGATGATGAAACGGAACAGGTCATGCCGTATCCGGATTTGTGTATCGATGGAAGCGGTATCAGCAGATTCGATAACGATGAACACAATGCATTGGATTATCGTCTTTGTGAAATAGCAGATGCGGGGCTTACTGTATGGGATGGTAAAAGCCTCGGTGCTTTTATTAATATGGCAGTGCTTGTCTCACAAAGCAAGCAGGTAAGGCTCTACCGCCTTGATGCAAGACAGTGGATCGATGTAAATGGTTCTGATGATCTTTGTGTGTTAGCGGAGAAATATGAAGCACAAAGAACATCGCCTTCGGAAGGTCTGAGCCTTCAAGAGATTCTTGATGAATGCGGTGTGTCTGGTGTTATGGCTTCTCACCTATGCAGTACAGGTATAGGCAAAAGCCAGTTGAACGAAACCATCTGTCAGGCACCAGTAAGCCTGGAAACAAAGATAAGAATACTTCGTGGGCTTGCGGAGAAAGAAAACCTTTTACAGGAAATCTGTGACGAGGTTGTCAGAAGCAAAAAAGAAAATGCTGATATCCGGCATATTCAGATGGGCATATCGTGGGTAATCAACAATTCATATCAGAAATCTCTCGAGGATATCGAACAGGCTTTTGAGAGCTTTTCTGATTCAAAGCCGGAGCAGTCTCTGTTCTATCTCTTTTCCTGCTGGTATGACAATGATGTATATACTCTGAAAGAATTCCCAGTCGGTGTATTTGCAAAGCGAGAGAGGATGCTCAAATACATTGATTATGAGAGAAACGCAGAGGAATTGTCGCAGGAATGTTTCCTCAAGATACAACTGTGGAGCAAGGCAGGTGTTGAGTATTTCCTGGAATATGAATATTACCTTACACCGGATGGCGAGGTCTGCTGGTTTGAACGCCAGAAGCAGTGGATTGAAGAACAAATAGCAGAAGATCCCAGGCGCAAATCGGAAATTTCAAGGTACAGCAATGGGGCATTGCCGTTAAACTTATCCACACCGTTTGTAACGGGAGATATCATAAGGATTGACTGCCGACCTTTCGGACCCGCTTTTAATGCCATTGTTATAGAGTCCGTGCGGCAGCACGATTCTGTATTCCCGAATATATTATTCGAGGCACCTTATACAGACGGAGAATGGAGACTGGATCCACTGAAGTCTGGCAGATTTTATCTGGATCTCGAACTCCACAGTTACATTCCCCTCTTATCTCCTCTATACAGGCTCCGTCTCTCAAGTAAAGAAGAGATTGCCGAAGAATGTTTTTTGAAGGAAGTTAAAAAACTGCTTACGGATAATGAAGGGTGTGCTGAAAAGTTCTGGGCACTTTGGAATAAATCAGATCATGAACGAGATTGGGAAAACTGCGGTGTACATGATCCTGACGGAAAAGAAAAGGTCTGGTCGCTTCTTCAGAGGGCCATACAAACTAATGAGCCATAATCGGCATACAAATATGATTACAGTAACAGGAGGTCTTAGATGAATATTATAAATTTCCCCGATTATAACGAACATACAAAAAACAGGTACTATGATGAGCTGCTGAAATACTTTGACAAGGATGAGGTGGAATCCGTGAAGTATTCACTTGAGGATAATCCGGCTGAGATATTGTTAAAGTATTCGGCAGACAGATTTGTCCATTACGATTTAATAGTAGGCTGCGGATTTGGGGCTATCCTTGCAATAGCTTACAGCCGGATGAAGGATGACCGGATAAAAACGATTCTTATCAATCCGATGTATCCTCTACACAAATATTTGAAAGAGGAAATGGCGAAATATAAGTATCACGAGATGTTCAGTCATTTGGCTTACCAGGACATTTGCTGGAATAAGAAAATTGTAGAGAATACCTATCTCATACTCGGCAGAGATGATGATGTTACCGACACAGCGAGAACAGCAGGATACTTTTGTAAAGAAAATGTTCATTATGCTGATGGCGGGCATTTTCCGCAGGACAGCGATTTTTCAAATGTGTTTGCATCTTTACTGGGGATGAACAGCAAGGATGAATCTACAGCAGAACATAAGACGAAAGATCGTGAGCAGGACGATTCCACATTTGACGAGGATAATGATATCGTGATTGTAGAAGCTGATGATGAAGATGATAAGTATGCAGATCTCGAAATAGACAGCATAAATGCTGAAAATGGGAATTTTGAAATTCATTATCATACATCGACATATGGGAGAGGAATCGTATATCTATATTTCAATGATGGAAAATGGAAAGCAGACATTAAAGACGGTTTAGCTATTAGTTCGAAAACATTGGCAGCTGTTCTTGAAAAAGCAATACCTTCTTTTGTGGAAACAGTGGAGTTAAAAGAACGCTTGGGTGATAGTTGGGGGCTGATGGTATGGTAAATACACTGGAAAACAAATATATAATTACCGTCAAACATTCTGTGCAACAGGTGCTGTCGCTTATCACAAAAAGACGAGAATATTTCCTTGTGAGAGTTCCTGCCAGTTGTGATATTAACAATATGCCGGTAAATGAGGGCAAGGACCTCTGCGAATTGAGAAATGAAAGTGAAGGTACTGATTCCAGATGCTTTTTATATCTGGGTAATAATGTGTGGTCGAGAGAGTTCTTTTCTGAGGATGCCTATAAGAAGCATAAGATTCTTGCAGATCTAAAAAGGTCAGGTGCTGAGATTTCTGTGCCTTCGTTCTCTGAATTAAAACATCTGTGCTTAGACAGGATAATTGTTTTTTATGTTACAGCGGAAGATGAAAACGAGGCTAATGACAGATTCGTCAGAAAGCTGCTCAGACTGGGTGTGAATCCGGGGCAATGGTATATCTCTGATTCCTATGTTGATTTGAAAGTGATGCTTAGCGAGGTTTGCTTTCAAAACGACTGCGGCGATAAAGAATGCACTGATTCAGTTACACCAGGAATACAAGGCTTTGATCTGTGGGACGGCTTTTTAGAACGCCTTGAAAAGAACGAGTATGGATACGGTGATGATATTACCGTTTTGTATGACATTTCCTGCGGTAATGAAAAGAACACATATTTCATCATGGAGTCATATTACAACCACCGTTGGGTAGATGATCCTGCCGGACTTTTCAATATTCGTATCTGTTTGGAAGTATTGGCAGACAGGAAAACGCCGGAAGATGTGCGTTTCTCACATCCGACAAAGTATGTTCATAGAATCAGCGATGGTACGCCATATTTCTTAAGCAGAATGGAGATGGATTGCAGTAAGTTGGATATTCCCGGATATCACAAAAAACTCCTGGACAATCAGGTGTTTGATAATATCCCGGATTTTAATGCATGGATGTATCTGTATCACCATGACATTCATCTGGCATAAAGCAATTAGGAGCCAACTATAATTAAGTCAATAGAAAATTGAAAAAAACAGTAAGATATTTT
>OMUY01000095.1 GCA_900314355.1 uncultured Eubacteriales bacterium | reverse complement strand
GCGATTATACGTTCGCAATTGAATACACAGATCTCGCAGGCAATAAATGCACAAGTATCAATTATGCCTCTGGTACTGTCGCCGGTACAGCGTTTACCGTAGATAAAACGTTGCCGACTATCAGTGTATCGTATGATAACAACAGTGCTGCAAACGAGAAGTATTTTAAGGCGAATCGTACCGCTACAGTTACCGTTGTTGAACACAATTTCAGCACGGAACGAGTAACATTCACTCAAACAGCTTCGTTGAGTGGTGCAAATATTTCGATTCCCGGTGCATCATGGTCAAATAACGGAGATGTGCATACCGCGGTTATCTCCTATACTTCGGACGGCGATTATACATTTGATGTTTCTATGACGGATCTTGCAGGAAATGCGAGCGGCGAAGCGAACTATGGTGGCTCGGTTGCGGCAAAAGCGTTCACCATTGATAAAACTATCGTTGAACCTACAATCGGCGGTGTGGAAAATGGTGTTGCTTATAACGAAGAGGTCATCCCGACGATCTCGTTTACTGACGTCAACTTTGCAAGCTATGAAATTCACTTGCTCAGAACGCGCTTTGGGGACAAGGATGTTGATGTTACTGCTCAATTCCTGAAAGGCGATCCGAGAAATGGTTCTGGTGTTTCGGGCAGCTATGACTACTTCGAGAGCATTGCTGAAAACGACGGTATTTATACATTGACGCTTTCAGTTACGGATCTCGCAGGGAATACATCCAGCAGCACTCGGACTTTTACTGTCAACAGATTTGGCTCTGTCTATGTGTATGATGACTATCTTATCTCCCTCATTAAAGATGGCGGTCAGTACATAAAGAAACAAGATGGCGCCGACGCTGCTATTACGCAGGATCTTAAAATTACGGAATATAACGCAACAAGAATTGCCGCCGGTTCCTTGATGGTGTTAATTACAAGAAACGGTGAGCCTGTCGAAGCGAATTACGTGTCAAATCCTGTAGCATCTCCAGATGTTGCTATCGGTGAAAGCGGTTGGTTCCAGTATCTCTATACGATCAACAGAGATAACTTTGCTGAGGATGGAGAGTATAGAATTACTATTTCGTCGAAAGATAGCAATGACAGACCTTCTACAAGCGTTCCGGAGAATTCCATTGATACAAAAAATCAGGCAGTCAAGGATACGATGAACTTTACTGTTGATACGACCGTGCCTGAAATCCGTAACATCACAATCCCGGATGCAAAATTCCATGATGACTATGCAGCGGTTAATGCAACATCCATTGACGTTAATTACTCAATCGTGGATGTTGGCGGCTTGAAATCCGTAGAAGTCAAGGTTAATGGAGAGTCCAGAGGGGTGAACACAGATTTTGGCGATTCGCTGAATACCTACGATGGAACATTCCCGATAGCTGAAGCAAATGATCGTCAGCACATCGAAATCATCGTTGAGGATCTTGCTGGTAATATTACTGATACGGCGAGCAATGATTTCGATCCGGGTGAAGCATATGATTTCAGAGATACGATCCTTGTTTCTACGAACGGCTTTGTCCGTTATTATGAAGACAAGGGATTGTTCTACGGCTCCATCGGCGGCACTGCCGGAACTGCTGCAGCTGCAGGGTTGCTGGTTTTCTTCCTGAAGAGAAGAAAGAAGAACAAAGCTGCATAATCCAAAGAACAGAGGCTGTTGTCTCTCGCAGACAACGACAGACAACAGCCTCTTCAAGTTTTTCTCTTGAAAAAAGCGATAATGAAAAGAAGTGATATTTTGATATGAATATGTTGCTTGAGCAGAATCTGTTATCGGAAATGAATTGTGGTTCAAATTACACCTGTATTTTAAAGGATAATGGACTTTTTCTTCCCACAGAGTATAAGGTGTTGCAGAGCCAAAATAACAGTTGTTTTGTCAAATGCATGAAAATGCTGTTTAACGGGCAGATTCAGTTCTATTATCTTACATCACAATATCAAACCTTATCAGGATTGCTGAACACATTAACTCCAGACAGTTTTCTATCCATTGTTACCAATCTTTTGGCGAACATCATTGATGTTAAGAACAATGGTTTTTTGTCTTGTCTTAATATTAACATCGACTTTGATCATATCTATATAGATGCGTCCAATTATCAAGTTAAATTGGTTTATATTCCAACGAGCAGAAAAGTTTTTTCTGATAATGCTCAATTTGAAAATGAATTAAGAACCAGTTTAATAAAGCTTATTTCCAAAACAGCCTCTTTGTCTTCCTCAAAGAACATCCAACTTATGCAGGATTTATCCAATGGAATGCTCAGTATGGAGGATTTATATAAAAGAATCAAGGGGAATCATAATACATCGGCTGAAAGGCCAGGGACGCCCCCTGAACAGTCTACATATTCTGATGGGAGCTGCACAATAATCGCTATAAATGCTCCTGTGAATCTTGCAATTGAAGTTAATAAGGACGAATTTGTAATAGGAAAAAAAGCGGATTCGGTTGATGGTGTTATTTCATTTAATAAAATGATTAGTCGAATTCATTGTAAGATTATAAGAAAGAATAATGGGTTTAATGTCGTTGATCTGCGAAGTGCGAATGGAACATATGTTAATAGAATGAGGATTCAGCCAGATGTGCCATATCCAATTAAAAATGGTGACATACTAAAATTGGCTAATAGTGAATTCAAAGTGCAAATAGGATGATGAATATGAATACGCGAAAACCAAGAATTGTAATAGCAGATAACGATAAAAACTATATTGTTCCTTTGCAACTAAAATTCGTTGAAGATTTTTTTGATAAAATCGATTTGGAAATCATATCTGAAAGTCAATTTTTCAATGATTTCTTCTCAACTCCTCAAAATATAGACATTCTTATCGTTTCAGAGGATTTATACTCTCTTACTCTACAAAAACACAATATTGATAACGTTTTTGTTATGACAGAGCAGCATGAGGAAGATGAGACAGCAGATCTCAATGTTTTTCGCATCTTTAAATACTCAAGCATTAAAGAGATTTTTAATGAAATAATTGGAAAAAGCGCGAATATTCTTCAGGTCGATTTGGAGGACAAAAAAGATCCTCAGATTGTGTTAGTATATTCCGCCGCAGGCGGAACAGGCAAAACAACAGTTGCATTGGGTATCAGTGCTTGTTTAACAAAAAATTACAAGAGAGTTCTCTATATCAACGCGGAACGTCTTCAAACCTTTCAGCACAAGTTAAATAATCAAACACCAATTTCTGATGCAAGTATTTATACCGAATTGTTAGCTTCTGACGATAATCCTTATCATGCTCTAAAGCATGTAATTCGGCAAGAAATGTTTTCATATCTGCCACCGTTTAAGACCGCGTTAATGTCTCTTGGTCTTTCGTACGCACTGTTTGCAACAATAGCACTTGCTGCAAAAAAATCGTATGATTTTGATTTTATTGTTATTGACACAGATAGTGTTTTGGATGACGACAAAGCGGAACTTATTTCTTTGGCAGACAAGGTGCTTGTTGTGACACAACAAAATATAGCTTCCGTGTACGCAACGAATATGTTTGTTTCAAATATAAACGGGGCAAATTCAGATAAATACTATTATATCTGCAATGATTATAAAAAAGATGATGATAATGCTTTGATTTCTCCTGGCTTTTCGATGAAGTTTTCCGTTAGCGATTATATTGAGCATATATATCACTTCGATACTGTAACTTGCGAGGATCTTTCAAAAAACTCAGATATGCAAAAAATCGCTTTTCTGATGATATAAAGAGGGTGTGGATATGCAAAACAATTCTGTTGTCGTTATTTTCAAAATCTGCAAACGTAATGAGGAATATGATATTGAAATACCTCTGTACATTTCAGCAAATGAATTAGTTGTTGCATTGGATGTTGCGTTTGATTTAGGAATTGATGTATCTGATATCAAGAATTGCTATTTGCAGGCAGAAAATCCAATTGCATTGTTGAAAGGCGAGAAAACATTGGCCGATTATGGAATTCGCAACGGAAGTGTAATCTATTACAGAAAGTAAAAGAGGGGTTATCAATGGATAACAGGTATAAAATAATTGTTTCTAATAAAAACCTTTATAAAGAAATTGAATTGTCCCCGGAAATGACTTTTGCAAAAATCGGCACGGGGATTGATTGCACGTTCAGGCTCTTAAAGGATTTGTTTTTTGATTCTATTGAGCTGAGTTTCCAAAAAAAAGCGGGCATATGGTCCATTGTTTGTTCAGATAATTTATATATTACGACCGGCGATGTTAGAAAACTCGTAACCAAGGAATTGGCTCACGGCGATATTTTTGATATTTGTTACAGAGAGTCAAACAACCCTGTTGTAACAATAGAATTTTTACTTGATTTTGGTGGCAATAGAAAATATGAAAGACTATTACATATTGAAGCTATTTCTCAAATGACCATTGGTGCCGCTTCATCTAATAATATTGTATTAAAAAGCACCTTTATTACAGATGATCAGATTGTCTGTGTGAGAAAAAATGACGGATTCGAGATCAAGGTTATCAAATCGAAATACGGTGTGTACATTAACGATAAAAAGATTTCAAAGGCGGAACACTTAGGTTATGGAGATTTTATCTCTGTTTCGGATTTCACTTTCTATCTTTCAGAGCAAGGTTTGTGGACTGAAATCAGAGAAGATTTCTCAATTAACGGTCTTCAATATGAGGATTGTCCCAATCCAAATGATTACCCAAAGTTTATAAGAAATGCGCGTCTTCATGGAAAAATAAATGAAGATGCTATAGAGATTCTTGATCCTGCATCGAAGCCGGAAAAGCCGAAGAATAATTTGTTTATGAGCCTGTTGCCGTCAATG
>OMUY01000092.1 GCA_900314355.1 uncultured Eubacteriales bacterium | reverse complement strand
AAATACCTTGCTTCAAGACATACGTTTTTGCCGTTTTGACGAGGAACGGAAAGCCCGCCCTTCGTCATCGTGTAATTTCCGCTGACGTCACGGCCAAGCCAGCAGTTTATTATGAGCTTCTGCCATGGGTCAAGTTTAACGCCGTAGGCTTCCATCAACATTGCGGCTCCGTCGCCGTCTGATCTCGACCGGGCGGGTTCAATTTTTAATCTGGGCTCTTGACTTCCGAATTTTTTCTGAGCGCCTGTCATTTTTTAAGCGTCCTTTTCCCGTTTTAGCTTTACTATATCAAGCGGCGTTATTTTCGGCTTTTCTTTTTTCTTTTCTTCTCCGTTTTCGGTTTTTCCGCCCAAGCCCAAAAACTCCTCGCCGAGTTTCATGGCTACGTTGGCGTTTTCTTTCGCTTCTTTAAAAATCATTTGACGAATAATCAGCTTTCCTTGATTTTTCAAATTATTGTAAATATCCGAAAATGATTTTTTGTAATTTTCACGGCAGAATTTATTTAATTCGGATTTTGAACACATGAAAAAGCTCATAATCTCTTCTTCTGTTGCGAAAATCCGGCATAAGGCTTCAAATTTTTCTTTATCAATATTACCGCCGGGCTCATTCATTTTTTCCCGGCTCCGCCTTCATTCTGTCTGTCACAGAGTTTGAGAATTCAATTATATTCAATCCGGACAAGTCGTAATTTTTTATTTTCCCGCCGTATAGTAAAATCGTGTCCGGCTCGCATTTTTTCAAAAATTCCTCAAAACCGTCAATCCATGTTTTGCGGCATTCCTTATCTTCCTTAACGCCTATTGTGCTTACCGCAAATGTTCCTCCTTTTGGCATTCCGTCAAAGCAGAACGAGAAGGTCTGTCTGTCCGCCCACAGCGCCGCCGGGATAACTTCAATCCCCGCCTTGCTCATAAGCTGATTAATAAGCATTGACCTGTAATAGTTCCAGATTTTCATCGACATCGGCATATCAAGGTACATTGAGAAGTCAAGCCCGACAGCCGCCTTCCAAGGTTTTATTTTATCGATATAAAATTCCGGTCTCTGCCAGATCCGTTCAAATTGATAATCATCAATGTAAAAATGAACGGCTCCGAAGTCTTGAGGCTCCGTATTCAACACGTAGTTAAATCCTGTCAGCGACTGCGGAATATAATTTGTTTTAGGAATTACCGGAATGTCATAAAATCCTGTTTTTAAATCCTCGTCATATTCACGAAGATTATATTTGTTGTATGTTTTTTCTCTTTCGTCGCCGTAATATCCGTCTTCGTCAAGCTCATCTTCAAAACTTATTGCGCTGTTGAATATATTATCTATTTCTTCTTCTGTAAATCCGAAATTTTTCAAATCAATATCGTCAATTTCGCTTATTTCTTGATTCAGAAGATTAATATCCCAATCGGCAAGCTCTGCGGTCTTGTTGTCGGCTATTCTGAAAGCTTTCACCTGCTCCGGCGTCAGATCGTCGGCGATGACAGCCGGCACAGACTTAAGCCCTAATTTTTCGGCGGCTTTTAACCGGGTATGTCCGGCTACAATAACGTTGTTTTCATCAATAATAATCGGGACTTTGAAACCAAATTCCTTGATTGAATTAGCTACGGCATCAACCGCCCCGTCATTTTTTCGAGGATTAAATTTATAAGGCTTGAGCTTTTCAATCCCGAGTTCAATAATTCTCATAATTCAATAATAATTTTTTCAACATCAAACGCCCTTTTTCTTATTCGGTCACGAACTGTACGGCTATGTCCGGAAGATTTCCGCTCTCCTGCGCAGCGTAAGAGAACATCGACGTATGATTCATGTCGTATAATACGTGGTTAAGCATTTTCTCATAGACGTCGCCTTTCGGAGTCCCTTTTTTTGCATATATATATCCTCCGCTATTTACGCTGAAAAACGTGTTGTCATATTTCGCGTATAGCCCGTATTTTCCCTCACTGACGCCTATTTGATAATGTTTTCCGCCTTGAATAGGCAAGCTCATGTATCCGTTTTCGTTTACTTCAAGACCTTTTTTTATCTTTTCCTGAGCCTTACGTCCCCATCTTCCGAAATAAATTCGACCTGCCCATTGAGGTCTTCCGTCGGAGGTCCAATTGTCGAGCCCCCCTCTGAACTGAACTTGCTTGTCTCTTCCGGTTGACTTGTTAAATCCGTATTTTTTCCATGTTTGTCTTTGATCTAAAGTAAAATCATCGCTTTCTTCAAAGACGTCAACTATTTCTGAATTTGAATTTCCGGAGTCCGCCACGTTGACGCCGCCGACTGCTTTCTGACTTACGCTCGCCCGTATGGATTTTGCGCCGCTTTTTGCGCCATTCCCGCCGAAAAGCTGAATATTAACAATAATCACTATTAACCACCTTGTTTTTTAATTTAAATCTCGCATTGCGCGAAGTCGGATTTTATAGGAACGAAAAGTTTTTCATTGATAGCGTCCACAAATAACTGCGTCGGCATAGGGTCGATATCGTTTATATAAAAATTTTTGTATTTTTCGGTTTCAATCGCCGCTTGAGTTATCGCGCCCCCTCCCGTGAATAAGTCATAAAAATTATCCGCTGGAGGCAAAAAATCGACTATTTCTTTTGCGATCGAATTTTTTGATCCCATATACGGGATTCCATAATTTTTTCTCATTATATTCTATTTTACGTTTAAATGCCTTTATCAGCTCGTATCAGCTTTTTTTTTGTAATAAAACGCCTCTATTCGCCCGTAAAAGCCTTTTTATTTTTTCCCATTAATTTTACGCTAAAATAAAAAACTCTCAGCAGGCGGTTTTGTGGCGAAATTTTCGGGGGTATTTCGGCGCTTTGGCGCCGATGGGCGCCTTATGGCGGGACAGGGTCAACCCGCCCTACCATTCGCCGTCATTTTTCGGTTTTAAAAATATTTTTTTCTTTTCTTCTTTGACTTTGTCTGACTTTTGCGCATTACATATAAAATGCGCCGCTTGAAGATTGTTGAAATCTTCTGCGGCGGCGCGTCTTGACGAATAGCCGAACTCTTTATATTTCGAAATAGGCTTTATCTCATCAATAACAAATGATAACGGATGTTGATAGTCTGACGGTTCATCATAGTGAATCGCCCCACGCCTGCCGTGGCATATGCCGCATTCGGCGTTCATCGCTCTGAACTTATCCCGGTACTTTCGACGGAGGTTGCCATTATTCCAACGAGGATTATTCATAATTAATTAATTCTTTTTTTTACAACAAATTAAAGCCGCATGTTTTGCGACTTTAAATATATTGTGGAAGCTCTCTCATACTTCCACGTTAAGAGGAGTACATTATCATTATAGCAATTAAATAACTGACATTCAATGACATTTACTGACATGTTTAATTTATTTTAATTTTTTCAAGAGCTTGTCGGTAGATTCTGAACGCTTGCCTTTCGGAATATCCCAATTCTTCGGCTATTTTTGCCCAAGATTTGAAATCAATATGTCGAAGCCTTAATAACAGCCGTTCATTTGGATCTTCAACTGAATCGATAAGCTCTCCGATTTCTTTTTTCACATTAAGATAATTGTTTATTTCTTTATTCAGCTTATCGTCAAGCTCGCTAATTTCGTCTAATATTTTAACAAAATTAGCGTTATTTTTTTCGCCGGAGCTTGAAACAACAGGGCTTGAAAAATCCTGAGAGGAAATCGACGTCAAAAGCTCTTTAAGCTCGGCGCGCTCTCGTTCTTTTGACTTAATCAGCTTATCCAAAAGATAAGCTCTGTTTAAGTATTCTTTGTTGCCCATTTAACAATACTCTTGAAATAATTCAAGGCTTTTCGGTCTGACAATTTAAATTTAAATCCGATAAAAGTTCCGCAGTGGCTACAATGAAGCGCTTCGTAATCAATTCGATAATTATTCAAGTCTCGCCCTTCTCTTTTTGTTTCAAAATTATTTGAAACGGCATTTTTGCAAACCGGACAATATTCTTGACAGTCAGGCATTAGAAGTATTCCGGATTTTGGATCCTCTTTGGATTTTACCGCTTTTCGGAAATCGGCAAGCTCTTTATTGCTGACTTTTCCCCGCTCTTCGGCTTTGCCTCTTGCTTTTCGAAGCCTATCCAATTTATCAAGTTCCGCGTTTAACTCATCTGCGCTTACTTCTGTTATATTTTCCGGCGTTGTTCTTAATGCCGTGGAAATGGCTTTTATGTGCGTTCTTGATGGAATACATTCTCCCCGTTCGATAATCCTTATCCAAGCATCCGAAACGCCGGCTTTATCGGCAACCTCTTTTTGCGTTATATTTAATTTCAAACGACAGTTTTTTATATTTGTTCCAATCTTTTTCGCGTTTTTTGAAAATTCGCTCATAGTCTACCTCCAAAATCCATTAACGAATCTGCTAAAATTTCGATACAAGGATCTTTTTCTACGACTGCATATTTTTTCTCAACAACCTCTCGGCAGACTTGAGAATCATCGTCCCAGAAGTTAAGCTCCGTCATGCAGTCTTTTAATAGTTTGACGAGATTATCAGTGTCCGGGCGTGTCGTTTTCCAAAGACTAATGTCCGCTTTCCGTCTCGCCGGATATACGAATCTGACTACGAGCTCAACGGGCGTGTTTTTCGGAAAATAAATTGTCGTATTAGTTCGCGCTTCTATCGATTTTTTCGCGGCTATTAAGCTTGAAATATAAAGATTATGCGCTTCTTTAACGGTTTTTTTTTCATAAAAACGAGGTATTCCGTCAATTACCCTTACTCCCTTTTCCTGCGCTGTCGATTTTGGCGGCGCCATATGCAGAATTGTATAAAACTTCACTGGTTTTGACCTCCTAATACGTTCTTTTCGTGTCGTTCGGGTCGATATCCTCAGAGATTAACTTAATATAATCAATGTCATAAGTGGGTTTTCGACCTCTGTTATTTGGCTTTTTAAATTCTCGTTCTTCCCATCTGTCAAATAATTTCTGCCAGGTGAGCTCTCCGGTCTTTAGCGGAAGCCATCCTTTCTGTTCATTGTATTTATAGAATCTGTTTGGGTCCGATCTATAGTTTTTTTCTCTTGCATAGTCGAAAATGTCTGTAATTAAAGGGATTTTTGTGTTTTTGTTGTTGCGCAAATTTTCGCGGAAATCCTCTCTATAAACATTACAACTATTACATAAATTATTATATCTTGTATGTTGTATAGTTTGTATTTCTATAGGCGTGCCCTCAATCGTGCCCTCATCGTGCCCTTTGTTAAAAATCAGACCATCAGAATTTACCGTAATGATAAGGAAATTTGACGTTTTTGAAACTTCCAACATCGTGCCCTCTATCGTGCCCTCGTTTTGACATGATTTTAAATGATCAAGCGCAGTTCGAACCTGTTTATAAGTCAATCCGGTCGATTCCGCTATTTCTTTTATTGTTGTGGCAAAAGAGCCCGCCGGAATCAACTGTCCTTTATACGTCGTATCCTTATAATTAATTTTCAAAAGACAGTAAATATATACTTGAAGGGTATTTCTGTCTTTGAAATATTCCCAATCAAGAAGGCTTCTGTCAATCCTCGTCCAACTGTTCATTTTAATTTCCTTTCGTCAAAATGGCAAATCATCAAAACTTAAGTCATAGTCTTCCGTGTTGTTGTCACTCGTCGAATTATTCAATTCTGACGAGCTGACCGTCTCTCTCGCTTTACTTTCAACAAACTGCGCGTTATTTACCATAACGTTATAAAAAACACGTTCCTGCCCGTCCTGAGCCGCGTATTTTGAAACGTTAAGCCTTCCTTGTGCGAAGATTGCCTGCCCTTTTCGAAAATAGTTTGAAATAAACCGCGCTGTTTTTTCCCAGGCGCGGCATGGAATGAAATCAGCCGAGCTTTCAGCGCCCGGCGAACTCGGCCTGTTTACCGCTATTCGAAAATCGCAGAACTCTTTCCCGTTCTGCGTAGTCTTAAGCTCCGGATCGGAAGTCAGACGTCCGGCTATCATTATTTGATTTAGATTTAAGCTCATGATTAATCCTTCTCGCTTTCCAATATGTCTTTTACCGCTTTTTCAAAATCCGCTTCTTTCGGCGGATTATCAGAATTAAATCCTCTTTTTTCAAGATATTTCTCGGCGTTAATTTTGTAAGAAGCGCAGGTTTTTAAAAACTGTTTTCTACATTTGCCGCTTTTTGAAACAGATTTTTTGATGTTTTCCTGCTGATTAATCGCGTTTTCGACCTCGGCGGCGCTCGCAAGCGCCGTATCAATACCGAATCCACACATTCCGAGAGCTCTTCCAACCGCGGAAGTCTCGCAGTTTTCGATATACGAAGTTTTGTTGATCTGAGAAGCGGATTCCTTCTCGCAGGCGGTTCCTGTCCCGAGAAGGATATGCTGAACGTCACCGTCGGTAAGTGCGCAAACGGTGGCGCTGATCACGCAGACGCCGTCCTCCAACTTTTCGATCCGGGTTGTTATAGACCCGGTAGGATAAACAGACCTGAACGCTTTAATTCTCTGCTCAACTGTGGCGTATTCTTTTCCGTGAATAGTAATGGAGCGAATCATCTTATTCGCTTCCTGAATTTTTTCAAAAGTTACATTTTCCATTTCAGTCCTCCATTTCCGCTAAAGCTTCAGACACGAAGCAGTAAAGCGCGAATATCACAGAAACTACAACAGAGCAAATCGCATAAATGATTATGATTTTTAATGGGATAGTCATCAATTCCCATGAATCCATCACCCACGAGAAAAATACGGCAAATATGGCGGTCAAATCGCCGAATATGACGATTCCCGCTAATATGTCACGAATTTTAGCTTTCATCACAAAACACTCCTCAATCTTTTTC
>OMUY01000071.1 GCA_900314355.1 uncultured Eubacteriales bacterium | reverse complement strand
GCTGCCATAAAATAGTAGACAATAATATATTTACTTTATTTTTTAATTATGCTAAAATAGTCAAAATACTTTATCGTGCATCGGATTTTAAAAATCCGATAACGTATTCCGTTGTCAGGGTGATAGCTATGAGCGAAAAAAAGAAATTCAAATTATTGAAAGATTTAAAAGAGCCGAGAATGGTTCCTTTAAGTGAAGCCGTCATTTATATGCTCGGCGTATTTTTCTATACGAATATGACCGGGTGCGTTAACGCTTGGCGTCAGGCCTATATGGTTGACATTTTGCGGATAGATTCAAGTCAGGTCTCCACGTTGAACTTTGTCACGGCGATAGCTGGTTATGTCATCAATTTCTTCCTTATCATGATAATCGACAGACCTCCGAAACCGGGCAAACAGAAATTTACTCCGTTTATCGCGGCGTTTGTCGTTCCGTTCGCTGTTTTCGGAGCTCTTTCTTATTACACGCCGAACGCTTTAATCGGTACGAATTTCGTCATTTTCTATCTGATGGCAGTCACGATCATCTATAACATGATGAACACTTTCTGCGGCACTATCACAAATATCGGAATGGTCATCTCGCCCAACCTTGAGGAAAGGGACGAGATTATGTCATGGCGTTCCATTATTTCCGCCATATCAAATTCCGCGCCTCAGGTCATAATTCTTGTAGTCGGAGCTATCGTAGGTCTGAAAATAGATAAAAGCGAAAACAGGCAGCTTTTTGAACAGACTGAATATTTTGCGACAGCAATTCTCTGCGCTGTATGCGCCTTGATTTTCATGTCGATTATGGCGAAGAAAGTAAAGGAAAGAGTCGTATATTCTCACAAGAGAGTAAATCCTATTTTGGGCTACAAGGACGTCATTACAAACAAATACGCGTGGATGACTCTTATATCCGAATTTTTAAAGAGTTTCAGAAACATAGCCACATATATGGGCGTTTTCCTCGCGGCTGTCGTCCTCGGTTCTTCGGACAAATATATTCTCATTGGGCTTCCCACCGGAATAGGAACATTTGTAGGAATGCTTCTCATCTCCGCGCTTCTCAAGAAATTTAACTATAAACAGCTTTACATCGGTTCCGGAATTTATTCGGTCATAGCGAATATCTGCGCTTTCGGCGTTGGCTATATCTATCTTAAACAGGCTCATCCCGGAGTATTGATTTCGATAATTTTCTACATCTTCCTGTTCCTGATAGGCATTCAGTTCGGAGCTTCAAATATGCTGCCCACGCTTTTCCAGGCGGATATTCTTGAGGATATCGAGCTTCAGACGGGAAAAAGGCTTGAGGTTTCTCTCGGTTTCGTCATTGGCATAGGCTCCACGATTTCAGGAGCCATAGCGAGCTCTATCGCCCCCAAACTTCTTTACGGCGACAATTCTCTTATAGGGTATGTTCAAGGAGCCGGCTCGGACCAGGCTTTAAAGACAAAGCTTTTGATACTTTTCTTCTACACGGTATTCCACGGTATAATGATGCTTCTCGCGGGCATACCGTACATTCCTTATGACCTCACCGGCGAAAAGAAAGAGAAAATTCACGCCGCTGTTCTTGAGAGAAGAGCGCAGATAGCAAACCAGAACGAAGGCGCATATCTTGATGATACGGAAGAAAAAATAGAAGACGCCGTTTTGGAAAACGAGGACAAAAATAATTACGATAAATAATTAATGACAAAAATATTCCCGCGTCATTTTTCCACGGGGATATTTTTTTATCGGGTCAAAAATACAGAAAAAAGGAAAAAATATGATTAGTGAAACATTCGGAAAGATAAGAATTTCCGCCTTGACGGAAAGACTGTTCAGAATAGAATTTGATGAAAACGGGAAATTCTGCGATATGAAAACGCAGACAGTAATATCGAGGGATTTCGGCGCGGTAAAATGCGAATTTACAGAGGCCGGCAACGCAGTTACGGCGTGTTCGGGAAACGTTTCGATAACAGCCGACAAAGCGACCGGGAAAGTGTATTCCGCGAAAATTTCCGACGGTAGGATTATCACGGATTTTTCGGAAGGAAATCTCGGAGGAACGGCGAGAACCCTTGACGGCGCGAAAGGCGAGGTGAAACTCGGCTGCGGCGTTGCGTCCGAATCGGGAGCTGCCGTCATAGACGATTCCGAAAGTCTTGTGATAAATTCCGACAATATGACGGAAACAAGGCAAAAAGCTCTCGGTCAGACTAAAGGAGGCCGTGACTTATATTATTTTCTCTACGGCTTCGACTATAAAGACGCGGTAAGGGATTTCTGCCTTCTCACAGGGAAAAATCCGCTTATTCCGAGGTACGCCCTCGGCGTATGGTGGTCGAGATATTATCCATACGTTCAGGACGAATATATCGCTCTTATGGATAAATTCAGAGAGAAAAAAATTCCTCTCACGGTAGCAACCATAGATATGGGCTGGCACTGGGAATATATCAACAAAAGATTCGGCAGAAAAGCAGGCTATTACAAAAATTACGACGGCAGAACGGTAAAATCCAAAGATTTGAAGGTAAGACCCGCGGGCTGGACGGGATACAGCTGGGACAAAGACAGATTTCCCGACTATAAAAAATTCCTTTCCGACCTTCACAAGAGAGGGCTCCGCGTCACGTTAAATCTTCATCCGGCTCAGGGAGTAAGATATTACGAAGACCAATACAGAAAATTTGCCGAATATATGGGAATTGATCCAAAAAAGAAGGAGCCTGTCGGATTTGACCTGACGGATAAAAAATTCGTAAAAGGCTATTTCGATATTCTTCATCATCCTTATGAAGACGCGGGCGTTGATTTTTGGTGGATTGACTGGCAGCAGGGGACGAAAACAAAAGTCGAGGGACTTGACAATCTCTGGCTTTTGAACGATATGCATTACCGCGATATTTCAAGAAACGGCAAGCGCCCGCTTATCTTATCGAGGTTCGCAGGCTTCGGTTCGCAGAGATATCCGCTCGGATTTTCGGGCGACACTTTCTCTTTGTGGAGCGCACTTAAATTTCAGCCGTATTTTACTTTGACCGCGGCGAACATAGGCTTTTTCTGGTGGAGTCACGACATTGGCGGTCATATGATGGGAAAAAGAGACGACGAACTTTATATCAGGTGGATTCAGTTCGGGGTTTTCAGCCCTATACTCAGACTTCATTCCACGCAAAACGAATATACCGGAAAAGAGCCGTGGAAGTTTTCGTCGCAGACAGAAAAAACAGCATCCGATTTCTTGAGACTCAGGCACAGACTTATTCCGTATATATATTCTATGAACCGCCGCTCAAGCGAAAAGTGCATTCCTCTCATTGAACCGATGTACTGGGAACAGCCGCTTGAAGAAAACGCTTACGATGTGAAAAACGAGTATTACTTCGGCTCCGAGATGATAGCGGCGCCCATTACCGAAAAAACAGATGAAATCACAAGACTTTCATCGGCGGAGGTCTATCTTCCCGAGGGCAGATGGACGGACGTATTTACGGGAAACATATATTCAGGCGGCAAAAAGATAAGAATGTACAGGGACTTGAATTCTTTTCCGGTGTTCGCGAAAGAGGGCGCGATAATTCCTCTTTCGGTTTTGCCTTCCGACGGCGCAAAAAATATAAACGACTGCTCAAATCCCGAAGAACTCGAAATCCTCGTATATTCGGGAAACGGAGTTTTTGAGCTTTACGAGGACGACGGAGAGACGGATAATTACAAAAACGGCGTTTTTGCCGTGACGAAATTCAAAGTAATTTTCGATGAAGACAAAGGTCTAAAATTTACCGTATCACCCGTTGAGGGCGACATTTCGGTTCTGCCGGAAAAAAGAAAAATCACTGTCTGCTTCAAAGATATCTCGGTTCCAGGAGGAAAGAATAAAATAACTTTTGAACAGGACTACGGCTCGGAGAAAAATATAGAAATACCAGGCGCCGAAAGAAAAGAGAACAGACCTAAAAGCGAGATGATAACTGAAATTATATCTAAAGCCCAAATGTCAAACGTCATGAAAAAAATTTTATTTTCGGATAATATCAAAGATGAAAAATCGGCCTTGAAGAATTTAAGAAACGCAAGTTTAAAGGGCGCCGTCGAGGAGATACTTTCAATGCCAGGAAAATTTTACGGCTATGAAAGAAAAGATTGATAAAACATTATTTTAATAAATTATAATTAAATACTATTAAAATCAGCTGCTTGTCTTAAAAAAATGTTGATTTTAACAGTAAAAGAATGTAAACTTATTATTATCGACGTTTGTATAATATTATGGCGCCGAAAAACAGGTTTCAGGAGTATGAATCATGAGCAAAAAAACAAAAGAAAGTCCTCTTGCCGATAAGACCGAAAAGGTCAGATACCTGACATTCGGAAAAGGTCTTATGTACGGCATAGGAATTTTAGGAGTTCAGATGTTTATCGGAATGCTGAACTCCTATCAGTCTCAGTTCTATACGAGCGTATTGAGCGCCAACTTGATGACATGCGCCGTAATAATTTTAGTGGCGAAAATAATTTCTTCCTGCTCCGATCCCATAATCGGTTCGCTTATAGACAGGTCGCATTTCAAAGGCGGAAAAATGAGACCGTTTATCGCTATGAGCATTCTTCCTTTCGCAGTTTTGACTACATTGATGTTTGTCAAAATCAATTTCACCAACAGCGTTTTAATGTACGTCTACATCACGGTTACGTCGGTTCTTTGGAATATATCAATGTCTTTCGCCGATATTCCGTCTCAGGGACTTCTCGCTCTGTTGAGCCCCGATTCGGACGAGAAAAATATGGCCGCCGGAATTTCCAACACCGCCAAATCAATAGGCATTGCCGCTCCAACCGTCATTGTGCCCATTGTCTGTATGCTCACGAAATCGGCTGTAATAACAGAGAAAGAATATCTTATCTCCGCCGCAGTCGTTTCGGTTTTAGGAGCGTTATGCACCCTTCTGATGCTCAAGACGTCAAAGGAAGTCGTAAAATCCGAACCGCACGACGCGTCATTCAAGGCGATGTTCACGGAGCTTAAAAACAATAAAAATCTTCTTATGGCGGCTCTTGTCTATATTCTCGGCTTTGCGAGAAATATGGGCATGAACATTGCCATTCAGGCGTCCGCCGTCACAATGCACGATATCAGCCTGAAAATCGGAAGTCTCGCGATAAATCTCGCGGGCGAAAATCTTTCCGTAATATTCGGAATAGGCTCCGGAATATTTGCCGGCATTTCCATTATTGTCGCGCCTGTGATAAACCAGAAGCTCGGAACGAAAAAGACATACTATCTTTTCGGAATTTACGGAGTCCTCGACTGCGTAATCACATGGGTTCTCTACGCGTTCGGACCTTCTTTGTTCCGCAGCATGCTTGCCGTAATTATTGAAAATGCGTTCAACGGACTTATGTTCGGCACCCACGGTTTTACTCCTCTTGTAATGGTATCCGATTCCTGCGACTACACGGAGATGAAGACGGGAAAAAGAAACGAGGGAATTCAGTACGCTGTTCTCTCCCTCGCCGTAAAACTTGCAAACGCTCTTTCTGTTGCCGTCGGCGTATTTATAGTGGGCGCTTCGGGATATGTCGGAACTATGACGTTTTCTCAGATAACTCCTCACACTCAAAATATTGTAATGGCGGCTTATTGGCTCGTTCCCGGTATTTCTGTGGGACTTTCAATGATACCCATGATTTTCTACAATATTGACGGGGACGTAAAGGAACAGGTAAAAGCGTTCATCGCGTCAAAGGATATGAAAGACAAAAATTAATTTTGTTTTTCAAAATAATAATAAAGACGGTTCAAATCGAACCGCCTTTTTTTGTGTATTCAACACCGTAAAAAGACGGCGGTAGCAAACCGCCGCCAATGTTAATTTTGATTTTACTGTGAAACTTTGAGCTGACCGCCGTCTCTGTAGTACTGGGTGTGAATCTTCGGATGAGGATTGCTCGCCCAGATTTCATCGGCTACGGGCTGCCACTCGAGAGCGAACTCGTCGCACTTGCCGCAGAGTGAATCGACGTCTTCCGCCGCCATCAAGTCTGTTGACTTCGCGCCGGTCTCCTTGACAATCTCTCTGAGCTTTTCAGGGTTTTCAAGCATCGGGCATGGTCTGAGGTGGTTGTCGTTGAAAGGCTGTCCTTTTCTGTAAGCCATGAACAGAGGATTTCTGAGGGCGTCAAGAATAGACGTGTTGTGAATATTCGAATCGGAGTAGTGAATGAATACGCACGGCTCCATATCGCCTTTTGAGTTGATGTGGAAGTAGTTTCTTCCGCCTGCGATACATCCGCCCACATAGGGTCCGTCGTCCTGGAAGTCGAATATAAACATGGGCTTTCCGGTGCTGCCGTTGCGGACTCTCTTCATCCAGTAATACATGTATTTCCTCTGAGCCGGAGTCGGGATTAAGTCGGGAGAAGCGTCTTTGCCGACAGGCATATAATTGAAGTAAAGACCGTATCTTACTCCCTTTGATACCATCTTGTCGAGGAATTCGTCCGATGTTACCATGTCTACGTTGGCTTTCGTGTAGCATACGGACATTCCGAATAAGCAGTGGTTCTCCCTTAGAAGATCCATGGCTCTCATAGTCTTCTGATACGCTCCGTCGCCTCTTCTTGCGTCGTTGGACTCTTCCGTTCCTTCGACAGAGAGAGCGAAAGCTATATTGCCTACTCTTCTTACTTCGTCGCAGAACGCCTGATCTATAAGAGTGGCGTTTGTAAACGAAAGGAATATGCAGTCCTGGTTTCTTTCGCAGAGAGTGATAATATCTTTCTTTCTTACGAGGGGTTCACCGCCTGTAAACATGTATACGTGCGTTCCGAGAGCTCTGCCCTGATTTATTACAGACTGCATATCTTCAAGCGTAAGATTTAATTTGTGACCGTATTCTGCCGCCCAGCATCCTGTGCAGTGAAGATTGCACGCGCTTGTGGGATCCATAAGTATAAGCCATGGAATGTTGCAGTTGTATTTTATTCTGTTTGCTCTTACTTCCTTTGTCCCTTTTATGGCGGCTTCAAAACCCATGGAGCCGGCGAAAGTCTTGATTATGTGGGGATCAATTTCCGTAAGCATGCTTTTGAACATCTGAAGATAAGGATTGTTCGGGTTTGAAATTCCCTTCTTTATGGCGTCGAGCTTATCCTGAGGGAACATATGAGTGGCCGAAGCTATTTTCAGTACGGGATCGGCGATTTTCGTAAGATCCCTGTCGGGATTTTTTCTCATAAATTTAATAGCAAGGTCCGTGCCTGCCAGAATGGCGGCCTTTTCTGCCTTGTCAACAACTTGGGACATATCTATTCTGCCTCCTTGAAAATTACATTATTCCTGTTGTTTTCGAAAAAATAATATGATATCATTGTTAAATAAATATTAACTTGCCGGGGTATAAATTGACATATAGGCTGAAAAATCGCATTTGCGAATTTACCCGGACAAACGACGCTTATTAATATTTTTTATTAAATATCAATTTCTGTTTATTGTTTGAATGGTAAAATAAAAAATAAATTTCGGTAAAAATCTATTAAAATGAAGCGAAGCGATTTATTATGGAAAAAACAAAAAAGAAAAAATATTTCAATGTAGCGCTCAGGGTTGCCGTCGCCTCCGCGATTTTTATTTTCGCCGTCGTCAATTTCAAAACGCTTTCAAATCTTGACGTAAAAGCGATTCTTCAAAGCATTGACAATAAAAGCCTTGTAATAGGCGCTTCAATCGGAATTTATGCGCTGAAAGCCTGCGTTTTCGTAATACCGGCGTCCGCGATTTACCTTGCCGTAGGCATGGTTCTGAAATCGTGGCTCGGAATAGCCGTAAATCTCGCCGGAATAATAGTCGAGCTTACTGTAAGCTACCTGCTCGGTCTTTTTCTCGGAGGGGAATCCGTAAAGAAACTCATTTCAAAAAACGAGAAGGGCAGAAAACTTCTCGAAAAAGATATTCAAAATTCAAAAACAGCCTGTTTTACTTTGAGATTTTTCTGCGCGCCGATTGATTTTGTCAGCCTGATATACGGCTCGTTAAAGTCTAATTTTCTTTCATTTCTTATACTTTCTTTTGCCGGCGTAGCGCCGAGAGTTATTCTGCTTTCTATATTCGGCGATAAGTTCTGGGACTTTTTCAATATGAAGATAATAATGACTTTGGTTGTTATTGCTATTCCTCCGGCAATAGCGTATTACCTCGTAAAAGTCTTCTGGCTCGACAAAAGAAAAAAGAAAAAGGAAGAATCCGAAATAATTTCCGGCGGGCAGGAAGCGGATGAAACTGCCGCTGCCGAAAAAGCAAATAATTAAAAAAAGGAAAATTGTTTATGTCTTCGGTGATTGCTGCCATTTCCACTCCTTCCGGTCCCGGAGGAATCAGCGTAATAAGGGTGTCGGGAGACGCCGCTTTTGAAGTATGCGAAAAAATATTCTCGCCTGTAAATAAAAAGAAAAAATTATCCTGCATGAAAGGATATACGGCTTGTTTCGGTCACATAGTTTCGGAAAATGAAATTATTGACGAGGCTGTAGCGCTTGTTTTCAGAGCGCCGTTAAGCTACACCGGCGAAAATGTGGTTGAGCTTTCATGCCACGGCGGAATGTACGTGACAAAGTTGGTTTTGAGGGCGGTACTGTCGGCGGGAGCTAAACCCGCGGAACCCGGCGAATTTACGAAAAGAGCTTACCTTAACGGCAGAATAGACCTCGCGGAGGCGGAATCCGTCATGGAGATAATCTCTGCGGACGGAAAAGCGTCTCTGAACGCCGCCGTGATGAACCTCGGCGGACATCTAAGCGCGAAAATCAAAAAGATAAAGTCAGAACTTTCCGAAAAGCAGGCCAATATCGAGGTTTGGACAGATTCGCCCGACGACGAGGATTTTGCCGTAGATATAAAAAGTCTGAGGCGGACTTTGGAAAAAGCCGCGCTGGAGCTTGAAGGTCTCGTGAAAAATTTTGATTCCGGAAAAATTCTTAGAGAAGGCGTCTCCGCCGCGATAGTAGGCGCGCCCAACGCGGGAAAATCAACTCTTATGAATATGCTTTCGGGCGAGGATAGATCTATAGTAACGTCTGTTCCCGGAACTACGAGGGACGTCGTTGAGGAAACCGTTAAACTCGGCGGAGTGACTCTGCGCCTTGCCGATACGGCAGGAATAAGAAAATCGGGCGACGAGGTCGAAAGCATAGGAATAGAAAAAGCTGTCGACAGGCTTTCAAATTCGGATCTTGTGATAGCTGTCTTTGACGGCTCCAAGGAGCTTGACGACGACGATATATCAATATTAAAAAAATGCGAAAATCTGAAAGCGGTTGCCGTAGTCAACAAAAACGATCTTAATACCGTCGCGGATGAAGACGAGATAAAAAAGTACATCCCTGATGTAATAGAGATGTCCGCTCGGAACGAGACGGGCGGAGAACAGCTTGAAAAGACTATAGAACGTCTTTTTTCGGCAGATAAATCCGATTACAACAATCTGTCTCTCGGCTCGGAAAGGCAGAGACAGGCGTGCTTTAACGCTTTTGAGGATTTGAATTCAGCCCTAAGCGCGCTTGATTCGGGCGTCACCCTCGACGCCGTAAGCGTAGAAATAAACTCTGCTATCGGCGAGCTTTCGTCTCTCACCGGAGAAAGCGCCGTCGAGTCGGTTGTAGACAAAATATTTGAAAAATTCTGTGTTGGAAAATAAAATTCGTCCCGGTAAAATTTTATGTTATCGGGGCGTTTGTGTTTATCATTAAAAAATGACTGAAAGAGAACTTATGACGCGCGCGATTAAACTTGCGAAGGAAGCGTATGACGACGGGGAAATACCCGTAGGCGCCGTTGTGTCAAAGGACGGCGTTATAATAGGCGAGGGAAGGAACAGGTGCGAAAAATATTTACTTCCGACCCGCCACGCCGAGATTGAAGCTATAGAAAACGCCTGCCGGAATTTAAAGACAAAGACGCTTTCGGGATGCGTCATTTATTCGACGCTCGAACCGTGCCCGATGTGCGCCGGCGCGATAATAAACGCGAGAATTTCAAAGGCTGTTTTCGGAGCGTATGAAAAAAATTTCGGCTCGCTTTCGTCCGTAACAGATCTCTCAAGGGAAAAATATCCGACTGTTCCGGAAACTCAGTGCGGTTTTATGGAGGACGAATGTTCGTATATTCTGACGCAATTTTTCAGAAATTTAAGAAAAGAGAATAAAAAATAAAAATTGTTGAAAACATAGAATTTGTTTGTCCGGCAGGCAAGGCAATTATACTTTTTGTATAATGGATTTTTTTTAAAAAATGTTCATAACTCTGTTCAAAATGTTTATAATTCTTGCAATAACGGGAATTTAAGTGTCAAAAACAGGTTTTCCTATTCTGTTCAAAACTTAAAAAAATTTTTTTTTAAAATACGATCAGTTGACTTATATTTTTAATTATACAATTTGGAAAACGCTGTAAATCCTTGATTTCAAGGGAAAAACCGCATATCGGCAACTCGGTTCCGGTGAATTTTATGAAATTTTTACGTCTGTTTTTTAAAAGAGGTTGACAAAATTTATTTTTTGTGTCTGTGAATTATTCAGATACCGATAATTTTGTAAAAAATTAAAATGCGAATAAAAAATAACGGAGAAAATAAAATGAATGAATTTATCGACATATTTCCCGAAGGAGGAATAAACCTGCCGCTCACGATTGACTGCGGACAGGCGTTCAGGTGGCTTAAATCAGGAGAATACCGCTTTGAAGAAAACGGCGAAAAATTTCCGATATTTGACGGTGTCGTATTCGGAAAAGAGATAAAAGCCGTCTCCGATTCAAAAAAAATAAGGATATTCGGTTCGGACGAAAGCGACAGAAAAAAGTTTGAATATTATTTTGACTGCGGCAGAAATTATTCCGGCGTTTTGAAATTGATTTCCGAGGATGAAATTTTGTCCGGCTCGCTCAAGTACGGCACAATCAGAATATTAAATCAGGAAATGTGGGAAACATTGTGCACGTTCATAATTTCGTCGTGCAACAATATAAAAAGAATAAGGGGCATAGTCGAGAGACTGTGCGAAAATTTTGGCGGGAAGATAAATGAAAGGTATTCTTTCCCGACAGCGGAAAAAATCGCGGAACTCAATATTGAAGACCTTGACGTTATAAGGGCGGGTTTCCGCTCTCCTTATATATTGAATGCCGCGAAAAAAGTCGCATCGGGCGATACCGACCTTGGAAAAATCGCTTCAATGAATACGGCGGAGGCGGAAAATGAGCTGATGAAACTTGACGGCGTGGGAAAGAAAGTGGCGGACTGCGTTTTGCTTTTCGGAATGAACCATAAAGACGCTTTTCCTGTCGACAGACATATTATGAGATTTACAGCGGAAAATTATCCCGAAGGACTGCCGGAAAAATATTCCGGAGTCGAAGGCATAGCCCAGCAGTATATGTTCCAGACGCAGAGGGATAAAAAATAGATATAGCGAAAGGCAATAAATAAAATGAGCTCGATGAAAGAAAAAATGCACGATGAAAAACTATATCTTCCCGGAGATGAGGAGATAATGAAATTTCAATCAGAGTGTCTCGAAAAACTGTACGACTACAACGCGACGCGTCCGTTGGAAATAGAAAAAAGGCAAAAGCTTTTAAAGGAAATGCTCGCCGAAGTCGGCGAAAACTGCTATATCGAACCGCCGTTTCATTCAAATTTCGGCGGCAGACACGTTCATCTCGGGAAAAACGTATACGCGAATTTCAATTTTACATGCGTGGACGACACCCATATCTATATAGGCGACTACACTATGATAGGACCTAACGTGACTGTCGCGTCGGCAGGTCATCCTATATTGCCGGAACTGAGGGAAAAAGCTTATCAATACAATATCCCTGTCAGAATCGGCTCAAACTGCTGGATAGGCGCGGGCGCCGTGATACTGCCCGGAGTGAACATCGGCGACAACTCTGTAATAGGCGCCGGCAGCGTAGTGACAAAGAATATTCCGTCAAACGTCGTCGCGGTCGGCAACCCGTGCAGAGTGATGAGAAAAATAAACGAACACGACAGGGAATATTATTTCAAGGATAAAAAAATAGACTTCCGGGATTTGTAACCGGCGTCAATAAATTACGGCTCTCCGAAAAAACGGAGAGTGTTTTTTATGATACAAAAATTCACAAAATATGAAATTAATTAACTGTTATATTTCG
>OMUY01000010.1 GCA_900314355.1 uncultured Eubacteriales bacterium | reverse complement strand
ACTGTTGTAGATAATGCAGGTAATACCAATTCTGACACGCTTAAGTTGGATATTGACATTACCCCGCCGACTATTGACGTTTCATTCGATAATAATACGGCGCTGAATGATTATTACTTTGCCGCCCCAAGAACGGCAACAGTAGTAATCACAGAAAGATCGCATCACTTTAACAGCACACAGGCGACAGAGAATATTGTCAATCTTTTGACGGCGAAAACACATATTGACGACAAGAACCTGAATGAAGAGTTGAAAAAATCGGTTTCTGTTTCCGGATGGACTGAAAATAAAGACAAAAAGAATCCGGATAAGACCACATGGACATCAACTGTTACGTTTCCAAATGATGGTGCATATACTTTTGGCTTGGAATACACAGACATTGCCGGGAATGCAAACAGTCTGAACGATCCGGCTGTTAATATCGGTGAAAGCGTGGCATGGAATTCCTTCGTCGTGGATACAACTGTGCCGGATGCCGAGATTACAGTTAATGAACACAGTTGGGATATAATTCTGAGCATTCTAACTTTTGGATTGTATAGCAAAACAAAGTCTGAAGTCAAAGTTGAAGCATCGGATAAAACCAGTCCTATTAAGATAGAGTATTATAAAACCAACGATCCTATCGCAAAGAAGTCCAGCGACCTTGATAAATTGTACAAAGAAGGCAAATTCATCCCATACAATGCCTTTACTGTAAACAAAAATGAGCAGTTTGTTGTCTATGTAAAGATTACTGATAACGCCGGCAACTACAAGTATGTCAGTTCTGACGGTTACATTGTTGACCTTGTCGGACCTAAAATTACTTTGACGCCAGATAAACCTAACGAAAACAATATCTATAATAAAGATGTAAACATCAACATCGAAACAACCGATGATGAACCTTATTCGGGTATTGCAAAGGTTGAATACTGGGTTATCTCTAAAGACAAGAAAACTCAAAAGGATAAAGAAACCCAGCGACAGACGCTCTTCTCATTTGATTATACACGTGAGGAAGGCATTAACACAAACAACGGTACGCTGGTTATCACCGATTGGGCAAAAGGTGAAAAGGATGTAACAACTTACACGGGCAATGTGCCGACGCAGGCGCAGCTCTTTGCGAAATGGAACGGCTCAATTACAGTTGACGCATCTAATAACGACTCAAGCGATGTTAAGGTTTATGTTGGTGTTACGGATAACGCAGGCAATTATACCGAAACGAATGTTGCGCTTGATATTGACGTTACCGATCCTGTTATCAAGGTAACGTATGAAGATGATGCGAAAGAAAATGCTGTCGACGGGTATTATCAGGAAAGAACAGCGACAGTCGCGATTACCGAACGTACAAACCACTTTGACGCATCAGCAGCGACGAACGGTATTACGATTACTGCCGTAGATGCAAAAGGAACAAAAGTAGAAAACCCATATTCGATCAGTTCTTGGACTACAGTTGAAGGTAAAACGCCTGATGACGCTGTTCATACTGCAACAATCAGCTATCTCGCTGACGCCAACTATACGTTCGCTGTTGAATATACCGATAAGGCTGGTAACAAAAATATGCCAGTTGATGTGAGCGGGCAGAAGAATCCGTATAAATTTACGGTTGATAAAACTGCACCACTCGGGGCAATTACAGCAAAATCGGCAGAAGGGCAAGAGGAAACATGGAAGAACGATAATCCGGACATCATAAACATCGATGAGCTTACATTCGGCTTCTGGTCAAATACAAAGATTTCCATTTCCGGAACAACCGACGATGCGACGTCTCCGATTCAGAGCGTTGAGTTTTATATGCCTGTTTCTGAAATAGCAAGCGATAAAACTACAATATTGAGCAAGAAAGAGCTTGATGCGATTGAAGACTGGAAATCATTTGAGGCATTTGATGTGACGAAAAATACACAGTTTACCGTCTATCTCAGAGCAACTGATAATGCAGGCAATTACACCTATATTGCATCAAACGGCTTAATTGTTGATGAGGAACACCCCATTGAAGAATCTGTTGCTCCTGAGATTTCTGTAACTCCTGAGAAGCCTATTAATGGAATTTACAAGGATGACGTCAAGGTTGCGATAGAAGTAATCGATCCGATGGTAGGTGGTACGTACTCCGGTATTAAAGAAATTCGTTATGCGGTGTTTGATCGCGACAGCGCGACTCCGAACAAGCCTACGCAAGAAGGAACGCTGTTTACATTCAATATGGCGCATCCCAAGCAGTCCGATTTGAAGCAAAAGTGGACAGGAGAGATTACCGTGTCTGCATCAAAGAACAACAGCAACAACATTCAGATAGTTGTTTATGCAAAAGATAACTCCCTGAATACTGTTGATAACTCACAGAAAGGGTCAAAGAGTTATACGATTATTAAAATTGATACGACCGCACCGGTAATTAATATTTCATATGACAACAACAACGCAGACAGCGGAACGTATTTTAAGGCAAACAGAACTGCAACCATAAAAATAACTGAACGCAATTTCAATGCAGAGGATGTTAAGGTTAAAATTACGAACACGGACGGAGTAATTCCTTCTGTTGTTGGCTGGTCCTCCACAAACGGTTCTTACAGCAGGGATAATGCAACGCATTCTGCAACAATTACGTATAGTGCAGACGGCGATTATACGTTCGCAATTGAATACACAGATCTCGCAGGCAATAAATGCACAAG
>OMUY01000041.1 GCA_900314355.1 uncultured Eubacteriales bacterium | reverse complement strand
TAAACGGCACGGCGAATACTTTAACACCGGGAGCTCAGTACCCGAGCGGCGGGACAGTTGATACAGACGAGGGCATTTACTACATATTCAAAAACATCGCTCTTCCCGATTCAAGCAGCGGATACACTCTTTCATTTACGAATATATCCGGTAAATCTCCCGCGGCATGGACGCAGAACGACGGATTTACATGTTCTCCCAAATTCTACTTCATTTCGGGCGGCGAAAGCAAGGAATTAAACGTACGCTCATCGAGCACGACTTATTCCGTAAGCACAACAGCCACATCGGGCACAACGGCGTCTATGTTCATCTACTACGCAAACGACCATGTAGCTGATTTCCAGGATTTCACTTTTGACAACTATACGTTCAAAATCAACATTTATCCCGGCACTCACAACAATATTTCTAAAAAATACAATGAAACTTTAGGTTCTCTCGATACTCCGACAAGAGCTAAATACACATTCTCGGGCTGGTACACCGATCCGGACGCGGGCAGTCAGGTGACATCAAATACTCAGGTTACAGACGATATGGTAATCTACGCGCACTGGACTCCGATAGATTACACCGCAACGATTGATACAAACGGCGGATTCAGTTTCAACAAAACGTCATGGACTTACAATTATTCAGGCTCGTTCGTCCTTCCTTCAGTTCAGAAAGCCGACTACACGTTCAAGGGCTGGAAAGTAATTTCATGCGACTCAGACAGCTCATGGGCTGACGCGTTAAACGACGATACAAAGCTCTTCGCCGCAGGCACATATTTCAATATGTGGGGCAACGTCACATTCCAAGCTCAGTGGACCGAAAACTCTTCCGGCGGCAACACGGGAAACAAAGAACAGACTTATAAACTGAATATAACCGTAAACACAAAGCACGCTCAGGTAGAATCGATCGGAACTCAGCCGCAGTACGTCAAATACGGCGGAACGTATCAGTTCAGAGTAGTTCTTGACCACGGATACACCGACAACTACATGATTGTCGAGGTAAACGGTGATCAGATTTATCCCGACTCTCACGGAGTATACACTGTTTCAAACATCACTTCCGAACAGAACATCACTGTAAACTACATCGCGAGCGAAAAGAAAACAAATATTTTCTCATCTCTTATTGCGTTCCTTAGAAAGATAGTTGACTGGTTCAAAAAGATGTTCGCGAAATAAGATAAAAACAAAAATGACCGTCTTCAAAAAGGGCGGTCATTTTTTCATGCAAAAAAAAACGGGCAGCCGAAAAGCCGCCCACTTTATATAATTTAATTATTTGTCAGAATGATTTTTTATAAATGCGATGACATCGCCGACTGTTCTGAGCGTCGGAATATCGTCATCAGGTATGATAATATCAAATTCATCTTCAACATCGCCAGCAAGGTTGATTATATCAAACGAGCTCAAACCAAGGTCGTTCATGATGTCTGTATCTTCCGTAATCTGAACGTCTGATTCGGTGTAGTCCGATAAAATTTTAATCAGTCTTTCCATCATTTTTCTGTTCCCTCCCGATTCTTTTTATCTTTTGAGTAGTAGTCTTTTCAAATTCCTGAACCCTGAGTTTTACTTTTCCTATCATCGTATTTAATTTACCGGTCTTGTTCAGGTTGTCGATGTCTCTCTGAATATTCTGTTCCGCGTCAGAGACATCGGGATCCAAGTATATTTCCGCCGTTATCTTGCCCTCTTCGCCGTAGCAGACGACTTCTTTTACATAAGGTATATTGTCGTAAATTCTTTGTTCTATCATTTCAGCAGAAATATTTTCGCCGTTTGAAAGTATAATCAGGTTTTTCTTTCTGCCCGTGATGAAAAGCACATTATTTTCACCGAGTCTGCCGAGGTCGCCGGTATGGTACCATCCGTGGTCAAACGACATTTCGGTATCTTTAGGGTCATTATAATATCCCTCGAAAATATTCGCTCCCTTTACGAGTATTTCGCCGTCGTCAGCTATCTTAACCTCGTCGGCGTCGATAACTTGTCCGACGCTGCCGGGAATAATATAATCGTTTCTGTTTACTGCGAGCACAGGCGAACATTCTGTTATGCCGTAGCCGTTCAATATTTTTACGCCCCAGCTTCTGAACGCGCTTATATATTTTTCATCGAGAAAAGCGCCGCCGCAGATAACCGTATCAAGATTGCCTCCGAAAACGTCCGTTATCTGCGAAAACATTGTTTTTCTTCTGTCTATACCGATTTTTAAAAGTCTGTCGGAAATTTTCATTCCTCTGATAAGCTTATCATACTTTCCTTCATTCTGCGCCTGCGCCATTATACGCTTGTAAAACGATTCCAATATAAGAGGAACCATAAACATCATAGCCGGTTTTACGTTTTTGAGATCCCGCTGAATATTTTTCATGCTCTTTTCAATATATACCTGATGCCTGTAATTGAAGACCATGAAAACAGCAGTTATAAGACCGAAAGTGTGATGGAAAGGAAGGACGGAAAGAGTATCGCCGTCAAGTCTGAAATTTCTGCAAGACGAATTGATATCGCTCGCGATATTTCTGTTTGAAAGCATCGCCGCTTTGCTTCTGCCGGTTGTTCCGGATGTAAAGAAAATAGCGGCTGTTTTTTCCGGTCTCACTTTATAATCGATAAACTCGGTATCGCCGTTTTTTATCATCTGTCGACCGGAAGAAATAAGTCCGTCAAAATTTGAGAAGTTATATACAGTCAAACCGTCGTATTCATTGAATTTCTTTACGCATCTTTTTGAGGCGAAAACTGTGTCGCATTCGACCATTTTCATAAGTTCCCTCAAATCCTTCGGTTCAAGCTCCTTGTCAAGAGGAACGGCTATATTTCCTCCGTTGGCGCACGCGAGAAACGTCACTATCCATTCGTACGAATTCTCGCCCATTATCGCAATCTTTTTATTCCTGTAACCGAGAGAATACAGCATTGTGCCGAGCGCATTAATATCGTCTAAAAATTCCTTGCACGTTTTCTCACCCGTCACATCTCTCGATACGGGAAAAGTAAAACATATTTCGTCCGGTGTTTCTTCCGCCCTCTTTACCACCATATCTTTTAAATCGGTGATAACAGGCAATTCATATAACGGATAAGGCTGATTTTTCATGACTCAAAAATAACAATTAAAAATATTTAAAAATATTCTGCAATGAAGATTTACGTACTTCTTCATTTTGATAAATTATACTCACTAAATTTTAACATTGTATAAACACGATTTCAATAGCGATTATAAAAAGCCGCTTATACAAAATTAACGCCCGGCAGTCACTGGGCGTTAATCTTGTGTTAGAGGGGATTTGCATTATAAAGACTTAAGGTGTAATCTAAAATTTTGGACGCAAGACATTAATGAAACAAAACTTTGAAACTTTATTTTTCTTACCTGTATCTTTTATGAAGAGAGGTGCATATTCTTCATAAATGACGTTGATAAAATCTTTTAAAGCTCTAAGAAATATTGAATAGGTTTATCGCTTGCTTCATCTTTATCTTGATTAAACTATACTCTATTAATCTTAACTGAAACTTGAAAATGTTCTGTTTTTATTAAACTAATATGAACAAATTATTAACAAATTATTTTTTCTGTCAAATTATTGTAAAATTTCTGTTCCGTGGAAAATAAAAACAGCCGGGAAAAAAAATCCGACTGTTTAATATATAATTTTATTCGGAAGAAAGCTTTCTGATATATCTCTTAAAAAAAGCGACTCCGTCATGGAATGATGAGACAGGAATCCGCTCATTCGTTCCGTGTGATGTGAAGACTATTTCAAAATCCATCTGGAAAGGAGAAATTCTGTAAAGCTGCGAACAGATATTCTGATAATGTCTCGCGTCCGTTCCGCCCATTACAATAAACGGCACAATTACGTTTCTGTCGCTCATAGAGCCGACAAGGTCGGAAATAAGATTGAACGTCCTCGAATCTGTAGGAGAAATAATACTCGGCTCGTTGCCTCCTCTAAATTCAATAACAGCGTCTTTATTTTTTATGACTTTGCGAAGATGCTTTTCAACGTCGGAAACATGCTCGCCGGGAATTATTCTGAAATTGACGCCGGCTGTGGCGTTTTTGGGAAGAACATTGAACTGAGGACTTCCCTCAAGCATTGTGACAGCCTGCATTGTTCTCATTAAAGACGACGCACCTTTGATATTTGCCATAGCGAGAACTATCGCGGGCATAAGAGCCTTGTAATTTACGGTAAGAAGTCTTACGGGAAATTCGACGTTTTCACAGAGTATTTTTATGACATTCTTGATTTCGGGGCTTACTCTTACGGGGAACGGATGATTTTCGATATCCTTTATTACATCAGCGAGTTTTCCTGCCGCCGTATGTTTCGGAGGAGCCGAAGAATGACCGCCGTCGCCCGGAACGGTAATTCTGAATTCGACGTTTCCCTTTTCTCCAATACCTATTCCTACGATATTTTTATCTATAACGCCGGGTATTTTCATATTAAGAAGTCCGCCGCCCTCGTCGAGAAGCGATTCAAGTTCAACGCCTCTTGATTCAAGAGTCTTTGAAATAAGCTCTGCCTGAGATTCGGGAGAGGCTACAATTTCCTCATTGCAGCCGAAGCAGAGATAAACAGTTCTCTTAGGAGTAAAGCCTTCCTCAAGCAACGTCTCCACAGCTTCGCAGACGCCGACAAGATGATTTTTCATGTCTATCGCGCCTCTGCCGTACAAAACGCCGTCGTCAATAACAGCGTCAAAAGGAGGATGCTTCCAGTCGCCGAGAGTGCCGTCTGTGATAGGAACTACGTCCTGATGACCTAAAAGCGCTATAGGTTTCAGAGAAGGGTCTGTTCCCTCCCATGTGTAAAGAAGTGCGGCAAAACCTATATCCTCGACTTTCAGCTTTTCATGCATTAAAGGATACTGTTTTCTCAAAAGATTATGAAGCTTGATGAACTCGTTTTTATCCATCTTGCTCATATCAATATTGGAAATAGTCTTGCATCTGATAGCTGCCTGAAGCGTCTCGGTGTATCTTTCTACATTGACATTTTCTTCCGGCAGCGCGGGGTATTCTTTTTTCTTCGGTTTAAATTTAGCGGCTCTGACCGCGTCAAGACCTGCCGCGAAACCTGCCGCAGACGCAATCAACGTCCTTTTTGTCCTGTTCTCCATAAAAATTATGACCTTTCTGAAAAATTTTATGTTTTCCTTTCCGATTTATTTTATCGGCGGAATGAAATATTATCAACGATTATTTTCAAAAAATCTCTCGTTTTCTAATTTTCGGCAATATCAGAGCCGTTTTCATTATCCGCTTCAGATTTTTCGGCGGCAAGCTCTTTCAATTCCATATCTTTAGTCTTGAACATATGCAAAACTCCCTCATCGTTTAATAATTTAATGACAATACATGTGAGCGGAACGACGAAAAAACCGAGAATGCCGAAAAATCTCGCGCCAATATACATTGCTAAAATAGACACAACCGGCGACATACCGACCTGAGACGCTACAAGCTTTGGCTCAATATACTGTCTGACAACGGTAATTATAACATACATTATTATAAGACCGAGAGCCATGGCGTAATTGCCGATAATAACCTCATAAATCGCCCACGGTATTAAAACCGTTCCGGTGCCGAGTACAGGTATTATATCGATTATCGCGGTTCCGATTGCTATCGCCGCGATATTTCCGCCGTCGTAAATGCCTACAGCACTCAATATTATAAGCCCCGCGGCGACTTCGCTTCCTGTAATAAGCATAATAAGGAGGTACGCTCTGATTATCTTTCCGAGTGAAACGGTGAGTACGCGCTTTGTAGTTCTCGCCTTATTAAGAGATTCTTCTGTTTTGTACTGCCTTTTTATAAAAGCTTTTATGTCGTCAAATCCGACTGTTATAAAACATGTGGCTATTATTCCTACGACTGACGAGATAAGCATTGTGGGAACAGATGTAATAGCGCTCTTGATTTTTTCGGAAAAACTTCCGAATTTTTCAATAAATGCGGAAACGGCGCCCTCGCTTTTCAAAGACGTCTGAAAAGAATCAAACCAGCCGGATATGCTTTTCACTATATTTTCGGGAAGTTTTGAAAAAAGGTCGGACGCCAGAAGGTTGTCTTTGATTGTTTTAACTATGCCGGACAAAGTGCTCGAATCGCCCGAAGCGGACGGAATAAAATCACGTACTCTGCTGTATACAGCGTAACCGATAACTGCTATCAGAGCAAGAACAGCGGCGTAGACAAGAAGCGCGAGTACAACCGACGTTACCTTTTTTGGCAATTTCTTTTTTTCAAGCGTATGAATAGGTCTCTGAAGAATATACGCTATAAAAAACGCGAACAAAAACGGAAAAAGAGGAAGAAGAAGATATTTCGCGAATATATAGAAAAGCGCTATATACATTATATAGTAAAGCACCATTACAATAGTATTCCATCTTTTTTTCGTAACTTGGTCGTTTATAAGCGGATGTTTCTTGCTGTCTAAGTCCATTTATTACTCCGTATAATATTTTATTTTTCCGAAAGTTCTACTATCTTATTTAATCTGTAACTGACTGTGGCAGGCGAAACCTGTTTTTCAAGCGATTTGCCTATCTCGGATAGAGAAGCCTCCGGTCTTTCGAGTCTGATTTCGGCTGTTCGCTTATATTCCTCCGGCAGAGTGTCAAATTTGCCTTTGCGCTTTAAAATATTTATAGCCTTAGTCTGTTTTTTAGACGCTTCGATTGTTCTTTTTATATTTGCCGCATCGCAGTTGGCCGCTCTGTTGGCGTTGTTTTTTACGACTTTGATAATTTCATTGTCTATAAATTCAAGCGCCGCGTTTTGACAGCCCATAGCTATTAAAATATTTTCTATGTCGTTTTTCTTTTTGTAGTATACAAGTCTCACTCCGCCTCTTGAAGAAACGAGAGGTTCGGAAATCTGACCGTCAAGGCTTTTTTTCAAAGATTCCAGCATTTTTATCAACGCGTCTGACTTTACTTTCGACGACGCGGAAAATTCAAAATGAAAACTTTTTTCAGGGTCCGCGACTATTCCGCACGAAATAAAAGCGCCTCTCAAAAACGACCTTACACAGCAGTCGTTTTCCAAGTTGTTCTTCTGAAATTTCAGAACGGCTTCATTTCCGGAATATCCGAGTTCGTTTAATATGAGCCTGATTTCGTCCCTGTTTTTTATCCTGACTTTGTAGCTGCCTTTGTCAGTCTGACCCACTTCAGGTCTGAATCCCGTCAGATTGTAGACTTCCTCCGCGTATTTTTTTGCGACAAATTCATAATCCGACAGTATTCCCATGGAATTTTTGTCAAAATATTTTCCGAAAAAAAGCATTCCGTAGGCTTCCGCCCTGCGGCAGCAGTCTTTTTCATTTATCAAAGAGCATAACTCTTTTTTTACTTCGCCTGAAAATGACATTTGACACCTATTTAAGCCGGAATTATTCTAATCTCCGGTTCAAGTCTGACTCCTGTTTTTTCAAAAACAGTTTTCTGAACAAGTTTGATAAGTCCGATTATATCATCGGCAGTCGCGCCGCCTTTGTTGACAATAAATCCGGTATGCTTTTCCGATATCTGCGCATTTCCCACAGAAACGCCCCTGAGTCCGCAGTCATCTATAAGCTTTGACGCGAAATACCCTTCCGGACGTTTGAACGCGCTTCCGGCGCTCGGATATTCAAGCGGCTGTTTTGATCTGCGTCTTTCTGTGAGATCGTCCATTTTGCTTTTAATCTCGCTCTGAACTCCTTTTTTGAGCTCCACCTCGCAGGAAATTATCACGCAGCCGGGGTTATCAGAAAAAAACGAATGGCGGTATGACAAATCGAGAGAGCCTCTGTTCTTAGTGATAATCCGGCCGTCTTTATCGAGGTATGTTACTGATTTGATAATGTCTTTCATCTCTCCGCCGTACGCTCCGGCGTTCATAAAAACAGCGCCGCCGACAGATCCCGGTATTCCGTAGGCAAATTCAAGTCCCGTAAGAGAGTTTTCGCACGCCGTCATACAAAGATGCGCGAGAGAAGCGCCTGCCTGAGCCTTTATTATATTTCCGGAAACTTTGATTTCTGTCATAAACTGAGCGGTTGAAATCACAAATCCGTTAAACCCGCTGTCTCTGAAAAGTGTATCGGAACCTTTGCCGAGGATGAAATAATCTATATTTTCTTTTTCGGCAAGTTTTATGGCGCCGTAGATAGATTCGGGGTTTTTCGCGGAAATGAAGTATTCGGCTCTGCCGCCCGCTTTAAAAGTGGTATGGCAAGACATATCCTCGTTTAATTTAACGGTTAAGCCAAGTTTTTCAAGGCTTAAAACAATAGAAGCGTCTGTATTCATAAAAACTTACGTTCGTACAAATTTTTATCTTTTTATTCGTCAAGCAGAGCGGCTCCGATTATTCCGGCGTCGTTTCCGAGTTCGGCTTCACAGATAATCGTCTGTTTTTCAGAATGTCTCGAGTATCTTTCCGATGCGACTATCTTTCTGAGAGGAGCGAGAATATTTTCACCCTCGTGACCGATGCCGCCGCCGAAACAGATTTTTTCAGGCTGGAATATATTGACAATATTTATCGTTCCGACGCTCAAATAGTAGATGTACTTCTGACAAACGGCTGTCGCTACAGGGTCTCCGGCTCTCATGGCGTCAAACGCAGTCTTTCCGTTTACATCGTCTATATTGTTATCTACCATATCCCACATAATCGTAAAAGGATTTTCCTTCATCGCCTTTTTTGTGTCGCGGATAAGAGCCGTAGCGGAGGCGTAAGCTTCCCAGCATCCTCTTCTTCCGCATGTGCAAGGCTCGCCGCCGGCGATTATTACGGTATGACCCATCTCCGCGCCCGCATAATTTACGCCTGTCACAAGTTTGCCGTTTGATACAATTCCCGAACCTATTCCGGTGCCGAGAGTAATGGCGATAAAATCCTTTGACCCTTTTCCGGCGCCTGCGACAGCTTCGCCTAAAGCGGCGCAGTTGGCGTCGTTGTCTATAAATATTTTGTCAAAGCCGAGTCTCTCGGAAAGCATCTGATAAGCGGGGACCTTGTCAAATCCGAGATTGTTTGCGTAATCTATAACTCCCTTCGCCTTGTTTACGGAGCCCGGAGTGCCGATTCCAATAGATTTGACTTCGTTCAACGTTATATCAGCGTTTTTGACTGCAATTCTTACAGACTCCGCTATATCGTCGAATATCTGAGAAGCCGGTCTTTCATTGTATGTTTTCTTTTTGCCTTTTGAAATGATGTTGTAGTTTTCGTCCACAACAGCGGACACGATGTTTGTTCCTCCCAGATCTATTCCGATTCTGAACATAATTTTTTCCTCCGAAAAATAAAAATTTGATTATAAATTATTTATTATTTAATAATAATCGCCTGACGAGCCGTCTAGACTCCAATGCTCTATTTCCTTCTGTTCTGGATAATAATCATCCATGCCGAGGCTTGTCATAAGCTCCTTGGCGGCGTTATATCCCATTTTTTTCTGCCTGTTGACTAAAGCCGCAGTCTCAATTATTATAGCGAGATTTCTTCCGGGTTTTACGGGAACTACGGTGGCGGGAACATGTATGCCGAGGATATTTATATAGTCTTCTTCAAGCCCCATGCGGTCGTAGACCATTTCAGGAGCCCACTGCTCAAGTCGTATGACCATATCGATTTTTTCAGAAAGTTTTACCGCGCCGAGACCAAATATAGTTCTCGCGTTTATTATTCCTACGCCTCTGACCTCAATATAATGCCGTATATTGTCGGGAGCCTGACCTACGAGAGTTTTATTTGAAACCCGCCTTATTTCGACCGCGTCGTCCGCGATAAGTCTATGACCTCTTTTTATCAATTCGACCGCAGTCTCTGATTTTCCGACTCCGCTGTCGCCTACAATCAGAACTCCTTCCCCGGATACTTCAACCAAAACTCCGTGCCTTGTTATCCTGTCGGCAAGTTCTACGCCGAGATATGAAATCAATGCGGCCATTGCGGCAGAAGTCTGTTCGGACGTTCTCAAAACAGGTACCGAATATTTTTCGGCGTATTCCATCATATTGCCTACCGTTTCAAGACTCCTCGTAATAAGAAGAGCCGCCGGTCTCGCGGAGAAAAAACATTCATATGAATCTTCTCTTTTTTCGGGAGACAACCCTCTGAGATACGAAATTTCCGTAAGTCCGAAAATATCTATTCTTTCCGAATCAAAGTAATCCGAATAACCCGAAAGCATAAGTCCGGGTCTGTTTACGTCCTTTGAGCTTATATATATGTTATCCGGATCATCAGGCGTATAAAGCGTTTCAAACTGATTGTCTTTTATTATCTTTCCGAGTGACACGGAATATTTTCCGGGCATGTGATTTTCCTTTCATAAAATTGATTTTGTAAAAATATCAGCTATATGTTCCGACGGTAATTTTCAATCTGCCTTTTTTAGTTAATCCGTTTACAGATAAAAGTTTAAATCTTCCCTTTCCTCTGACTGACACTATACTGCCTTCCTTCACTTCAAACGACGGATTGATTTTTTCTGCGGAATCGACAAACAGTCTGCCGTTCTTTGATAAATCGGAAGCTTCTTTTCTCGACAATCCGAAAACCGCGGCGGCAAGGCAGTCCAATCTGAGTGACGACACGGTAACTTCTTTTTCTGTTATTTTCGGTACGGCCTGTTCGGGAACGAAAGAGCAGATTTCGGCTTTTACAGATGTGTGTTTAAGTTTTTTCAGTTCGAGAACGGCGTTTGAAATTTCATCCAGCACAAATACATACGGCGTGTTTTCATAAATTAAAATATCTCCCACTGTTTTTCGCTCAATTCCTAAGGACATAACAGAACCCAAAACGTCGCGGTGTGTGAGATTATCAGAAAATTTCATATTCACCGGCGTGAACTTTATAATTTTAACAGGGAAAGCCGGGTCGTAGCCAAACTCTTCTCTGTCTCCGAAAACGGCGATTTTCCTCTCCGCTTCCGTGTACCCTCCGTAAAGAAAATACATATTGCCGGGAACAGACGACATTAAAACGGATTGTTCCTCCAAATTGAGGAATGAGGAATATTCCCATACGTTTCTTTCAAAAGCTCTGTCGCTGAGCTCCGAAAATCTCTTTTTTAAAAATTCCGTTTCATCTTTCATCAGCTCGAAAAGCTCCCTCTCTGAAGCCTAATACCGGTGATGTCTTTAGCCATTGTATGACGCCTTAAGCTCATCACGATACCTATCGCAAGGTAAATGCAGAGGTTTGAAGAACCGCCCGCGCTCAAAAAAGGAAGAGTTATTCCGATTACAGGGAAAATTTCAAGCACCATGCCGACGTTGATAATAACCTGAGACGCTATCATCGCAGCGGCCCCCGCAGCTATAATATTTACTACGGAATCTTTTGATTTTCTTCCGACAGAAGCAATTCTGAAAACGAGGATAAAAAACAGCGCGAACACAACTATACATCCGACAAGTCCGAGCTCTTCTCCGACTGTCGCGAGTATCATATCGTTTTCGCCTTCGGGTATGAGACCGTTCTGAGTGTAATATCCCTTGAAAAGACCGGCTCCGAAAAATCCGCCGCTTTTAATAGCTTTAAGTCCCTGTTCCTGCTGATATATTATATCTGGATATGATTCGGGATTAATGAGCGCTAAAATTCTGTCCTTCTGAATATCGGAAAAGACAAAGTTCCAAAGAGGATATATAGACGCGATGCCGACGGCCGCTCCTAAAGCAAAATATCTCAGATGAACGCCCGACGCGAACATCATTATCACAAACATCATAAAAAATATGAGAGCCGAACCCATATCGCCGCTTATCGTTACAAGCGCGACAGGTATTGCGCCGTGAATGCAGAGAACGATAAATGTCGAAAATTTATTGAGTCTGTCCTTTACATTGTCAAGATGCGACGCGAATGTGATAATAAATCCGACTTTCCAAAGTTCCGACGGCTGAAAGTAAAGACCGGAACCGCCCAGCCTTATCCATGTTCTCGCGTCAGACCTCGCGGACGGGCCGACGCCGATAATCAAAGTCAGCGCGACAAGCCCCATGCATACAAGCCCTATAAAAGGCCAAAGCCTTATCATGAAATCATAATTTACGCAGGAAATCAATATCGCGAGAACTATTCCGATAACTACGGCAAGAAGCATTACCGTGGCGTCTCTTGTAAGCCCCTTCGGCACGGACGAGCCGGAATTTACAAGCGTCGCCGACTGAACCGAAAGTATTCCGACAGTTGAAAGCGCTATGCATATCAAAAGCAAAAAGTTATCGGTCTGCTTGATAAAACTTTTTATATGTGATATAATATTTTTCAAATCCGATATAAACCTGAACTTTAGTTTTTATTGATATTATTATACTTTAATTTTTTATATATAATCAATAATAAATATTATACAGTCATAACTCTGTTTTTTCAAGTATATTATGTTTTTTTATGAAAGTATATATTTCCGAAAAAGAAAGTGACACGGAATCTATCGCATATGATTTCGCGTCGAAACTGAAAGGCGGCGACGTCGTCGCTTTTAAAGGAGGCCTCGGAGCAGGCAAAACGACTTTTACAAGGTACGCGTGCGAAAAATTAGGCGTAAAACTGCCTGTGACAAGTCCAACATTCGCTATTGTAAACGACTACGGAATTACCGTTAACGGATTTCACGTATATCATTTCGATATGTACAGAGTAAATTCATGGGACAGTCTTTATTCGACTGGATTTTTCGATTATCTCGATTCCGACAGCATAATTTTCATCGAATGGAGCGAAAACATCGAAGAGGCTGTTGACGACGGATCAATAAACCTGATAAATGTAAATATTGAGCCGCTCGGAGAAAACAGAAGAAAATTTATTATAGACGGAGGCGGAAGATGGTAATACTCGGAATCGATTCCTCCGCGAAATCCGTATCGGCGGCTGTCTCCAAAGACGGAAAGATAATAGGAGAAACTTTTTTAAATTCCGGACTCACTCATTCCGTCACTTTAATGCCGATTATAGAAAATCTTTACAATAACACCGATTTATCTGTAGATGACACGGACGCAGTAGCCGTCACATGCGGTCCGGGGTCTTTTACCGGGGTCAGAATAGGAATAGCGACAGCAAAAGGAATATGTTTTAAAAACAACATAAAATGCTGTCCCGTTTCGACTCTTGAGGCGATAGCATATCCGCTTATAAATTCGGACGCCACTATCGTATCTGTTATGGACGCGAGAAGAAATCAGGTGTATAACGCCAATTTCTTTTCGTTCGATTTTTCCGTCAGCAGAATTACAGAGGACAGGGCAATAAGTCTCGACGATTTGGGAAGAGAGCTTTCTTTGATTTCAGGCAAAAAAATACTGATAGGAGACGGCGCGGATATTTCATACAACTACTTAATCGGCAAAGTGGACGATTTATTTATATGCTCGCCCGAGCTGAAATTTCAAAGGGCGTCGTCTGCTTGTCTTATAGCAAATGACAGAGAAGACGATTTCGTTGAATCCGGGAAGCTTGAACCGGTTTATCTGAGACCGCCTCAGGCAGAGAGAATGCTCAGAAAAAAATCAGAAGAAAATAAAATTTAAAAAATATATTTTATATTGCGAAAGGAGCAGATATGAAACTTGTAATAGGTTCGGATCATGCCGGTTTCCCCTTGAAGGAGGAAATAAAAAAGCATCTTGACGAAAGAGGACTCGAATACGAGGACGTTGGAACTTACGACACAAAATCTTGCGACTACCCCGTTTACGCCGAAAAACTCTGCGGAAAAATCACATCGGGAGAATGTTACAGAGGAATACTCTGCTGCGGAACAGGTATAGGTATGTCTATTTGCGCAAATAAGGTAAACGGAATCAGAGCCGCAGCCTGCTCGGATTGTTTTTCCGCTAAATTTACGAGAGCGCACAATGACGCCAATGTTCTTTGCCTCGGCGCGAGAGTTGTAGGCGCAGGTCTTGCCGACGAACTCGTAGACCTTTTCATCGACACCGAATTTGAGGGCGGAAGACATCAGAGAAGAGTTGACCTCATAACGGAAATAGAAAAGAAAAATTGACATATTTAAGCGAATTGATTATTTTTAAAATCGATTCGCTTTTTACTTGTAAACTTATTCATCGAATAGTATAATACTAAAAGCCAAATATTATTTTCCATCGGGAGGACTTTAAAAAATGGGAAAAATAGAAATTATTCAGCATCCTTTGATTCAACACAAACTCACAATACTGAGGGATAAAAACACAAGCTGCAAAGATTTCAGAGAGATAATCGGTGAAATCGCAATGCTTATGACATACGAGGCTACAAGAGATCTGCCGCTTGTAGATACGAAAGTGGAAACGCCCATAGGAACGGCTACCACAAAAAAACTTGCCGGCAAGAAAATGGCTATAGTACCCATTTTAAGAGCGGGAATAGGAATGGTCGACGGCGTACTGAAAATGATTCCGTCGGCAAGAGTAGGTCATATAGGTCTTTACAGAGATCCCGAAACTCTTGAGCCTGTCGAATACTATTGCAAACTTCCTCAGGATATTTCGGAAAGAGACGTTCTTCTTGTAGATCCTATGTGCGCAACAGGCGGCAGCGCAGTTGACGCAATCACGCAGATAAAAAAGAGAGAGCCGAAATCAATCAAGTTCATGTGCGTCATAGCGGCTCCCGAGGGAATAGACGCCCTTTCCAAGGCACACCCCGACGTTGATATTTTCTGCGCCGCAATGGACGAAAAATTGAACGAGAACGGATATATAGTTCCGGGACTCGGCGACGCCGGAGACAGAATTTTCGGAACAAAATAATAGTACATAAATTATAAGTGCGGTTTCGTTTTTTTATGCGAAGCCGCTTTTATCATTTTTTGTAAAGTCGGAGGATAGAGGACTTTTAAATAAATATTTTCGTATATTCTGTCAACAGTATTGAAATAAACCTGAATAAATGTTAAACTAAAGTTTCAAACAAGATATATTTTTTTTCAGAAAAGAGGAGAAAATATGGAAGTCAAAATTTTTGAGACAAAAGAACAGATGGGAATTTACGCTGCCGACATCATCGAAAATGTAATGAAGTCAAAGGAATTTCCCGTTCTCGGTCTTGCGACGGGAGACACTCCCATAACAACTTACAACGAGCTTATAAAGAGATATAAAAACGGAGAAATTTCATTTAAAAATGTAAAAACATATAATCTCGACGAATATGTAGGACTTCCTAAGAACGACAAAAACAGCTATTACACATTTATGCACGAGCACCTTTTCGACAAAGTCGATATCGACAGCGAAAACATTCATATCCCGGACGGAAATCCTGCCGATATTGAAAAATTCTGCCGTGAATATGACAGAGAAATAGACGACGCCGGCGGAATAGATATTCAATTCCTCGGGATTGGGCGAAACGGTCATATAGGATTTAACGAGCCTTCCGATAAATTCACCGAAGGAACTTACAAGGTAAAACTGACGGAAAGTACGATTGAGGCGAACAAAAGATTTTTTGAAAAAGAATCCGACGTTCCGAAATACGCCGTGACGATGGGAATTAAAAACATTATGAAGGCAAGGGAGATTATTCTGATGGCCTACGGCTTTAACAAAGCGGAGGCCGTGAAAAATATGATAGAAGGCCCAGTTTCGCCGTCATGTCCCGCGTCAATACTTCAAAACCATCCAAACGTACATGTAATACTCGATAAGGACGCGTCTTCACTTCTGAAAAAATAAAAAATAAATTCCCGCTCGTTTGAAATGAGCGGGAAAATTTTTTAAAAAAATTAATTTTCAAGCCACGCGTCTGATTTTGACTTATCATAATCGGTATTTTCGACTTTTGCGAAATTCGCGTTCGTCTGAGCGAGATTTCTGCCAAAGAAGAAATAAATTATCATTATGAGATATTTTATTATCTGAAGTATCATAGAAAAATCAGACAGGAAAGAAATATTCTGACCGGAAATAGCGAATACTCTCGAAATTATTCCTATTATAAGCTGAACGGCGAGAAGTATTCCCGCAAAAAGCGAAAAGTCTCTGAACGATTTGACGGAAACGAGCCTTCTGTTTTTCAGAAAGAAAATGATATAAAGGCTGGACAGCGAACAAATCTGCATGACAATTACGACTATTCCGGAAATAATCATAATATTCTGAGACGCAACCGTCTCGTCGGAAGTAAGCATACGTCCGGCGTACTGTCTCAATAGGATGTAAAAAATTATAGTCAGAAATTCGCAAATCAACGTCACCAATAAGCTGATGAACGAAAGAATTTTCAAATTTCTGCCCAGGTAATAGCAGTCGTTTGTCTCCGTAAGCCTGCATGCTCTGGAAAAAACGGAAAATCCTTTGATGCTGAAAACATAAGAAGCAATGTAGAACACAAGCGATACAGCGACGAAAACCATTCTCAGACCGTCCGAAATATCCGTATCGTTTAAAAACCTCTCTCCTATCGCATTGCAGGCGAGCATGATAGAGGCAATACCGAAATACAGATAAGATTTAGCCTGATAACCGACAGTTACCTGTTGTTTATCCTTTATCGTTTCCAAAAATTACCACCCTGACTACGGTTCGCAAATCCCCTTTACGATCCGCTTCATTTCTAATAAATTTTCTTCCATCTGCTTCACTAATCTGAATTGAACCTTCGCCCTTACAAGATTATGATCGGGGTATGAGGTAGCAAAATATTTGTCGCCGTCGATATAATCGCCGAGAAAACGCATGCCGCATTCATAAGTCATAAGAATACACGAAAAAGGTATCATTTCAATCTCGGTCGGGGTAAGCGATTCTTTTGCCTTTGACATATATCCCTCGGTAAAGGCTTTGAACAAATCGATGCTGAAATTCGCCTTATCCAAATCTTTTTCATCCTCCGCGCCGGTATTCGCTCCGAACCTTACGGCGTCGCCGAAATCGTACAGCACGCTGCCCGGCATAACGGTATCGAGATCCACAATACAAACCGGCTCCATCGTATTTTTGTCGAACATTACATTGTTAAGTTTCGTGTCGTTGTGCGTGACTCTCAGAGGAATTTTTCCCTCGGAAATCAGGGATGCTATTTGAGGGCAGATATTTTCTCTTTCAAGGACAAAATTCACTTCGTCAAGGCATCTGTCTTTTCTTCCCGATAAATTATTTTCAACGGATTTTTTAAAGTTTTTAAATCTTTTGGGAGTATTGTGGAAGTCCGGAATAGTGTCAAACAACGTGTCTATCGGAAAATCCGAGAGATCGCTTTGAAATTTTCCGAAAGCCTCGCCTGTTTTTTTGAAGAGAAATTCGTTTGATTTGTCATAGCTTTCGGTATTTTCTATGAAATTATAGACTCTCCAAAAAGTGTCATCGTCTGCACGGACAAAATTTTTATTGTCGTTTGTTTTTACAACGGTCAACGTCTCTCTCGACGGATCTCCGCCCTCGGCAGCGATTTTTTTTCTGAGATGCGATGTAACTCTGATGATATTATCCATCAGCTCTTCCGGACGGTTAAAGACATAAGTGTTGATTTTTTGAAGCAGAAAATTTTTACCGTCGTCACCTATCAGCTTGTAAGTGGAGTTGATATGTCCGCTTTTTATCGGAACATAGCCCACGGCGTCAATAGGGTACGATTTTATTATATTAGAAAGTATTGAATCAATCTTATAAAAATTTTCCTGCATTTGAGATTATCTCCGTCATAATAAATAAAAAATCAATATTTTGTATTCAGCCGGTCGAAAAAAAAATCCGTCTTTTACAGTTTAAAAATATCTTTAATATTATAATTTTTCAGATATAATTAGTCAATAAATTTTATATTTATCCGCTTGTTTTTTCCGGCGCAGATCTTTACGGAATCGGAAAAATTTTTTGTGCGATAATTTTTTAACAATTTTTATGCAGGCGATATGTATAATTTTTTATAATTTATTGAAATTTCCGCTTTAATTGTTTATAATAGGAATGAAAAAAGCCGGAACTCAATTTGCGGCAAAATATATCTGATGATAATTTTTGAGAGGAGCGGGTTTTAATTTTGGAACAGCAGTTTAAATACAAAAGAATATTGCTGAAATTATCGGGCGAGGTTTTAGCCGGAAATAAAAAAACGGGAATTGATTTCGATACGGTCGAACCTATATGCGAAGCGATAAGAGACGTAAACAATTTAGGCGTTCAGGTCGGTATAGTCGTGGGCGGAGGCAATTTCTGGAGAGGCCGCTCGTCAGGCAATATGGACAGGGCGAGAGCGGACCACATAGGAATGCTCGCAACAGTTATGAACTCCCTCGCTCTTGCGGATACTCTGGAGCAGCTTGGCGTAGAGGTAAGAGTTCAGACCGCGATTGAGATGAAACAGATAGCAGAACCTTACATACGTTTAAGAGCTATACATCATTTTGAAAAAGGAAGAGTTGTAATTTTCGGCTGCGGGACGGGAATGCCTTATTTCTCCACAGACACCGCCGCATCGCTCAGAGCGGCGGAAATCAATGCCGACATAATGCTGAAGGCTACGAACGTTGACGGAGTTTACGACAAAGACCCGAACAAATATCCCGACGCCGTCAAATTCGACACCCTGACACATGCGATAATCGTAGAACAGGGCTTAGGCGTAATGGACTCCACGGCGGCAGCAATGTGCAAGGACAATAACATTCCAATACTTGTATTCAATTTAAACGACCCGCAAAATATTGTAAGAGCCGTAAAAGGCGAGGACATCGGAACGATAGTTCAGGACTGACAAAAACCAATTCATAATTTCAGGAGGGAAAAATATGGAACTTAAAGATTTATATACCGAGACAAAAGAGAGAATGGAAAAAACAATCCATTCCCTCCAGTCAAACCTTGACACGATAAGAGCCGGCAGAGCTTCCGCAAAAGTTCTTGACAGAATTGAAGCGGAATACTACGGAACACCCACGCCGATAAATCAGATGGCTTCTATCGCAAATCAGGACGCGAGAACATTAATAATCACGCCGTGGGACAGAACGGCTCTGACTCCTATAACAAAAGCTATTCAGGCATCCGACCTCGGAATTAATCCTCAGAACGACGGCACATGCATTCGCCTTGCTTTCCCCGCTCTGACAGAGGAAAGACGCAAACAGCTTTCAAAGGAAGTTTCAAAGGAAGCGGAACAGGCTAAAATAGCAATAAGACAGATTCGCCGCGATTCGGTCGACAAGGTTAAGAAAATGCAGAAAGACAATGAAATTACCGAGGACGACCAGAAAGACGGAGAAAAAAAGGTTCAGGATATTCACGACGATTACATCAAGAAAATCGAAGAAATCGCCGAGAAGAAATCAGCCGAGCTAATGGAAATCTGATTTTTCAACGTATAATTTTACAGCCCGAACTATTATGTCCGGGTTTATATTCATTGAGAAGGAAAAAATTATGAGCGAAGAAATTAAACTGCCTCATTTTGACATTCTGCCCGAGCATCTCGGAATAATTATGGACGGAAACGGACGCTGGGCGGAAAAAAGAGGTCTTGAACGTTCTGCCGGTCATAAGGAAGGCGCGCGCGTTTTCAAAAAAACAGCCGATTACTGTCAAAAGATAGGAATAAAATATCTGACAGTATACGCGTTCTCCACCGAGAACTGGAAAAGACCGCAAAAAGAAGTACACGCTCTTATGGAGCTTTTTGACGAGTACCTCGACTGGGCGATTTCGCAGGAAAAGGAAAACGAGGAAAAAGGAGTTCGCATAAGCTTTTTCGGCGATGAGACAAAGCTTCCCGAGGAGCTTCAGGGGCTTATAGAATACGTTCAGAATCACACGAAAGACAAGAACAAATTTTTCCTTAACATCGCCGTAAATTACGGCGGAAGAGCCGAAATTACGAGAGCCGCAAAAATATTGGCGGAAAAAGTCAAAAACGGAGAAATCAAGCCGGAAGATATCACAGAAAAAATGATTTCGGACAACCTTTATACCGCGGATATGCCTGACCCCGATTTAATAATCAGACCGTCGGGAGAAGAGAGGCTTTCCAACTTTATGACATGGCAGTCGGCGTATTCCGAATTTTGGTTTTCGGACGTATTATGGCCGGATTTCACCGAGGAGACATTGAACGAGGCTCTTTTTGATTTTGAAAAACGCCACAGAAGATTCGGCGGAGTTTAATATTAATTTAAAAAGGTAAAAAACATGAAGCAAAGAATTTTGACAGGTCTTATCGGAGCCTGCATAGTTATTCCGTGCGTGATTTTCATGCACTATCTTCCGTTCCCTATTCTGATAGCTCTGATTTCCGCGGTAGGCGTTTACGAAATAATTCACGCCGTGGGATGCAGAAATAAAGCAATCTACGTAATTTCAATAATTACAGCGGCTGTAATCCCGTTTCTTTTTCATTATCATCTGACCGACAAAATTCCTTTACTGCCGGCTGCCGTAATTTATACGTTAGCTTATCTTATAATAATGGTGCTCGGATATTCAAAAACTACTTTTGCCGACGCTGTAATATCTCTTTTTTCAACGTTCGCCGTGCCTGTCTCGATGTCAATGCTAATTTCCCTGAGAGACGTATATATTTCATATCCCGAAAAATTTGACAAATACGCCGGAATATTTCTTATTCTTTACTCATTCTTCGCCGCTTGGGGCACGGATATTTTCGCTTATTTCGTCGGCAGAAAACTCGGAAAGCACAAACTCTGCCCCGAAATCAGTCCCAAAAAATCGGTTGAAGGCGCAATAGGCGGAATTCTTGGCGCGATAGCCGTAAGTGAAATTCTGTTTATTGTTTTTGACAGATTTTTCTTCACATTCCACACTCTCACATGGTACCACATTCTCGCAGTCACAGTTATTCTGTCTGTTATCAGCATGTTCGGAGACCTTTCGGCATCCGTCATAAAGAGAAATCACGGAGTAAAAGATTTCGGAAAACTTCTTCCCGGACACGGCGGAGTTATGGACAGATTCGACTCCATGCTTTTCGTACTGCCTTCTCTGTACCTCGCAGTATGGATAATTGAACAAATTTAATAAAAGATGAAAAAAACAAAAACTTTACTAATTCTCGGATCAACAGGCTCCATAGGCAGACAGTCATTAGACGTAGCCGAAAAACAGGGATACAAAGTTGACACGATAGCCGCCGGTTCAAATTACAGAGAACTTGAACTTCAGGCGAGAAAATTATCCGTAAAATCTGCCGCTCTTTTCGACGAGGATGCAGCAAAAAAACTAAAAGAAAACCTTGCCGACACAGATATAAAGGTATACGGCGGTGAAAGCGGAATAGAGGAGGCGATTATGTCTTCCGGCGCCGACACGGCTGTAAACGCGATAGTAGGTCTCGCAGGCCTCAAGCCGACACTTTCATGCATCCGCTCCAAAAAGAAACTTGCTCTTGCAAACAAGGAAACCCTCGTCGCAGGCGGCGACATAGTCAAAGCCGAGGCGAAAAAATACGGCGTTGACATTCTGCCGGTGGACTCGGAACATTCGGCTATTTTTCAGTGCCTTCAGGGACAGCCTCCAGAGAGAAGACTTAAAAAAATAATTTTGACAGCGTCCGGCGGTCCGTTTTTCGGTATGAAAAAAAAGGATCTCGAAAATGTCACAATCAAACAGGCTCTCAAAAATCCGAACTGGTCAATGGGAGCCAAAATTACGGTAGATTCCGCTTCGATGTTCAACAAAGGTCTTGAGCTTATTGAGGCGGTCAGGCTTTTTGACGTATCTTACGATATGGTCAAAATCGTAGTACACAGAGAATCAATAGTTCATTCCGCGGTAATGTACGAAGACAATGCGGTTATCGCCCAATTAGGTCTTCCGGATATGAGAATACCGATACAGTACGCTCTGACTTACCCGGACAGATGTGAATCTCCGGTCGGCGAGCTTGACCTCGCGTCACTCGGTAAACTTACATTTTTCGAGCCCGACTATGATACTTTTGAATGTATATCGATTTGCAAAAATGCGATTAAAGAGGGCGGTCTGATGCCGGCCGCCGTAAATTCGGCAAACGAAGAGGCAAACAGTCTTTTCAGAGAAGGAAAAATCAAATTTACCGACATACCCGTACTTATCAAAAAAGCCTCCGAACTGATAGAAAACAAATCCGATTTTGACGCAGACGATATTTTTTCGATCGACAAATCGGTTCGCGAAAACGTAAGACGCTTAGTCTGAAGAATCAACAGTAAATCAAGAAAAAAAGGCGATAATGTAAAAAAAAAATTACGGGTGGAATAAATTACATTGATAAATATTTTAAATTTGTCGGTCACGGCAGGACAAATATGGTCTAAGGTATGGCCTGTTTTAGTCGCGATTCTGTTTTTCGGGCTCATTATTTTGATTCATGAGCTCGGTCATTTCATGTGGGGAAAGATTTTCAAAGTCAAAATCAACGAATTTTCCATAGGAATGGGTCCCGCCATCTTCAAGAAAAAGAAAAACGAAACACAGTATTCGATAAGATGCCTTCCTATCGGCGGATATGTTTCTATGGAAGGCGAAGACGGAGGAAGCGACGACGAAAACGCTTTCGGAAGCAAAAAACCGTGGCAGAAATTTATTATTCTTGCCGCAGGAGCCGTAAATAATCTGATTTTAGGTCTTATTTTCGTGGCGATTTTAACATGTATGGGCGATTTAATCGGAACAAGACAGATTCATTCGTTTTACGACAATGCCACATCATGCAGATACGGTCTTAAAGAGGGAGACATAATCAAAAACATAAACGGCGAGCATATTTTTTCTTCGAGAGACATTGATTACGCCCTTATCAGGGACGAGGACGCGACATATGATTTTATTGTCGAAAGGGACGGAAAAGACGTAGAGCTGAAAAACGTAAAATTTCAGCAGACAAAAGCTGCCAACGGCGAAAATACAATAATTTTTGACTTTATTTTAGTAGGAGTCAAAAAAACTCCTTTGAACGTAATCAAAACAACGTTTATGGACACAATTTCGCTGGCAAGACTCGTATGGCTGTCACTTTTCGATCTTATAACCGGAAGATACGGCTTAAACGAATTGTCCGGGCCGATAGGAACCGTGACTGTTGTTGCCGAAGCGGCAAGTTCCGCGGCGTCAGGCGGTATACCGATGGATACGATATTCTATATAATGGCGCTTATTACAATAAATATCGGAGTGTTCAATCTTCTTCCGATACCGGCTCTCGACGGAGGCAGACTTTTCTTCGTGCTGATTGAATGGATAAGGGGGAAACCGGTATCTCCTAAAAGAGAGGGACTTGTCCACGCTATCGGATTCGCGCTGCTCATGGGATTTATGGTGATTGTAACATTTTCGGACATAAGAAATCTTTTCAACGGAACATACAATTTCGGATGGTAATAAAAAATGATTGAGAGAAGAAAATCAAAAGAAGTAAAAATAGGTAATATAAAAATCGGCGGAAATAATCCTGTCGCCGTGCAGTCAATGCTTAATACTCCGGCTCAAGACGCCGAAAAATGCGTAAATCAGGCAAAAGAGCTTGAGAAAGCCGGCTGTGAAATTATCAGAACGGCTGTTCCGAATTTAAACTGTGTAAAAACAGTGGAACTTCTTAAAGAGAACGTGTCCGTACCGATAGTTGCCGACATTCATTTTGATTATAAGATCGCCATAGCGTGCGCTGAAGCCGGCGTTGATAAAATAAGAATAAACCCCGGCAACATAGGTTCCGACGACAAAGTGAAAGCAGTCGCAGACATATGCAGACAGAAAAACATTCCAATCAGAATCGGCGTAAATTCAGGCTCGCTTGAAAAACATATCCTCGCGAAATACGGCGCCCCAACTCCGGAAGCTCTCGCCGAGAGTGCGATGTACCACGTCGGACTTCTCGAAAAATTTGATTTTGACAATATTGTGATTTCAATAAAATCGTCGGATGTTTCCAAATGCTTTGAAGCTTACAAAATAATTGCCGAAAAATGCAGCTACCCTCTTCATATAGGTGTGACGGAAGCCGGAACAGAACGCATGGGCATAATTAAATCAGCCGCCGGTTTAGGCGCTCTCCTTTTAAACGGAATAGGCGACACAATGAGAGTTTCTCTTACTGCGGATCCCGTCAAAGAGGTATATGCTTCTTTCGACATTTTAAAAGCGCTCGACCTAAGAAAAAGAGGTATTAATTTTATATCCTGCCCGACATGCGGAAGAACGAAAATAGATTTAATCAAAATTGCGGATGAAGTTCAAAATCGTCTGAAAAATGTAGATAAAAATATCACGGTAGCTGTTATGGGCTGCGCCGTAAACGGACCGGGCGAGGCAAAAGAAGCAGATATCGGAATAGCCGGCGGCGACGGAGTGGGACTCATTTTCAAAAAAGGCGAAATTATAAAAAAAGTTGATGAAAACAATCTCGTAGACGCGCTCGTTTCAGAGATAGAAAAAATGTAAAAATTCCCATTTTTCGGAGACGAACAAATGAAAAAAATCATAACTCTGCTGCTAAGTTTTGCAATATCCTTTTCCTGTTTATCCATATTTTCCATATCTGCCTCCAGAAACACCAACTATGTAGTTTCAAAGGCGTCTTATCTGAATTTAAGAGAAGCGCCGACTACGTCAAGCGGCGTTATGGAGTACATACCTTTCGGCACTCCCCTATATGTTTCCGATATTGAAAACGGATGGGCGCAAACCGAATACAACGGGAAAGAAGGATATGTTTCGTCAAATTATCTGATGAAATATTCTGACACGCATAATACTCTCGGCAGTAAATACGACACAAAACAAACAGTTGTAGACGTATCTAAATGGAATGGCGATATTGACTGGGACAAGCTCAAATACTGCGGAGTTTACGGCGTCATCGTAAGAATGGCCGGCGTTTATTACGCAAACGACAGAACAATTTACATCGACAGCAAATTCGTCGAAAATTATACTGACGCAGTCAACGCGGGCTTTCACGTAGGCGTTTACTTTTATTTCAGCGCCGTAAATCAGTCTGAAGCGGAAAAATCCGCAAATTACATCGCCGACACTTTAGAGAAATACGGTTTCAAACCGGATATGCCGGTTTTCCTTGACACCGAATCTACTTATCTTATGAAAAAAGGCGGAAGCGTCATTAGAAACGCAACTGGCAAAGCTTTGGATATTTTAAAGAAGAGAGGATATTATCCGGGCGTTTATACGTCGTCTTCATGGGCGAACGATTACCTGGATGACGAAACATTGGACGGCTCGACACTTTGGGTAGCGGATTACAGAGGGTATACGGGATATTCCGGAAGATACGATATGGCGCAGATAACAGATAAAGCGGAAATTGACGGCGTTCAGGATTCAGAATATCTCGATTTGAACATATGTTATTTTGATTATCCGAAATATATATCCGACAACGGACTTAACGGAAAAGGCTCGGATAATCCGACGGAGACGGAGACTGCTTCCGAGAAAACGACCGCCGCACATGAGACCGATACTACTGCCGAGGAGACAGAAAAATCAGAGACTGAAAGCATGACAAAAAATGTCGACAAAGAAAAATATTCTTTCGGAGACGTGGACGGAAACGGAAAATTATCGGCGGAAGACGCAAGACTTATTCTCAGATTTTCCGCAAAGCTTTCAGAATTAAATAAAGATGCGGAGAAATACGCCGACATCGATTCAAACGGTTCGGTCAACGCTCTTGACGCGAGAATTCTTCTGAGAATTTGCGCAAAGTTAGAAGATTTGGAATTTTATATTGACAGGTTCAATAAAACATATAACTTCGATTTTGATTATTAACATGATTAAGGTTAATAAACACTTTATACGCGCTCCGATTGTTACAGTCGGAGCGATTTTTATTAAAAAATTATTTTTAATTTGTCTATTTTTACAATTAAAAATAATAAAATTAAATATAATATTTATAATATAAAAAAACAGTCATAGTTTATTGACAATTTTTATGCAAAAGACAAAGACTTTAAACGCCTTTGTCAAGGAATTTATTGATGAGAGGTTTCATGACATGAAAACATCAAAAAAAGTTTTATCGTTATTACTTTCTGTTCTGCTTGTTTTTTCATCGGTTTCGCTTATTTTATTCGCCGGAGCAGATGACGAAAATCCAAACGAGCTGAATTTCGCCGGAATGTCGGACGTTCATTTTTATCCGAAATCATTGACGGGCGGCGACAGTGAGGAATGGAAAGATTTCTGCACATCTAAATCGAAGGAATTTGAGCAGTCTGAAGCCATAACAGACGCCGCTCTTGATTCTATCGCCCTCAAATCAAACGAGGGACTTGATACCAAGTATCTTCTTATTTCAGGCGACCTCACAAAAGACGGAGAATATCAGGGGCACAAGGAACTTGCCGAAAAGCTTGAAAATTTTGAAAAAAATACGGGCATTCAGGTAATAGTCATAAACGGCAACCACGATATAAACAACTCCGACGCCTGCGATTTCTCGTCGGGGACAAAAGTTTCCGCTAAGATGACCACTCCCGAGGATTTCAGAAATATTTACGCCGATTTAGGCTACGACATAGCCGACGACTTCTATACCCCTCCAGAGGGAACCATTCAAGGAGGTCTTTCCTACACGGTAGACCTCGCAGGCAATTTCTACCTTATCTGCGTTGACTCTTGCGAATACGAATCGGGCGAGCACAAGACCGACGGAATGATTACGGATGACCTTTTGAAATGGATAGACGACGAGGCTGACAAAGCCGAGGCAGAAGGTCAGGAAGTAATGCTTATGATGCATCACAATATCAACTCCCACATGAAGTTGGAGCATACTGTTACATGGGCGTTTACGGTTGAGGATTATGATCTTATCGCGGAAAACTTCGCCGAGCACAACATTCATTTCACTTTTACGGGTCATCAACATTCAAACGATATCAATAAAATCACCGCCGACAACGGTTCTGTTCTCTACGACTGCGAGATAGGCTCCATGATAGGTTTTCCGAACGAATTCAGAGAGTTCAAGGCGACGAGAAACGCATCTACAGGAGTTGCGACAATGGATTATTCTCTCGGCGACTGTGATTACGCCCACCCGATAGTCGACGACGGCATAACGTATGCCCGTCCGTTCAAATACGCGTCATTCGGTATTAACTACGGAGGAAACAATTCGCCGGACGGCAGACCTGACATGACGAGGTTTATTAATACTCTTGTCGATTCTTACTTAAAGGATTTTCTTCAGAAAATAAAAGATGAAGGCGGAATAAATCAATTCCTTATCAACCACAACATAGACTTGTCTTCATACATCAAAAAATACGTAGGCCCTTACATTGGCGACGGAATAAAAATCGGCAATATCAATCTTTTTACTCTCGACAACATAAACTGGTTTGTGCAGGATCTTTTAAATCAGGTTGACGAGCAGTATATAGACAATCCGCAGGCGACGATGAACCTTCTTTATCCGATAATCGAAAAAGTCATGACTTTTAAACTTTCGGATATTCCCTGCGACAAATATTACGACACATACGGAATAGGTTCAAAGACAAGAGGAGGAACACTCGGAGATTTCGCGCTCTGCGCCGTTTTGAACTGGACTCTGGGCGATGAAACAGATGAAAATGACGCCTTTGAAAAGGATGTACTTGACAATTTCAAAAACGGAGATCTTTCAAAAAGACTTATCAATTTCCTTCTTGATATAGTTTACAACGACATTTTAAGAGACGACATACTTGCGAGACTTGACGTAAGGCTTGAATCACTTGCCGACAGTGGAACAACCGGCGGAAAGATAGTCGCGAAAAATCTGAAATACATAGAGAAAAAGATTTTAAAAGACGACACGTCTTACTTAAATCTTGTAGATACTTTCTTCAGCCTGAAAGCTGTAGATTACACATCTCTCTGGGATCTTGCCGACAAGCTGTTCATATCTAAATATATGACTGATTCTCAGTGGGAACAGATTGCGAACGAACTTTATACAGATATTGACGATTTTATCAACGACTCGAATCCTAAGGTAAAAGGCGACAGATTTGCAACTTATACATCCGCCTACGAAACGCCCGAGGCCACAAAGGAAAATTACAGACTTCCCTCCATGATTAACGAGACAATTGGCGAAGACGCTTCATCGGAAGCTACTGTCACATGGTTTACGAAATCGACTGTTACGGGAACGGATATAGAAATTTATCCCGCTGATGATTATTCATCTTTTAAAGGCGTTTCAAATGCCGATACATCTTCGGTTACCGTAAGCGCATCGTCCGAGCAGGTGACATATCAGGCTCCCGGAATAGATTTTTCGGTTATCGGATTTTTCAACGACAACGTCTATCTCACAAGACATACGATAAAGCTTTCGAATCTCAAATCGGGTGAGAAATATCTTTACAGAGTCGGCGACGAGTCGAAGGGCTGGTGGTCGGAAACATGCGAAACAGAAACAGCCGACAATTCCGACTCCGTTACATTTTTCCATATGTCTGATCCGCAGTCGGGAAACAGAGAGCAGTACGACAGGACATGGAAAAACGTTCTTTCGGCGGCGTTTAAGCTTTATCCCGATGCAAAATTCGTTTTGAACACAGGCGACCTTGTTGACAACGGCGGAAACGAAACTTTATGGCACAATATGTTTGATTCCGGCGCGAATAATCTTACAAAAACTTATCTGATGCCAGTATCCGGAAACCATGAAAATTTCGGCAAATACGCTACAGTAAGTTATTTTGACCTTCCGAACGTTCCGGAACAGGATACTAAATCCGGCGTCTACTATTCGTTTGACTACAACAACGTACATGTTTCAGTTCTGAATGCGAACGACTTAAATTCCGATTCCACTCTTTCGGACAAACAGATAGAATGGCTGAAAAAAGATATCGCCGGCTCATCAGACGCCGAATGGCACATAGTCGCAACTCACAAGGCTGTTTATTCCAACGGTTCTCATTTTAAGGACAAGGATGTAAAAGCCATGAGGACGCAGCTCGGCAAACTTATGCCGGAACTCGGAATAGACCTGGTTCTTGAAGGTCACGACCATGTATATATGAGAACATACAGTATTGATTCAAACAGTGTCGTAGATTCAAAGAGAGTCAAATTAAATCACAACGGCGAAACTTATATCGCGGACGTAAGTCCTAAGGGAACTACGTATTTAATCTCCGGTACGTCGGGCGTCAAGGTCTATAACGCAGTTGACGCTTCCGAAACCGATGAATACTTCCCGAGAGCGGAAAAATACGGACTTGCGGCGAAGCCTATGTTTACATCCGTTCAGATTACGGGCGATACGCTTTACGCCGACGCGTACTTTGTAGATTCCGACGGCAATACAGAGCTTGCTGATAATTTCGCTATAACAAAAAACGACAATATCGAATCAAGCGAAAGCTATGCCGGTGACGCAGACGATGTAAAAGCATCGGAACACAAGATGAAATCGGCGTTTGTTTTAAAAATCGAAAAGTTCTTCAACACTCTCAAGAGAGTATTCAAAGTATTGAAAAATCTCTTGTCACGTTTCGTAAGCATCGGATCATAATCCAAGAATAATTCTTAATAATAATTAATTCGGCGGTATTTTTCCGCCGAATTATTATTTTTAGGATATATTATTTTTTTTCTTCCAAAATTCAGCCAAGTTTTTATAAAAATTACTAAAATAATTTTCATTAATTCTATTTTATATAATCTTTACAATCGAGGCAAAAACAATTATAATATTATTTTGTACAGAGTAGTATTTCATGCAATTTCTGTTATATAAAGGCTTTTCGCGGCCATATAATATTGAAACCGCATCACAATAATTTCAAAGAAGTGAAAATTTTGAACGAATATTTAAGAACATACGCTCAAATAAATTTAGATAATATTGAACATAATCTTTCCGAGTTGAAAAAATATTCCGGAAACGCCAAAACATGCGCCGTAATCAAAGCCGACGGTTACGGTCACGGCGCTGTGGCTGTCGGTAAATTTCTGTCTGGAAAGGTTGATTTTTTCGCGGTCGCAACAGCCGACGAAGCGTGCGAATTGAGAAACGCCGGAATAAAAGACAACATTATCATGCTTTCATATACACATGAAAGCAATATGAAAAAGATGATAAAAGCCGGCGTCTCAATGGCGGTATTTTCCCTTACGGACGCAAAAAAAATGAATGAGAAGGCGAAGGAAACAGGAATAAAAGCGAAGATTCATATCGCCGTCGACACCGGAATGAAGAGAATAGGTTTCTATCCGGATGAAAAATCGGCAGACGACGTAAAAGAAATTTCAAAACTTCCCTTCGTAAAAATTGAGGGCGTTTTCTCTCACTACGCATGCGCCGATACAGAAAACGATAAATTTTCTTCTCATCAGAAAAATTTGTTTGATTTCTTTTGCGATTTGTGCGAAAAAAAGGGCGTAGACTTGGGAATAAAGCACATATGCAACTCCGCCGCCATAACAAAGTACAGCGAGCACTACGATATGGTAAGGATGGGAATACTTCTATACGGCTTATGGCCGTCGGACGCTATGGACAAAAGCAAATTGAATATCAGACCTGCTATGACGTTAAAAAGTCATATTACGCTTATTAAAACGGTAAAAAAAGGAGAAGGAATATCCTACGGACTTACATATACGGCGAAAGAAAATATTAAAGTGGCAACAATCAACGCCGGATACGCGGACGGCTATCCGAGAATGCTTTCAAATAAAGGCAGGGTATTGATTCACGGCAAATACGCGCCTGTTGTCGGCATAGTATGTATGGATCAGATAATGGTTGACGTAACCGGTATACCCGAAGCTAAAGTAGACGACGAGGTAATATTGTTCGGCACTGACGGGAAAAACACTGTTTCTCCCGATGAAATAGCCGGTATCTGCAATACTATCAACTATGAGATAATCTGCGGAGTTTCAAGACGCTGTCCGAGAAAATACATAAAGGACGGCAGAGAAACGGAAACGGTAAATTATTTGGTGTAAATTTTTCCGGCTCTTTCAGCCGGAATTTTTTGACAGGAGAAAAATATGGGCGACAAAAATATTACCGCAAAAGTTCATTCATTTGAATCATTCGGAGCTGTTGACGGTCCCGGAGTCAGATTTGTAGTGTTTCTTCAGGGCTGCGACATGCGCTGTCTTTACTGTCACAATCCGGAAACATGGGACAAAAATAAAGGCTCTGAATACACTCCGGAGGAGATATTTGAGAAGGCGGAAAAATATTCTTCATACTGGGGCGATGACGGCGGAATTACAGTTTCCGGGGGCGAACCGCTTCTTCAAATAGATTTTCTTACAGAATTTTTCAAGCTCTGCAGGGAAAACGGTGTAAACACATGCATAGATACGAGCCTTCAGCCGTTTACAAGAGAAGAACCTTATTTTTCAAAATTTAAAAATCTGATGAATTATACCGATCTGCTTTTATGCGACATAAAGCATATTGACCCCGAAATTCATTTAAATCTGACGGGGAAGAAAAACGACAATATCATCTCATGCTTCAGGTATCTTGACGAGATTGACAAGCCCATATGGATAAGGTACGTTTTAGTTCCGAAAATCACGGACGACGACATATATCTGAAAAAAACAGCGGAGTTTATAAAATCACTTTCAAATGTCAAAAAAATCGAAGTTCTTCCCTATCACACTTTAGGAGTTCCTGAATATGAAAAACTGAAAATTCCATACAGGCTAAAAGGTGTTGAGCCTCCCGATTCAGACAGAGTTAAAAATGCAATAAAAATTTTATCTTCCGGCGTCTCATCTTTATAAAATATTTAGTCTTTACTAACAGCAATAAATATAGTATACTTTAGACGCTGATCAAACATTATATTGTGTTTTTGACGAATTTGCATTTTTAAAAATCACAATTAAACGATCAGAGAAAGCGAATAAATCAGGGAGAAAAAATAAATGAGGAAAGAATGGAGAGGATTCAAAGGCGTCAAATGGACAGACGACATTGACGTCAGAGATTTCGTACAAAACAACTACACGCCTTACGACGGGGACGAAAATTTCCTCGCTTGTCCTACGGAAAGCACTAACATACTATGGGGAAAACTTTCCGCATTGCAAAAGGAAGAAAGAAAAAAGGGCGGCGTGTTAGACTGCGAGACAGAGGTAGTATCCGGTATTAACGCATACGGTCCCGGATATATAAGCGAAGACACCAAAAATCTTGAAAAAGTAGTGGGACTTCAAACGGACAAGCCTCTCAAAAGGGCTTTTATGCCTTACGGCGGAATAAAAATGGCGCAGCAGGCGGCAGAGAATTACGGCTACAAGATAAATCCCAAATATGATAAGATTTTCAACGAATACCGCAAAACTCACAATCAGGCGGTATTTGACGCCTATACGCCTGAAATGAGAACCGCGAGGCACTGTCATATAATCACAGGTCTTCCCGACACATACGGCAGAGGCAGAATTGTCGGCGATTACAGACGTGTGGCTTTATACGGCGTAGATTTTCTTATCGAAAAGAAAAAAGAAGATCTCTTAAACTGCGGAGACGGAGTTATGACGGACGATGTAATACGTTTAAGAGAAGAGATAGCCGAACAGATAAGAGCTCTCGGCGAAATGAAAAAAATGGCCGAGACTTACGGTTTTGATATTTCCGCTCCGGCGAAAAACGCGAGAGAAGCCGTACAGTGGCTTTATTTCGGCTACCTTGCGGCAATAAAAACGCAGAACGGCGCGGCGATGTCCGTCGGCAGAATTTCAACATTCCTTGACATATATATTCAAAGAGACCTTGCGCACTGTATATTGACGGAAGAGGAAGCGCAGGAGCTTATAGACCACCTTGTAATGAAATTCAGAATGGTCAAGTTCGCGAGGATTCCGTCATACAACGAGCTTTTCTCGGGCGACCCGGTATGGGCGACTCTTGAAATGGCCGGACTCGGAATGGACGGAAGACACATGGTGACAAAAAACGATTTCCGTTTTCTCCACACTCTTGAAAATATGGGTCCCTCTCCCGAACCGAATCTGACGGTGCTTTATTCTAAAAGACTGCCAGAAAATTTCAAAAGATACGCCGCGAAAATATCAGTTGAAACGTCGTCTATTCAGTATGAAAACGACGACGTGATGAGACCTGTATGGGGCGACGATTACTCGATTTGCTGCTGTGTTTCCGCGACTCAGACAGGCAAGGAAATGCAGTTTTTCGGAGCGAGGGCAAATCTTGCGAAATGTCTTCTTTACGCGATTAACGGCGGAAAAGACGAGAAATTTTTAAATAAAGACGGCAGTCATATGCAGGTCGGTCCCGAACTTTCTCCCATTACTTCGGAATACTTGAACTATGATGAAGTAGTTAAAAAATACGACATTATGATGGATTGGCTCGCAGGACTTTACGTGAATACTTTGAATCTTATTCAGTATATGCATGACAAGTATTATTACGAAGCGGCGGAGATGGCTCTGATTGACACAGATGTCAGAAGAACATTCGCAACGGGAATAGCCGGTTTTTCACATGTTGTAGACTCTCTTTGCGCGATAAAATATGCGAAAGTCAAAACGATAAGAGATGAGACGGGCTTTGTGACGGATTATGAAATTGAAGGCGATTTTCCCCGCTACGGCAACGATGACGACAGAGCCGACGATATTGCGGTAAAACTTCTGAAAACATTTATGACAAAAATAAGAAAACACCACACTTACAGAAATTCAGAGCCCACCACGTCAATACTTACAATCACGTCAAACGTCGTTTACGGCAAAGCCACCGGCGCGCTGCCTGACGGAAGAAAAGCTTTCGAGCCGTTTTCTCCCGGCGCGAATCCTGCTTACGGGGCGGAGAAAAACGGTCTTTTGGCGTCATTAAATTCAACGGCAAAACTTCCATACGAATACGCTCTTGACGGAATTTCCAACACTCAGACAATAAATCCGAGCGCTCTCGGACATTCGGACGACGAAAGAGTTAAAAATCTCGTTTCCGTTCTTGACGGATATTTCTCTCAGGGAGCTCATCATTTAAACGTAAATATTTTCGGAAGAGAAAAACTAATAGACGCGATGAATCATCCTGAGAAGGAAGAATACGCAAATTTCACGATAAGAGTTTCCGGATATGCGGTAAAATTCATAGACCTTACGAGGGAGCAGCAGCTTGACGTAATATCGAGAACATGCCACGAGAGACTTTAAAAGAAATATCGGTCGTTTAAGTGCGACCGATTTTTTTGACTGATTTCGATTTTTTATACATAGCTTTTTTCACGATTTAAAACTATGAATTATTTAATGAAAGTTTTTGTTACGACTGCAAACAGTTATTTGTCAAGTAAGTCATTTTGAAAATTCGAATAACCTGCCGCAAGAATTAATAATCAATAATGCAAAATCAAATTTTAACATAGTTTTAATTTAAGTTTAATCTTCTTTTAGTTTTGAAATTTATGATTTAATCAACAAAACAAAAGGAGACGATAAAAATGAAGAAAACGCTACAAAAAACATTGGGTATTTTACTTTCGGCAGCAATCGCATTCGCTTCGGTATCTGTTATATCATACGCATCTTCGGCGCCTCCTTCAATGCCGGGAGGTTCTTCCGGAGGTCCCGGGAAAGGAGCGAACACTCAGGAGTACGATTATTCGGGAAGCTATTCGGGAGCTTTGACAGCCGACGGAGAAAGCAAGCAATCAGATTCGGAAACTATTTCGGCTACAAACTCGGATCAGAACGCCGTACTTTCTGAAAACGGAGGAACAGCAGCCGTCACGAACGGAACAATAACAAAAACAGGTTCTGACTCAGACGGCGACAACTGTAATTTTTACGGCGTAAACTCTATTGTTCTTTCAGTCGGAGATTCGTCAAAAGTTTATATTAAAGATTCAAATTTATCAGCTGATTCGGAAGGGTCTAACGGATTATTTTCCACAGACTCCGGCACAATTTACGCTTTAAACGACACTGTCACTACAACGGCGGGAAATTCAAGAGGAATTGACGCGACATACGGAGGAACTGTTGTAGCGTCGAAGATGAATATATCTACATCGGGCGATCACTCGGCGGCTCTCGCGACGGACAGAGGCGGCGGAAACGTATCTGTTGCAGATTCGGAGCTGAAAACTCAGGGCGCGGGGTCTCCGCTTATCTACTCGACAGGCGACATTGAAGTTTCAAACGTCACAGGAGAAGCGACAGGCAGCCAAATAGCCGGAATGGAAGGATTGAACAAGATAATCATTTTAAATTCATCCCTGACATCTTCCAATACTAAATCTTCGGGGTCGGATCCCATAGCCGACGCAGTTATTATCTATCAGTCCACATCAGGCGATGCCGACGCCTCGTCAAGCACCAGCGCAGAATTTCAGGCGATTGATTCCACTCTTACATCGGCAATTACATCGGGTGCTTTTTTCTATATCACCAACACGACCGCCGATCTTCTTTTAAAGAACGCGACATTAAATTACGACTCTGACAATGCTTATCTGATAAGAGCCGAAGGAAACGATTCAAATAACTGGGGCACAGCCGGTTCAAACGGAGGAAAAGCGACTGTCACATTAGACAATGAGACAGTTTCGGGAAATATCTCCGCCGATACAATTTCCGCTTTGGATATTTATATCGTAAATAATTCCACTTATACAGGCTCGACTTACATCACGACAAATTCAGTTAACACCGACAAATCCGATTCTCCGATATCCGTGACATTGGATTCAAGCTCAAAATGGGTTTTGACAGGCGATTCTGCCGTTACAAATCTTTCTGCGGCAAACGGCGCTCAGATAGTTGACGAGAGCGGAAAAACAGCAACTATCGTAGCAGGCGGCAAAACAGTTGTGAAAGGTACATCTGACGTCACTTTAACAGTAACGGGAACTTACTCGGCTGAAGCAGACACATCGGGAGCTTCATCGGCAGACTCCGATTTTATCTCCAGAACAGACTTTGACTCCTACTTCGGAACAAATACCGACACTTTGTTTACATCTTATTCTTCAGGTGAAAGCACAACAACAGAAAAAACCACCGCGTCTTCAACGTCCTCAAACAGCTCAAACGATATCAAAGATTCAAACAATAACGAAGAACAGCATCAGGAGTCGTTTTTCATTAAAATAATCGAAAGAATAAGATCTTTTTTCAGAAATATCATAGATAAAATAGAATCGATTTTCTCAAAGTAAAAATTTATATCTCGGATAAACCGAACGACGTAATTATTTTCAAGCCGGAAAAAAATTCATTTGGATTTTTCAACGCCCCGCCAAAAACAGGGCGTATTTTTTTATCGCTTTAATTGTTGAATAAAAAAATAGTCTATGATATAATATCTGAATAAATTCAGGCGTCTTTTTGTATCGTTTTTTATCGATGAAAACAAGGAAGGATATATTATGATTTTCAACTCTTTCTCGGAAATATTTGAATATCGAAAAAATTCCGAGCTGCCCGCGCTTCTTTTTGATTTCAGCGGGTCAAAAATGTTCATCACATATCAAAGGTTTTACTTTGAAGTGATGAGACTTGCGGAAAAAGCAAAAAAACAGAATATTTCCCGTGAACTTGTCGTCTGCTCAAATGACGAAAAGACCGTTATCAGAATTTTTGCTGACATTATCGCCGGAATAGACGTAGTAACGGCTGATAAAACTCTTTCGGAAGACGCATTGTCGGAAATATTCACCGCGTCAAAATGCGATTCGGTTTTTGCGGTTGATTATGAACAGAGAAAGTCACTTTTACCTAAGCTTTATAAATCTTCCGAAAACATTAAAAAAGAGAAAAAAGAAAACAACAAGGCAAGATTGGTATTTTTTACGTCTACAGCGAACGGAAATCCGAGGGGCGCCGTTATTTCCCAAAAGGCTCTGCTGTCTGCCTCCGACTGCCTTCAGGACTCTGTGCACGCCGGCGAAAACGATATAATTTTATCTTCGCTTCCCGTAAGCCACGCGTTCGGCTTCGTATGCGCAATCCTTTGGGGACTTTGTTCTGGCTCCTGCATAGCGCTTTCCAAAAACATATCCGACGAAAAGAATCCGAATTATTTCAGACCTACCATATTGCCGGCGTCACCTGCGGCTTTGAAAAAACTTATTAAAACAGACGGGTTTAACGACAATTTAAAGACAGTAATAGTCGCCGCTTCTCTTCTTCCTAAAAATATCGCGTCTGAATTAAAAGACAGAGACATCAATTTGAAAATAGTCTACGGAATGACCGAACTTTCCGGAATTGCCGCCGCGTCTTGTTTAGAAGACGACCCGTACAGACTTAAAGCCTGCGGAAATAATAAAATAGAATTTGAAGGTGACGGCGAGATAAAAGTCAAATCGGATAATTTAATGGACTGTTATATAGACGGAACAATGCCCACTGATAAAGACGGATATTTTTTGACAGGCGACATAGGAGAAAAATATTTCGACGGTTCGTTTAAATTCAAATGCAGCAAAAAAGATATTATAATTCTATCGGACGGCACAAAAATTCACTGTGAGGAATACGAAGAGAAGCTGAGAAACATCCTTTCCTCTGACGAATTATGTATTATTGACCAAAACGGAAGCCCCGCTTTAGTCGTATCAGACAAGATAGATATGATAGCCGCCATTTCGGCAGTAAAAAAACTGAACGGAACATTGAGCAAAAACGGACAGATAAAAGCCGCCGTTTCTTTCCACGGCGTTTTGCCGAGAGACGAGACGGGAAGAATACAAAAGTGGAAGCTTTCATAAACAGGGCGTCAAATAATTTGAGCGGACTTTTTAAGCCCGCCCTTCTTTATTTAAAATCTCAACAAAGTCTATATCATTTATTTTGACATTGCCGCCGTCCTCAAAAATCATTTTGCCGCTTAAAGCATCTATCTTCTTGACAAAACCTTTTTTAATCATATAATCACCGCCGCTTTTACTTTCGTCCGAAGAAAAATATTTAACCTCAACCTCAGGGTGAGAATCTATGTTTTCCGCTATTTTAACAAGGCTTTCATTTGTCTCCTCATCCATATCGGACGAATGGATAACTTTTGATTTTGTAAGCTTCGACGTTTCCCTGACAGCCTCGTCAAATCCTTTGAGTGCGTCAAACGGCGAAAACTGCGCCGCTCTGTCATGAAGACTCATTTTTGGTCTTGCCGCCGATTTATGCGGAGACAGATAAATCATATCATCATATCCGCTGCCGCAGCTGAAATCAATGCTTTTACCGGAAAACAGTTCCGCGTTTTTCTTCATCGACTCCCTTTTTTCGGATGTCTCTTTTAAAGCCGCCCAACGCACATCATCCGACTGAGTTTCGCTGTTTTCTCCTGACGCGTGACCGCCTATCTGATTGTTTCTTTCGATTGCAGTGGCGTTTTCCTCGAGATCCGACGCTTTGAATATCGAATTTTTCCCGAATTTTTTTTGAATTGACAGCAGAGCGGACTGCTGTTTCTTTTCTTTTTCAAGGAAATTACCGAGCTCTTTTTCTTCCCTGCTCTTTTTATCGTAATCGACAAAAAACGAAAGCTGTTCATCTTTTTTTTCTGCCATGACTTCGCTTTCACTTTTCGCATGATTTGCCACGATGTAAATTCTTCTTGAAAGAAGATTTTTGTCGGCGATTGAATCGTACAGCTTCAGCGCCGATGATACGATTATTTTTGAACTGTTTGTGTAAAGTCCGAGATTAAGCGAACCGCGCGCTCCGGCAGGAACCGTTTTTCCGTAGTGGTTGATATGTATTTCGCCCGAAAAACCGTTTTCCGTGTTGACGGCATCGTATCCGATATAAAGAACAAGCTGGTCTGTCACAGCTTCCTTTTCAAACAATGTCATACTAAGCTCGTCCGCCATTTCCCTGACGTTAAGCCTCGTCTCGTCAAAAGTGTAAGGCTTATGAAGAACCTGACCGTTTGAAACGCTCCTCTCCTGCGGCGTATATGATTTAATATCGCTTATACGGCATGGCTCGAATCCCCACGCATGGTCAATGAGAAGTTCCGCATTTTTTCCGAAAATCTTATATAGAATATCTTCATTGTAAAAATCGTCAGGACCGCCGAGAGAACATCTTGCCACGTCGCCCATTGTCTTTATTCCGATTTTTTCAAGTCTTTTTGAAATTCCTCGTCCTATCCTCCAAAAATCCGTGATAGGCGTATGACCCCATAAAAGTTTTCTGTAACTGATTTCATCCAACTGAGCAATTCTGACCCCGTCCTTATCGGCGTCAACATGTTTCGCGACTATGTCCATAGCGATTTTGCTCAGATACAGATTTGTGCCGATACCTACAGTCGCCGTTATTCCTGTCTCTTTAAGAACAGTATGAATAATTTCTACGGCAAGTTCCCTTGCTGTTTTTTTATACAGCTTCATATAAGGGGCGGCGTCTATAAAAACCTCGTCAATTGAATAGACATGTATATCGTCCGGTGAGGCGTACCTTAAATAAATCGAGTAGATTTTAGTCGAATATGAAATATACATCGCCATTCTCGGTTTAGCAACTATAAAATCAACCTTCCGAGACGGATCTGATTTTATCTGCGACAGGTAAACGGACTTCTTCTTCAGGTTTTTGCCGTATTTGGCTTTCCTGTCGGCGTTTATCTCTCTTACTTTTTCATTGACCTCGAAAAGCCTCGGTCTGCCGGGAACTCCGAGACTTTTTAGAGCCGGAGACACCGCAAGGCATATTGTTTTTTCTGTTCTCGACATATCGGCGACAACAAGATTTGTGTTGAGCGGGTCAAGATCTCTTTCAACGCATTCGCACGACGCATAAAACGACTTCAGGTCTATAGCTATATATCTGCCGTCCATGCAATCACCGCCTGTAATTTATGTAATTTCAAGGTTTGTACATTCCTTTAACTTACTTATATTATATCAAATATTGCATAAATTGCAAGTCTTTTTCAATATTAATGAAACAATAATTTTCAAAGAAAAAACCGATCGAAATAATCGACCGGTTTAAATATGAAAACAAATTTTATTCACCGAGATAAGCTTTTCTGACCTCGTCGTTATTCATAAGATCTTTCGCGTCGCCGCTGAGTGAAATGGATCCGGTTTCAAGAACATATCCTCTGTCGGCAATTTCAAGAGCTTTTTTAGCATTCTGCTCAACAAGAAGAACTGTCGTTCCATTTTCATTGATAGACCTGATAATATCAAAAATTTCGTTTACGAGAAGAGGAGAAAGACCCATTGACGGTTCATCCATCAATATAAGTTTTGGTCTTGACATGAGCGCTCTGCCCATTGCGAGCATCTGCTGTTCGCCGCCCGACAACGTTCCGGCGACCTGATTTTTTCTTTCTTCAAGTCTGGGGAATTTTTCATATACGTACTTAATGCTGTCTTTTATCTCGTCCTTGTTTTTTCTCGAATACGCGCCGAGTTTCAAGTTGTCAAGAACGGTCAAGTTTGAAAAAACACGTCTTCCTTCAGGAACCTGAGCCATGCCCATTGATACTATCTGATAAGCGGGCTTTTTTGTAATATCCTCGCCGTTATATATTACGCTGCCTTTATCAGGTTTCATAAGTCCCGAAATTGTATGAAGAGTTGTCGTTTTGCCGGCGCCGTTCGCTCCGATAAGAGCGATTATTTCGCCCTCTTCGACTTGGAAGGATATACCCTTAATAGCGCGGATTACTCCGTAGCTGACTTCAAGGTCTTTTACTTCAAGCAATGCCATCTGATTTTTTCCTCCTTAGTCTCCGAGATAAGCCTTTACAACTTCCGGATTTGTCAAAACCGATTTTGTGTCTCCCTGGCAGAGAACCTGTCCGAAATTCAGAACAGTAAGCTGTTCGCAAATACCCGAAACAAGATGCATATCATGCTCAATCAAAAGAATGGTCATATCAAATTTATCTCTTACAAGCTTTATGGTATCCATAAGCTCCGCTGTCTCGTTAGGGTTCATTCCTGCCGCCGGCTCGTCGAGAAGAAGAAGCTTCGGCTCAGTTGCAAGCGCTCTCGCTATTTCAAGCTTTCTCTGTTTTCCGTAAGGAAGATTGGACGACATAAACGAAGCTTCCTGATCGAGGTCGAATATTTTCAGTATTCTGAAAGCTTCCGCGTCCATTTCTCTTTCTGTTTTCCTGTATTTTGGAAGTCTTAAAATTCCCTGAAACGTGCCGTATTTGTATCTGTTGTGAAGACCGACTTTTACATTGTCAAGAACAGACATCTGTGAAAAAAGTCTGATATTCTGAAATGTACGCGCAACTCCCATTTTATTTACTTTTACAGGTGAAAGTCCGGTGATTTTTTTCCCACACAGCTCTGCATAACCTTCTGTCGGTTTATAAACGCCTGTCAGAAGATTGAAAATAGTAGTCTTGCCCGCGCCGTTAGGTCCGATAAGACCGTAAAGCTGGCCTTTTTTTATTTCTATGTTGAAATTGTCTACCGCTTTAAGTCCGCCGAACTGAACGCCTAAATTTTCAGCTTTTAATACTACTTCATCAGACATTTTCTTCACCTCCGGCATCTTTGGGAACATTATTTTTCTTATTTCCCGCTTTCACTTTTCTGTGAAGGCCGTGTTTTTCTCTGTACTCTATCATCTTCGGGCTTGACGTGAATATCATCATTAAAATAAGCACTATCGAATAAATGAGCATTCTGTAATCGTTCATTGATCTCAGAAGTTCCGGAAGAAGAGTAAGAACGACAGCCGCTATTACAGAGCCTCTTATATTTCCTATTCCGCCGAGAACTACAAATACAAGGAAGAGTATTGACATATTGTATCCGAAGTTTTTGGACGACGCCGCGAGAACAGCAATATTATGCGAATAAAGAACTCCGGCAATTCCGGCGAAAAATGCGGAAAGAGTAAAAGCGATAAGTTTATATTTTGTAACGTTTATTCCTACCGATTCGGCAGCTATTCTGTTGTCTCTTACGGACATTACAGCTCTGCCGCCTCTGGAATTAATAAAGTTCAGAACAACTACGAGAGTTATGAGAAGGAGGACGACGCCGACTTCAAACGTTGCGTTTTTAGGCGTTCCGCTTATTCCCAGAGGTCCGTTAATTAATAATTTTCCGTCTTCCTCAAGATTGAGAGACGACGTCGATTCAAACGACATATGAATACCATTTGAATCATAGCCTACATAAATAGAACCGAGAATATTTTTGATAATCTCACCGAATGCGAGCGTTACTATTGCAAGATAGTCGCCTGAAAGTCTGAGTACGGGTATTCCGATTAAAAATCCGAATATCGCAGCGAATATACCGCCGAGAATTATTGCCAATGTAAATCTGAGCCATGTGGACGGTATCGCGTCTTTTGTCACAACGGAGAAAATAGACGATGCATAAGCGCCGACGCACATAAATCCCGCATGTCCCAAAGAAAGGTCACCAAGAATACCTACGACAAGATTCAAAGACACGGCAACTATTGAGTAGTAGCATAGGGGAACGAGCATACCCTGAACATGGCTGTTGATAAGTCCGACTGATTTGAATATTTCAACTATGACAAAAGCCACTGCTACTATCAGGAGGGTGGTAATCTCCGACTGAACGCTCTTATTTAAATTTTTTTTGCTATTCTTAGCAAGTTCTGACATTTCACCGCGCCCCCTTTAAACTTTAACCTGTACTTTTTTGCCAAGGATTCCGGTGGGCTTTACAAGCAAAACTACTATAAGCACTGCGAAAACTATGGCGTCTGAAAGCTGAGATGAAATATAAGTTTTTGAAAGTATCTCTATAATGCCTATAAGAAGTCCGCCTATCGCAGCTCCTGGAATAGAACCTATACCGCCGAGAACGGCCGCTACAAACGCCTTGATACCGGGCATAGCACCTGTCTGAGACGAAAGTGTAGGATATTTTGAGCAGAGAAGAACGCCTGCTATCGCAGCGAGTCCTGAACCGATAGCGAATGTAAGAGCGATAGTTTTATTTACATTGATTCCCATAAGCTGAGCCGCGCCCTGATCCTCAGATACAGCGAGCATAGCTTTTCCGGGTTTTGTCTTGTTTACAAATAAAGTGAGCACTATCATTATTACGAGAGAAACGACTATTGTGACGATTGTGAGACCCTGAATTACCACAGCTCCGCCGCCGAATGTAATTGACGGGAATTTTATAAAAGAGGTGAAGTTTTTGGCCTGAGAACCGAAAATCAAAAGAGCCGCATTTTCAAGGAAATATGATACGCCTATAGCCGTAATCAAAACGGCAAGAGGAGACGCGCCTCTCAAAGGTCTGTAAGCAAGTCTTTCCACGAGGACTCCCAATACAGTACAAGCCGCTATTGAAATCAAAAGAGCGATATATGGATTGACAGAAGTTCTTGACATCAAAATAAATACGATATAAGAACCCACCATGATAATATCGCCGTGAGCGAAGTTAAGCATTTTAGCGATACCGTAAACCATTGTATATCCCAAAGCAATTACAGCATAAATAGAGCCCAAGCTTATGCCGTTAATAACGTTATTCAGGAATTCCAAAAAAATGCACCCCTTATTTAAGTGGATTTAACAATGTTCTTTAAGAACATTTCCCTCTAAAAAAGAATAATAAAAATATTCTTCTTTTATTAGATTAATACGCTTATTATATCACAAAAAAAATATCAATACAATTCCAAAAGAAAAAATTCAGTCGATTAAAGTAAAATCAACGTTTTTGCCAAAAATAAGATACAATTTATGAAAATTTCATATCAATAATATCAATCTTTGGCATAAAATTCAGGGACACCGCAGCATCGCGGTAAATAACATAATAATACTTACAGCAAAACTGCGCCGCTCCGGAAACAATTTTAAAAAATTAGGGGGAAAGTCCTTCTGTCATTGCGATTTCAGGAACTTTCCCCTTTGAAAGTCATATTAAATTGTGACCCCGATAAAACTTCCCTTTAAGTTTTATCAATTATTTAGTCGAGGATTCCTGTAAATCCATGGGGATGTACTCGGCGTTTTTGATAACGATGGCCTTAGGAGTCTTGTTGACTTCGCCTGTAGCCTGCCATTTCATTTCTGTGCCTGTTACGCCGTCGACTGTGATTTCAGACATAGCCTTTGAAAGAGCCGTGCCCATATCGGAAACAGACATATCAGCCTTAACGACAGCCTTTTCTGCAGCCGCCTTAATGATGTAAATAGCGTCATAGGCATCAGCCGCGAACTGATTGAGGTTAGCCTCGTCATATCCGGCAGCCTTGTAAGCTTTTACGAATTTAACGGTAGCGTCGTCGGTAGCGTTAGCAGAGAAAGGTGTAAGAAGCATTACGCCTTCAGCGAGAGATGTGTCGAAACCGTCGATTCCGAGGATTCCGTCAAGTCCGTCGCATCCGAAGAACTTAGCTGTGATTCCGAGATCCTTAGCCTGAGAAAGGATTGAAGTAGCCTCTTTAGCGTAGATGGGGATGAAAATGAGTTCGGCGCCGCCGCTCTTAGCTGCATTAAGCTGAGCAGAGAAGTCCGTAGCGTTATCTGTTGTGAAAGCCTCATCAGATACTATGTTAAGGCCCTTTGTCTTAGCTTCAGAAATGAATCTATCATGAATTCCAGATGAATAAGCATCCTGAGAGTTGTAAATAACTCCTACTTTTGTGGCAAGTTTGTTGTCCGAGATGTAATCTGCGGAAGCAATACCTTGGTTAGGATCGGTGAAGCAAACCTGGAATACGTTGTTGCCTTTTTCAACAACAGTCGCTGCGGAAGCGGAAGGTGTAAGCTCAAACATATTGTCCTGAGCCGTATAATCTGCAACCGCAAGGCAGGGGTTAGTTGTAACCGTGCCGACAAGAATATCCATGCCCCAGTCTTTTAATGTGTTGTAAGCATTTACCGACTTCTCGGGATCGCCTTCGTCGTCCTCAGCCTTGAAAGCTATCTTCATGCCGTTGATTCCGCCTGCGGCATTTACCTCGTCAACCGCGAGCTGAGCTCCGTACTGAACAGCCTTGCCGTAAACTGCCGTATCTCCTGTAAGAGGTCCTATAACACCGATATTGAGGGTGTTGTCGCCGGGCTCTACAGCAGCGCCGCCTGCTGCCGCAGAAGATTCTTCGGAAGAAGCTTCTTCTTTTCCTTTGCCGCCGCATGCCGCAAAGCACGCAACTATCATCGCAACCGAAAGAACTACTGCAAGTACTCTTAAGATGGACTTTTTCATAGAAATCTATCCTCCCTGTTTTTCGTTCACTCTTTTTTTTACTGTGCATCATAAAATAAATTTAATACACTTTAGTTTGGTGAACTATTATCCATATGTTACATTTTTTCATTAACGATGTCAATAAACGTTACAAAATTGTAATTTTAGAAAACATTGACCGAATATTGAAAATTTTTGTTGAAAAAGTCATACGTATTTCGGCGTATTTCATAATAAAACCCGGTTTTATTTTATCATTTCTTTAAATTCCGTTTCATTTATAACCCTGACGCCGAGGTCATTCGCCTTTTTAAGCTTAGAGCCCGCCGCTTCGCCTGCCAGAACATAGTCGGTTTTTTTTGAAACGGAAGAGGAAACTTTTCCTCCGAGGCTTTCTATAATATCCCCCGCCTCTTTTCTTGTGTAATCCGCAAGCGTTCCGGTCAAAACAAAAGTCTTGCCGGAAAAAATTCCGTCCGAGGCAGAAACGGACGATGTCATATTGACGCCGGCGTCCTTTAATTTCGCTATTAGATCTTTCGTCCCTTCGCGGGAGAAAAATTCCGAAACCGATTCCGCCATAATTCCGCCGAATCCGTCGACAGAGGCGATATCGTCGGCGCTTGCGTTCATAATTTCATCAATGTTTTTATATCTTGAGGCGAGAAGTTTTGCCGCTTTTACGCCTATATGTCTTATTCCGAGTCCGTAAATCAGCCTGTACAAATCGTTTTTCTTTGACTTTTCAACCGCGTCTATAATGTTCTGCGCGGACTTGTTTCCCATTCTGTCAAGATTTATTATATCTTCTTTTTTCAAAGAATAGATGTCGTATATCTTACATATCAGACCGTTTTTGACAAACTGTTCTACAAGCTGTTCGCCGAGCCCTTCTATATCCATCGCGTCCTTTGAACAAAAATGGATAAGGTTTCTGATGAGCTGAGCGGGACATTCTGGGTTTATACATCTTACGGCCGCCTCTCCTTCTTCTCTGACAGTAGGATTTCCGCAAGACGGACAGAATTTAGGAAGACTGAACGGCACGGTATTTTCGCCGTGGCTTACTACCGAAATAACTTCGGGAATGATATCGCCGGCTTTGGAAATTTTTATTTTATCTCCTATCCTGATATCCTTTTCTCTTATGTTGTCCTCATTGTGAAGCGTTGCCCTTGATACTTCGGTGCCTGCCAAAATAACAGGGTCAAAAACTGCCGTCGGCGTAAGAACTCCGGTTCTTCCTACGGTGACCTCTATATTTCTGACAGTAGATATTTTCTCCTCCGGCGGATATTTGAACGCAACAGCCCATTTCGGGAACTTTGCCGTAGAGCCGAGCGCGATTCTCTGAGAAAAATTATCAGTCTTCACTACGGCGCCGTCAATGTCAAACGGAAGATCTTTTCTCATTTCGCCTATTTTTTTTATATATTCTATCGCCTCGTCTATGTCATTCGCTAAATTGTAATAAGGAATGGTATGAAAGCCGAGCGATTTAAGGTAGTCGAGAGATTCCTTGTGAGATACGAGATTTTTGCCTTCTATCCGCTGAACATTGAAGACGAAAATATCAAGCATTCTCGACGACGTGACCGACGGATTTTTCTGCCTCAATGAACCGGCCGCGGCATTTCTCGGATTTTTAAAAGTCTTCTGTCCGTTTTCTTCCATCTCGGCGCAAAGCTTATTAAAAACAGAGTGAGGCATATAGCACTCGCCTCTGACCTCAAGCAGAGGAAGTTTTTCTTCAATCGACAGCGGAACTGTTTTTATTGTTCTTATGTTTTCGGTTACATCCTCGCCGGTATCGCCGTCGCCTCTCGTAGAACCGACTGCAAAAACGCCGTTCCTGTATTCAAGCGAGACGGAAAGACCGTCTATTTTGGGCTCGACGCAGAATTTCGCATCGGGGAAAACCGATTTCACTCTGTTCCCGAAATCTTTTATTTCTTCATACGAAAAAGCGTCCTGAAGAGATTCCATCCTGACCTCATGAACGACAGGCGAAAAAGTGCTTTCCGCCTTTCCTCCGACTCTTGCGGTCGGTGAATCGGGCGTCGCCAAATCGGGGTATTCGTCCTCAATTGATTTAAGTTCCCTCATCATCATATCGTATTCATAATCCGAAATTTCGTTAGTGTTTTTCACATAATAAAGATAAATATGATGATTTAGCGTTTTCCTAAGGTACTCCGCTCTTTTTTCGGCCTGAACTCTGTCCATAAAATTACCTCTGAAAATTAATTGCAATTAAGATTATATTATATTTGAAATAATTTTTAAAGTTTAAAGTCAAAAAAATTCCCCACCTTAATCGGGGAAAAATAAACGAATAAATGTATCGTTTTAAAAAATCGATAATTTCATATTCCAAAAACGTCCTCATCTGCCCGGTACGCCGAAAAAATCCACTGTTTTTTTCCGACGTAAAAACGACCGATGCCAATTTGCGCAAAAGAAAATGACAATTCAGATTATTTTACGGCTGAATATCAGTATTCCTCGCAAACGGTGACGGTATTTTGTCCTCTGTGCCTTATAAGCGGCTGAGTCGTAAATGAACCGTCATATTTTATATTTATAAGAGTGCCGCCTCTGAACGGAACAAAATAAATATTATGGTCGCACGAAATACCGTAGGTAAGTCTTATGCCTTTGTAAATTACCGAATAGTTGTTCATGTGGTCATGACCGACGAAACAACCCTTTGTAGAGCCGAGCTCAAGCATAGTTTCAAACATATCGTCGTCAACCGCTGGAGTACCGTCCTCATTCGGAAAACGAAATCCGTAAATCAGGTTTTTCGTACCCTTCGCTTCGTCATAAGCTGTCATATATTCCTTCATGGGAATATGAAAAAACGCGAGTGACGGCAAAACTCTGCTTTCATCTCCGTTTTCCTGTTTTGCTATTTTTTTAATTGTGTTTTTATACCACTGTATTTGATTATCGTGAAAATGATCATAGCCGTTGTTTTTTTCATCATAACTGTTTGAATCCATAAAAATCAAAGAGGTCAGGGCTTTGCCGTTATCATCACGGACTGTGTAATAATAATTGCCCATTCCGTCAACATTTTCGTCGCCACGTTCATAAATACAGTATTTAAGCGATTCAAGATAATCACTGAGCGTTTTTTTATCCGCAGTCTTTTTGGGGTCTAAAACCTCATCCGGCGAATATTTTATATCAAGTCCCTCGTGATTGACGAATGTAAACGCCCATGGAATACGGAATTTTTCCATAAAACCGCAGAAAGTTTTGAAAGCCGTATAATTTTCCTTTTCGCTTGTGACGTCACCGGTTACGACTATCATATCCGGCTTTGTTGTTTCAACCATAGCGGTTATTGTTTTAAATGCCTTTGCGTCCTTTTTTTCATCGTTAAGAAGATGAACATCGGTTATCTGCAAAACGGAGAACGCCGTATCTTCGGCTCTGACATATTTCTTGCCGTAAAATGTTGCGGTCAAAGAGGCAGCCGCTCCTATTATTGCAAAAACAAGCAATACACTTAAAAATATTTTCATCCCTTTTTTCATATTAAATATTTTCCTCATTATATGTGTATTAATAGGTTTTCAATTCATGGTGTATATGCTTATAGGTAATTGTTACGGGCTTGCCGCTCTGAACTTCCCGGAAAATGCCGTTTTGCCGCGTACGGCGATATGATGTTTCACGCCCGCCGTAATCGAAAAAAAACATTCAAAATCATCTGTTGCGAATTTTGTTCCTCCCGACTGTAAAATACCGGCGGGATTTTTCAGCTTGAAAAATCAATAATCGTTATTTTTTCAAGGTCAGGCATAATCATTCTAAGATTTCATAGGTGTTTTTGTCAAAATCAACGGTAACCGTTGTGCCGTCCGAATAGGTCGCCCTCTGGCGGCGGACATTTCCCAGGAACTCGTGTTTTACCATTTCTTTGTTGTAAAGTTTCGCCTGCAGAGCGGCAAGCGGCATGACGCGGTTAATCTCTTTTTTAAGGTTTTCATCGTCCATTAGTTCAGTATCAGCCGTGCGGCTGTCTGTTCCGATTTTTCTGACTGCAGTGCCGAACGGGCTGATATAAGGCATACCGGCAAGCAGGGCGCAGTATAAGTCGCCGTTGTCGCCTTTTGGAATTCCCCAGTTATTAAACCAATTCCACGGAACCATAACACAGTCGTGAAACACGAGATTGCCGAGAGGTACGGGAATACCTACCGCCTGTCCGTTTTCCTGCGGTCTTAAAGTAAAAGGCCCGTGATGGACAAGCGCAATATGATTGATTAGCTGCATCGCCGGCTCTTCCGAAGACATAATAAATCCTTTGTCGTTCAGATAATCAAAACATTCGGCACGATACCGGATGCTTTGCTCCCTTGTAATTTTGTGTTTCGGATTAAAACATTCATCCCCGTTCATAACAGAAAAGACGTCAAGGTATGCTCCCTGTACGTCAACGCCGTGTTCTTCAAGCTCAGAATAAGTTTTCTTGACAAATTCAAGCGCCTGAGAAGAACAGAGAAATGTGTGCTCGCCGCCGTCCCATATCGAGCAATAGGGGTGAGAGCCGTCAATATTTTCAACAGCCTTATCCATATCGAAAACAGGCGATGAGTAATAGTAATCGCGGTACTGGTCGTGAAGAGCAAAGATGTAGCCGAGATCACGGCTTACTTTTGAAAACTCTTTTAAGCCCTCATATCCGCCTGCCGCTTCGCAGGGAGGAAGAATATATGGGTGGTTGTTGTCGTAACCGTCCTTTCCCCAGCCGTCGGTGTGGATATACAGTTTTTGGAGCCCCATTTCTTTCAAATGTTTCATTTGTTCGGCACGCTCGTAAAATGTGGCGTACAAAATTTCATTCGTGCCGTTCTCATCGTAAAATTTTGACTTTTCGTTGATTTTTGAATAAATTTTATGATGCAGAACCGGGCAGCCGATAAGCTTTTCAATGTTTTTGTTTTTCTCTATTTTATCATCTATTGAAACGAACTGTCCGGTTTCTTTAAGATACGCGCGGTAATCTTTCGCCACAGTGTTATAGTCGCTTTTTTCATGAAAAATAAATTTGATTTTTCTTTCGTAAGAAAGTTTGCCGAGAGAGGACATCCAATGAACGGAATTGACGAAAGCTTTATGACGTCCGAATGATGAGAACATACATGCGTCAAAAGGCGTTTCGACAACAGCCGTAAAAGTATGACCGTCGCACACTCTGCCCCAAACAGGCATATAACAGTCGCCCGTGTTTATTTTTCGCAGATAATGCGCAAATCCGAAAGTTGACAAAAAATTCTCCCTGTATCCGTCCGGCATTAAAAAGCCCTGACGCATCGAGTCAACATGGTAAGATTTCTTCCCTTTCGCTTTTGAATTGAACGGAGCAGGAAAATACACCGCCTGAATATCATAGCCCGTTTCGTTTTCTGCCTTGACAGAAAATTCAACCGTATTTTCTCCCGTAATTTCAGCAGTGCAAATAAGCGAAAAGGGCAGTTTTTTCCCGAACGCGATGTAGTTTTTATATCGGCACACAATGCGGTTATCGCTTTTTTCGACCTTTTTGTCAAGCGCGCTCGAAAGCAGCCGGAAAGTGCGGATATATTTGCCGCCTACCTTTTTTCGTATAATAATATAAGGACGCCTGCCGTCGCTTATCCACGAAAAGCCGTTGTATTTGATTTCGTAATCTCCTGTCACAGAGCTGTATGAAAGTTGTAAATTTCTGTATTCCATTTTTCTCCCTGATGTTTTTGCTGAAAATTCCGCGTATGTTTTTCTGTGGTTGTTTACTCTCTGATTATATTATTGCAGTTTTTCATCCTGATTGATTTTGAGCGGTCGAATTTATTGTCCCGGATAATGATATTATCGGAATTTTTTATTTTAATACAGGCGCCGCGGTAATTTCTGAATGTGTTGCCGCAAATTTTGACGTTCTTATGAACAGCGCCATCATAACGGCTGTTTTCCGGTTTGATGAGAATAGGCGTTTTGCCGCAGTAATCGAATATGTTATTTTTAATCGCGACATCTTGGCACATACCGCTTTCATACCAGCTTTTTGCGTCATCCGAAAGAAGGACGCCGCTCATAGACGAGCTCAAAAAGCGGTTGCCTTCAACGTTTACTTTTCCTCTTGTGGTAATAAGAAGTCCTCTTGTGATTATTTTTGAAGAGATGCTGCCCGTAAATTCAAGATCGGGACAGGCGGTTATATCTTCAATAACTTTGCCGACAACCGCGTTTTTCGTACTGCTTACCGACAGTCTGATCTCGTATTCATTCAATAACTCCGATTTTTCAATTTCCGCCGAGCCCTCCTCCAGAAGCGTTTCCGGATTGATGTAGGCTATCGTATCGCCCGATCTTAACGGATTAAAGCCGTGAGTCTGCGGATGCATGAAACGAACGGTTATATTTTTTCCTTCAATGTCAGTGATTTTAAAATGTATTCCGTGAACATTCAGAAGATCGTCGCCGGAGCCCTCAAAATAACTGTCTTTAATAACAATCTTTCCACGGCACATACAGAGCTGTATGAAATCGGCGACAGACGCCATTTTTCTCGCGGAATCCTTTTCGGGCGAAAAGCTTATATTTTCAACCGTGATATTTTCGGTATCCTGCGCCGCAAGGGCGAGAGAATAATTAAATCTCTGTTTTATGTTTTCAAGCGTTACGTTTTTGCTTTTGTTAATAAAAATTCCGGCAAATTGGCGGCGGACGTCAAAAAGATAAAAGCGGTCGCCCGTTTTAAATCGAAAAGTATTAGGATAATATACGCAGATTTTTCTGCTGCCGAGGTCACGCGACTTTAAGGCGCAAATAAGAGGATGCGAAGTACGAATGATTTTATTTGGCGTTTTTTCTCTGATTAGTCCTATCCAATGAGCTTTCAAAGCGCCTTCATCGGCTAAAACGCGATAGTCTTTGCCGTAAAAACAAAGTTTACCGTTTTCTGATTCAAATAGACTGTCTCGGTCAATTTCAAAATCAACGCTGAAAAGAGTTTTACTCATCACTCTAAGTTCATGCATATCCGGATGCTTGTGCCGGATTTCAAGATTTTTCAGCGTGATATTTATACAGTTTTCAATCGCGACGTTTGTAACTATTCCGTCAATGACGAATACGGAGTCTCCGCCGTCAAAGTTCATGTCGTTAATTTCGCCGAAATAAAACGGAACGGCGTTCAGATGCGGCGTTTCGTCGGAAGAAAGTTCTTTGTCGCCGACCGTATTTGTGATATAAAGCATATGCTTTTCGCATTTTTCACCGTCAATGTAATAAACGCCTTTTTCAAAGATTACAGTCTTTTCTCCTTCTGTGGTTTTCAGCCTTGATATAAGCGCGGCAAGCTTTTCGGTGACGTCCGTATCGGGCTTAATTGCGAAATCACGGGCGTAAACGGTGGTCATTTTCAGTCCTCCAGCATATTCTTTATTTTATTGCATTTCGTCAAATCAGTAAACCCGTAAAATTCTTTCGCATTTTCAAAGAGAAAAGCTTTCTTTTCCGCTTCGGTCAGCTCTTTTGATTTTAATACAAAATCAAAACTCATTTTGTACGTTATTTCCGTCATAGTACGCGGATAGTCGCTTCCCCACATCAGCTTTTCAAAACCGCATATTCCGGCGGCTTCTTTTATCGCTTTGACAGCCGACGGATATGGGTAAAATTCGCTGTTGAACAGCCATGTTATGCCGCCGCTTTCAATACGGACGTTTTTGTTTCTCGCAAGCTTTATCTGCTCTTTCCAGCCGACGCGCGTCACCATTCCGAAATGACCGACAGAAAACCGCAAATCGGGATACTGCCGTATTATCTCCAACAGCGAGCCGGTTTGTCTGTCGCCGTCCGCGAGTTCTATTGATATAAACTTATGTTCTTTGTCCGCTTTCTCAAATACCTTGCAGTGCTTCGTCAAATCCTCCGTCGGCAATCGGCCGGCGCATATTTTTACCCCGTCGAAGCCGTCGAGGGAAAACGGTTTGTTTTCTTCATAGAGCGAGCAGATTTTCAGCCTGTTGGGGTATTTTTTCTTTACCGTTAAAAGGTACCCGTCCTGATTGCCGTCAATTTCTTCCTGAGTGATGACAGCGCCGCCGACTCCCGCATAGTCCATATTCGAGATTAACATTTCCGCGGTATTTTCGCCGTTTACCATATAGGGCGGCATCATTTGACGAACTTCACCGCCGAAATCGCTTTTTCCGCCTCCGACAGAGAAAACATCTCTGCCCTGAACTTTTCCGTGTTGATTTTTCCACAAATGCGCGTGGCAGTCTATGATCATAATGTGACGCCGTCCTTAAAAATTGCAATTTCCCTGAAGTTGTTTTTCTCGTTTTTAGTTTGCTGTCCGTCCGCCGTTTTTATCAGAAGGTCAAAAAGCTCCTCTTCGTTCTGCGACTCGGCGTCAAAATCTATCCAGTTTTGTTTTTTTCGGGCAAGCGCGGAATTTGTAGCGATTTTTACGGTCGGAACAGCAGATCCGAGCGGCGTTCCTCTGCCTGTCGTAAATAAAATAAGCTGACAGCCGGCAGCCGTCAGATTTGTCGCTGCCACAATGTCGTTTCCCGGACCGTTCAGAAGGTTGAGACCGGGCTCTTTCGCCGTATCGCCGTAATCGAGAACGGCAGTTATGGGAGAAGAACCGCCTTTCTGCACGCAGCCGAGGGATTTTTCCTCAAGAGTTGTAATGCCGCCTTCTCTGTTTCCGGGAGAAGGATTTTCGCTTATAGACTGACCCCGGGCGATAAAATACCGCTTGAAATTATTTATCATATTTACGGCTTTTTCATAAACCGATTTATCGACACAGCGCCTGAATAAAATCATTTCTGCGCCGAACATCTCAGGTACTTCGGTCAAAACGGCCGAGCCGCCCATTGATGTCAATCTGTCCGTGATTTTTCCGCAGAGAGGGTTTGCCGTAATACCTGAGAGTCCGTCGCTTCCTCCGCATTTCAGTCCGAGCCTGAGATTTGATATCGGAACCTGAACGCGCTTGTCTTCCGCCGTGATTTTTTCAAGCTCTGATATTATTTTTACACCCTCACTGATTTCATCGCCGCATTCCTGACATTTTAAAAAGCGGATTCTTTCTTTATCATAGTCGCCGAGAACCTTTTTCATCTCTTCAACGCCGTTATTTTCGCATCCGAGACCTATGACCAAAACGCCGCCGGCATTGGGATTTTTTATAAGCCCCGAGAGGATTTTTCGGGTAATTGATAAATCGTCGCCAAGCTGGCTGCATCCGTAAGGATGCGTAAAACAGAACGCACCCGTTTTTTCGGCAATCGTTTTCGCAACGCCGTTCACGCAGCCGACGGTTGAGACAATCCATATTTCGTTTCTTATTCCTACGTTTCCGTTTTTTCGTTTGAAAGCGTTGATAACTGCCGGAGAAGTTTTTTTCAAAGGCTTAAATTCGGGATTATACGCGTAATTTTTCACGCCTGAAAGATATGTTTTCAGATTATCGGTATGAACCATTTCGCCCGATTTTATATTCCGCAGGGCAAATCCGATCGGAAAGCCGTATTTTATTACAGGCTCTCCTTTTTTTATATCCCTGTAAGCGTATTTATGACCGTCGGAAAGGCTGACTTTAACATTGTCGTTTTCATTTATCAGGACATACTCCATTTAACCGCCTCTCTAATTCCGTCCTTATTGATTTCGGCAAGACTTTCATTTACAATTTCCGTCATAAAACTCAAATCCTCGCCCCATAAAGCGGCCTTTTTTAAAATTTCGCCGGTATCGTGCGTTTTAATATAATCAACAACCGCTTTGCTGTCATTCGGTTCATAATCTTTGTAATATTTTATCAGACATGAAAGAGAGAAAACAAGAACCTTTGGCAAATTTTCATTTTTCTGATAATAATCTTTTATTGCGGGCAGAACTCTTACGGTAAATTTGCTCACGGAATTCAGCGAAATAGACCGCCAAAGGTGTCTGATGTAAGGATTGGCGAAACGTTCAAGCACCGAAGAAGCGAACTTCATATTTTCCGTATTCACGCCCAAGGTCGGCAGAATACAGTCAAAAAGGCAGGCGTGAAGATAGTCGTTGAGCAGACTGTCTTTAAGACTATCGCCGACTGTTTCCACGCCGCAGAGAAGGGACGGGAAAACAAGCGAAGTATGCGAACCGTTGAGAATGCGGACTTTCATCTTTTTATAAGGTGAAACGTCATCTGTCCAAATCACATTGAATCCGCCTTTTTTTAGCGGAAGCTCTTGTTCGTAATCGCCTTCGATAACCCAGAGATTATAAGGCTCGGCTGTGTCAAGAAGCATATCGCGGAAGCCCGATTTTTTGAATATTTCTTCCGCCTCGTCTTTGGGATATCCCGTGACAATGCGGTCGACAAGAGTATTGCAAAAGCGGTTTTTCTCTTTTATCCAGTTTTTGAAATTCTCTCCGAGTCCCCATTTCTCTGCGTATTGCAAAACGCAATCTTTAAGTTTTCTGCCGTTATCGTCAATTAATTCGCAGGCTAAAATCACAAAGCCTTCAAGACCTTTTTGATAGCGCTTATACATTAACTGAGTCAGCTTGCCGGGAAAAGAAGACGCAGGCTTGTCGTCAAATGAGCAGGAATCGTCAAAACATATGCCAGCTTCGGTGGTATTGCTGATGATAAATCGCATGTCGGGATTTTCGGCAAGCGACAAAAAAGCCCGGAAATCACGGTATGGATTTACTGCGCGGGAAACGGAATTTATTTCGGTCATTTCGCATATTTCGCGCCCGTTTTCTATTCCTCTTAAAATCAGATGATATTTTCCGTTCTGTTCGTTTATTTTTTTTACATTTTCGGAATCCGTTGGCGATACGATAACTGTTTTGCCGTCGTACAATCCTTGTTTATTCAGAGAATCGATGAAATAATCGGCAAATCCTCTTAAAAAATTGCCTGTTCCGAATTGAATAATTTTTTCTTTCATATTTCCCCGCCGAATTTTATCAAAATTTTAGCCAGCGTGCCGTCATTATGGACAAGAGCTTCAAAAGCGTCTTTTGCTTTTTCCTTTTCATATACGCCGCTGACAATTTTAAGTATATCCGCTTGTCCGTTTTTTACAAGGTCTATAAGTGTTTCAAAATCTTTTGTAAAAGAATTGCGGCTTCCGAAAATATTCAGCTCTTTTTTCAAAATAATGGAATGGACGAAAGTGGTTTCCCTTTTGCCGTTGCCGATTAAAATAACATTTGCGCCGTGCGCCGCTTCATTCAAACATGAAAGGAACGTCTCGGGTGCGCCGCAGGCCTCAACGCAGACGTCGAATCCGTTGCCGTCCGTAAATTTTAAACATTCTTCATGCAAATTATTCTGTTTGACATTTACAATACGGTCGGCTCCGAATTCCTTGGCAAGCTCAAGACGGCATTCAAGCATATCTGCAATCAAAACTTTTGCGCCGAGAGCTTTGGCGCGCATAACAGCGAAAAGCCCGATGGGACCTGATCCCATAATAAGCATTTTATCGCCTTTTTTAATATCGGCTCTTGAAAGCGCGTGGCAGCTGATTGAAAACGGTTCGATAAGAGCAAGTTCTTTTGCGGATAAACCTTTACCGTCAATTATTCTTTCAATCGGCATTGTTATATATTCCTGAAAACTGCCGTCACGCTGAACGCCCATAGTCTGATTGTCATAGCAGGCGTTCACGATGCCCCGCTTGCAGGCATAGCATTTGCCGCAGTTGAAATAAGGATTGCAAGTTACAATATCTCCTGTTTTCAGTCCCTTGTCATTATCCGGAATTTCTAAAATCTGCGCCGAAAATTCATGTCCCGGTATTCTGGGATATGTGGTAAACGGCTGGTTGCCTGTATATGAAGCAACATCTGCGCCGCATATTCCGCAGTAAAGCACTTTTAAAAGCGCTTCACCGTCTTTTGCTTTTGGTGCGTCTTTCTCGATAATTTTTATTTCACCGGGTTTTGTAATTTGTACCGCTTTCAATTTTATGCCTCCGAGTCAATGTATTTATCGTTCCATATGACCGCCGTTTTTAACGGCGCGCCTTTGGAATAAATTTTATTTTCGTAAAAGTCTATTGGATTATTTATAAATTCGTCTTTGTCAATGAGTTCGACAAGTCGGTCAAACTTGCTTTTGCACAATAGTTCGATAGCCGTTTCCATGTGCTTTTGCGTAAAATTGATTGACGCCAAAATCACCTGATTTTTAAAGCCGAACGGCATGGTGTCAAATGTGACTTTGGGACCTAAGGAAAAACTGTTGTATATTCCGTTGCAGCCCAAAACTTTTTGTTCAAACGCTATGCGGTGTTCAACATCCGTTCCGCTTGTGCCGACAAAGACGCTTGCCGTTCCGCCGATTCTTTCTGTTATTGCGGCGGCTGTTTCTTCTTCGTTCATACCGCCCGAAGAAAGATAGTCGCAGCCAAGCTCATTTTTCACAAACAACGCCTTTTTGCTGTTTTCTTCGCTCCTTCCGACAAAAAGAATTTTTGCGTCTTTCTGATTTGAGCGTATCTGGTCGCCTATAAAAAGCCCCGTCGTGCCTAAACCGAATATTACCGTACGATCAAAAGTCCTTTTTACGGCATATTTTCTCGCGGTTTTTTCATCACACTTTCGTTTTGAGAGTTCAACACGGAAATTCTGCGCCTCGCCTATATCACACATGCGTTCATACTGGAATACCGCGCAAGCGTAAGGATCGGAAAATACCAATTTTTTGGCGAGCGACAATGGAAGTTTTTTTAGTTTGTCATATTTACCCGGCAGGTGCAATAGCATATCGGGGTTAAAAAAGCCCTTGTCGCAGAAAATACCGTCGGCGCCGTCGCACCCGTATTCAAAATATGTTTCGTCCTCGGTAAATCGGGTAGGATCACAGCTGTCGCCGCCGCGTATCAAAACTATTGCGAAGCGGTTTTCGGAAGGCACCCACACGACTCCTTCATGCCCGTTTATTAGTCTTTTTTCGCCGTCGGGAAATTTCGGCGTGAGTTTTTTCTCTCTTCCCATCTTCATCAGCTCGTAATCCGTTCCGCAAAATCCGCAGAATACGGGAACTGCTTCGATTCCCGTCTTTTTTTCCTCATTTCTTAGCCTTTGACGCGGCGGATTTATCAAATTGATTTCGCCGTAGCGAAGCGGCTCTTTTTCATCGTTCCGGAAATAGGTCGCATATGTTTTCATAAATCGTCCTCCGATTAATTAAAAAGATTTAATGTCTGTGCCAATCTTGTTGTTTTTGTCAAGAGTCAGGACTGTTCCTCCAAGAGTTTTTGATGAGAAATAGCAGTTATATGAGCTTTTTGTCATATAGCACAGCTTGACTCCCTCATAATCGGCGACAAAATTATTGTTATGGTCATGACCTGAGAAAACATGCGTGCCGCCGTTTTCTTTGAAGACATTAAAAAATCCGTCGTTTTCTCTCGCCGTACAACTGTTTTCCTGTCTCATACCTATCTCAAAATTACCGTCCAGCTCTTTGTATTCTGGCAGAGGAACGTGCATGAACGCCATATTCGGAACAATGGCGCCGTTCTCTTTTTTTATTCCGTCAACTGCCCATTTATACCATTTAATTTGGTTCTTATTTATACCGACGTCGCTGATTTCGCCGTTGGTAATTCGATATTGACCGTCGTCAAACATAAATAAGGTGTAAACCGGTTTGCCGATTTCGTATGTCGGAATTACAACAATATCTTCCCAAACTTTTACTTTTGAAAATTTCTTAATATCATACCTCATTATAAGGAAATTGACATTTTGTTAATTTGATTATATAATAAAAATCAGAAAAAAAATTGAGAAAATCTGCCGGATTTTTTAGAAATTCTACCATAAAGTATGATGTTGCAATGAAATCAAGAGAAACAGGCGTTCTCGAAAAATCCGAAGTGTATTTTTCCACGCCTTCACAAACGGCGAAAAAGCTTTATTATTATCCTATAAGCGCCGGTCATTTTTTCTGCGTCAAAGGCTATCATCTTATCAGGGATAATTATGACAGTCTTTTAATCACGCACATTCTGAGCGGAACATTTACCTTTGTAAAAGACGGCAGCCCAATAACGGCGCGAACGGGCGATACGGTAATACTCGACTGTTACAAACCGCACGAATACTATACCGACAACAGTCTTGAGTCGATATGGGTGCATATAAGCGGAGGAAATTCTTTTGACCTGTTTGAAGAGATCGAAAGAAACAGCGGAAATCTTGTAAAATGCAAAGATATTCAGCATGTGAAAAATCTTCTGTTTGGTCTGTTCGACTGCATACGCCAGGAAAAGCCCTCGTCGGAAATAGGAATGTCGCTTGATATTTATAAACTGTTTGCCGAGCTGTTAAACCCTTTGAGTCCCAAAGCAAAAGGCGAAAGCAGTTATGAAGAAGATATTCGGGAAGTAAAAGAATATATTTCCGAAAATTTGAATGAAAACCTTACGGTCTCCAAGCTCGCCGAAATAGTAAGCATGAGTTCTTCTCATTTTTCAAGAGTATTCAAACAGCAGACAGGAGTTTCTCCTTACGACTACGTTCTGCTTTCACGTCTGAACAGAGCAAAATATCTTCTTCAGCAGACAGATATGACTATCGCCTCCATAGCCTATGACATCGGCTTCAACAGCGAGTCCAATTTTATCTATTTTTTCTCGGAGAACGAAGGCATTTCCCCGGGAAAGTTTAGAAAACTGAAATTCTAAAATATAAAGCGGA
>OMUY01000015.1 GCA_900314355.1 uncultured Eubacteriales bacterium | reverse complement strand
CAATTGCAGCGATGATAAGGATGATCGGATTTGCCATAAGGACGCTCCAAAGAGCACTCATACCTTTGGCAAGAGATCCTGCGACCCCGACTCCGGCCTGCGCATTCCCTACGAAGGTCAGGATGCCTTTTCCGATACTGGAGAATGCCTGCAGTCCTTGCCCAATGCCCGTGGTAAGTTTTCCGAATACCACAAGTGCGGGACCGATAGCCGCCACCACCATTCCGATCTTCACAATGGTCTCCTGCTGGGCAGGCGTCAGGGCATTGAACTTATCGACCAGTTTCTGTATGACCTCGGTCACTTTCGAGATGGTCGGCGCAAGCGCCTCGCCGATGGAGGTCATGAGGACATCGATGGAACTCTTCAGCTTTTCCAGAGAGCCGCCGAAACCGCTCATCATGGCCTGCGCCATATCTTCTGTGGTGCCTGCACAGTTCTCAAGGGAATTGTTTAGTGCATCCACATCACCGGGAGCCGTATTGATGAGCGCCAGCCACGGTGCCATCTGGTTCTTACCAAAGATGGCAGATGCAGCCGCGATCTGTTCCGACTCGGAGAGTTGTCCGAATGCCTCGTGCAGTTCTCTTTGGATGGTCACGGAGTCCTTCATCGTGCCGTCCGCATTGGTAACGGAGATGCCAAGTTCAGCCATCTTCTCCGCACCTTCCTTGGCGGGAGATACCAGGCGGGCAAGACCTGTCTTTAATGAGTTAGCCGCCTTATCCGCTTCGATACCGTTGTTTGCCATCACGCCCATGTAAAGGGCTGCGTCATTCACGGAATATCCGGCTGCGGAAAAGATAGGCGCTGCCACCGACATGGCATTCGACAGGCTGTCCACATCAAGTGCGGAATTGTTGCAGGCTGCAGCAAATACATCCGCATACTTTCCGGCATCCTCAAAGCTGCCGTGGAAACCGTTGATCGTTGCTACAAGCCCGGCAGACACCGTATCCAGGTTGCCGCCTTCACCTGCCGCGAGGTTCATGGATGGTGCAAGCGCAGCTGCCGCCTGCTCGGCATTCAGGCCGGCACGGGCAAAGTTCAATGTCGCAGTGGCGGCATCGTTCATGCCGAAGGTGGAATTGGCAGCAGCCTCCTTCATGGCTTTGTTCAGAAGTTCCGCCTCTTCCTCGGTATTGCCCATCGTCTTGTTGGTGAGCTGCATGGTCTTATCGACTTCAGCGAAACTCTTAGCCCCGGCAGCGCCGACCGCCACAAGCGGGAGTGTTACATGGGTAGTAAGATCTTTTCCTACAGCGGTCATCTTACCGCCGACTTCCTCGAACTTCTTACCGACCGCATCGATCTTGTTCAAGGTCTCGTTTGCCTCGGCAGCCTCCCGGATGAGGTTTTTCAATTCCTGCTCGGTCTCCACGATCTCCCTCTGCAGGGCATCATATTTATCTTTTCCGAGATCCCCGGACTCAAGCTGCTGTTTCGCCTGCTCCTGGGCAGTTTTTAAGGCATCCAGTTTCTCCTTGGTCGCACCGATCTTTTCCTTTAAGACCGCCTGTTTCTGCGAGAGCAGTTCCGTATTGGTAGGGTCCAGCTTCAGCAGTTTATTAATATCCTTCAGCTGTGACTGGGTGCTTTTAATGGTGGAATTGACACCTTTTAACGCTTTGTCCAGACCTGTGGTATCGCCGCCGATCTCAACTGTGATACCCTTTATCCTGCTGCCTGCCATCTGATCACCTCCCTCGCAGCTTAGAATTTGTCAAAATCGCTCTGGTCGGCTATGCGCCGATACTTCACGCCGTCATTGGACTTTTCCGTCCAGATATCGAGAACAAGCCCGATAGAAAGAAGGTCGAGATCCGCAATGGAGATCCCGACCTCCGTGCAGCGCAGAAGGAACAGCGGCGTGGTCATTTCCCGCTCACTTCTGCCAGTCCTTTTTTTGCCTGTACATCTGTCATGAGGTTATCGCCCCACAGTTCAAGGATCTGCGGAAGCACCTGGTAGATGGAGAACATGTCAAACTGGTCGAGCCACTCGTCAATGGTCTTCGGAATGGACGGATCAGCATGATAGGCCATGATATATGCCACATTCTCGAAGATCTCCAAGTCTTCGATTTGAAGCTCATCGCCTTCTTCTGTGCGCTTGGAGTAGGACTTTTCCAGCTTCGTCAGATCCTTGAAGATGTCTCTTTTAAACTTTGCCCGGTAGAGGCGGGGTACCGTTGCCGAAGAACGGAACGGCACCTGCTTGCCGGAAATCTCAATCGTGCGTTCAATCATCTGTCAGCCCTCCTTATTTCGTAGCAGTCGCAGCGGTCGGCAGATACACGGACTTATACCAGTTATCATAGGCAGTCTTATCCGTGGTATCTCCGGTACGCGCCTTTACAAGACCGTCCGCTCTCGGATCAGCCGTAATGGACAGCTTCTCCGTACCAGGTTCGATGGTGTCCTCCTTGGTTTCCGACTCGATGGACGGACGGGAGGAGGTACAGTTATAGAGGACGTGACGGATGCAGTTCACATCACCATCGAATTCAAAGAGCAGTGCGAACTTCACGCTCTCTGCATTGGTACTCTTCTCGATGAGTACGCCCTTGCCGTCCAGCGCCTCCTGCAGCACATCGGTGCGGAACCACTCCGGCACAAGTGCCATCTCAAGGTCACCGGAATAACCGTTGTTGGTCACCGATCGGAAATAGACGATACCGTCCGCATAGAACGGAGAAGATTCTCCTTCCGCATCCAGGCTGATGCTTACAGCGCCGGGAATTGCCTTCGGTGTACCGTAGGAAAATGTGCTGACACCGTTATTAACTGTTTCCGTAAGAATGGCGGCATGCACATTTTTTAAATTGTATTTGACTTTATTCGCCATGATTTAACCCTCCAGTTCAAATGAATACAGGACCTCATAGAGTTTCTCGGTATCGATCCATACCTCGGTCTTGTCATAAAAAATACCATGCTCGTCAAGCACGGCTTCGACCTTGCCTTCTACGGACGGGTCCTTTTCATCCGTATACAGTTCGATATGGACTTCATCGACTTTGAAATACACCCGTCCATCCGCCGGAAAGTTATCGCTCCCCGGACAGAGGTAGGTGATAAAAGGCGGAGACGGTGATTCACCCTCTGCAAAATGATCATAGGCAGAAGGGATATCCATCTCCGATATTAGTTTCAGCAGCTTATCCATTCTGCAGCCTCCTTGTAATCTCACGCTCCAGCTGTTCGATGCCTTGCTGCTCGGCAGGAGCGATATGCGGTATCGCCCTTGTCCTGCCGCCGTTCCGCTTGGCGTGGCCGTGTTCCAGAAGATGTGCCAGCTGATAGCGGTTCCTGGAATACACCGTCACTTCCAGAGCGTGTGCGTTTTCCTTCGTATTTTTCACCGACCAGCTTTTCGCATATTTCCCGGTCTTTACGGGAGCGCCCTCGCCGATGGCTTTCTTCACCGTATTCCCGGCATCTTTGACAGCCTTTTTCATCTCATCCGATGCCATATCCGCATAGTCGGTCAGCATCTCCGAGATGGTATCGGCAATCTTATCGATGGGTATCGTTGTTCCTGCCATCATTTCCTCACTTTCCGGCACCGGAATTTGATGCCATGCTTCTTGAAGTTCAGATGGTCGATGCCGAGGATGTCGTAGGCTTCATTCCGGAAGAGAAGACGAAAGCCTGTGGAAGTGACGGCAGCTGTCTCATTGCAGTATCGCACCGTGACATTCATATCCGTATGCTCCACCGTTTCTCCCACGACCGCCTGCTCCTGCCCGGTCTCGCCGCTGATGGTGGCATAGCAGGAAAAGTGATCTGCCCATGTGTTTTTATGGTTTCCGTACTTATCCGTGACCACAGTGTTCTTCTGAATGGTCACACGGACATTCATTGCCGCAATATCCATCAGAAAAATTCTCCTTTCCGGATGCCAAACAGCATGGCACGGAGCGTAAGCGTCAGTTCATGATGGTCTGCCTCCTCACGATGCTCATACAGATATGCCACAGCATACATGACAGCGATTTTTGCAACCGGCTGCTCATAAAATTGCTCCGCATCCGCAATCCTCGCAATATCCATACACAGACTTTCAGCGGAGGATATGAACTGCTCTACCAGTGCATCCTCCTCGGAGAAATCAATGCGCAGATAGCTTTTCATTTCTTCAAGCGTTACCATGTTCAGATCCTCCTTGAAAAGGCGGCAGCACCACATGGCACTGCCGCCCGGTTAAATGTTACGATCAGGAGCCCTTCTTCATCTGAAGGAGCTGGATACCCTCCGGCAGGATGACCTTGCCGTCCACACGCTCGGTTGCCACATAGCCAATCTGACCGTTAGTAGCGTAAAGCTCGTTCAGACGCTGTACAGTTCTGCCTGCACGGTCACCGATCCAGTAGTTCTGGAAGTCACCGAATGCGATAGCATATGCACCCGCTGCAACAGTAGGAACATACGGAGAGGTGTAGATATCATAGCCGAGCAGCTTATCAGGCTAACCTGCCTGTACGGAAGGCTGCCACAGGTATGCGCCGTTGCTGTCCTTCAACTTACGGAGCAGTGCTACAGTCGCATCGTTCATAAGGAACTTTGCATTTCTGCGATAAGGAGACTTAAGCGCATATATAAGAGAAAGCACCTCGTCAACAGTGATTGCTGTTGCACTTGCCGCTGTTACACCGACACTACCGCCCTCCTTGGTAAAAATACCTGTGGGCTGTCCGTTTCCGGTACCCACGCAGAAAGCCTGCTCTTCGGCAATACCGAAGGCCCTGGCAAATTCTGCAGCGATATAGTCCTCCAGATCAAACTCGGAATCCTGCAGAAGCTCCACGCTGACACGGATCAAATCTGTCAGCTTGAAAGAGTCGATTTTCTTCTGACCGAAGGTCGGATTCATCTCAGTGAAAGGCGCGTTCTCCGCAGTCCAGGTCGCAGCAGAATGTCCGAGTGCGACAGGAATCTTTCTATCATGATGGGTAGTGATGACCTTTGCGATAGAACGGATCACATTAGCCTCGTCAAGCCCTCTGACGATCTGCTGTTCGAATTCCTCCGGCACAAGATAACCGCCCTCTTCATCTGTGCTTTCAGAAAGCACATTGTGGATGAGATTCTTACCGCGAAGATGTCTGCCGAAATCTTCCTTGTAGGCGTTTGATGCACGTCCGGCCTTCTCAGGCTCATGCTTCTCGGGCTTCTGCGTAAGCGGTCTGTCTACAGGCTTATTCAGTTCAGCCTCGATAGCATCTCTGCGCTCCATACGCTTGATCTCATTGGTGAGGTCGGAGAGGTCTTTCTCCATCGAACTGTAAGTTGCATCGTCCTCTGCGGAGAGGACACCCTTGTCGTTCCTGTGGGTATCGAGGAATCCCTCCATCGTAGCCCACAGCTTTGCTCTCTTTTCACGCATTTCGATAATAGTCATTGTCTTTTACCTCCGTTAAATAAAGTTTTTGATAGTATTCAGCTGTTCCTTGAGCATATCAACGGAACGGCCGCAGATTTCTTCCTGCACTTCGGACGCGGATTCCATTTCCGCCTTTGGTGCAGTCTTTGCTTTGGCAGTGATTTTATTAAGCAGCGCTGCCTCCGCCGCTTTCCCGGAGAACGCATAAGCCGGAATATCCGTTACAGACTTTTCATCCTCAAGAATGCCGTCTGCGAAGCCCAGTTCCACAGCTTTCTTTGCATTCATCCAGGTTTCGCTGTCCATAAGGTGTGACAGCTTTGCCCTCGACTGACTGGTCTTGATTTCATAAGCATTGATAATACTCTCTTTGACCTCGTCCAGCATTTCGATTGCTTTCTGCATATCGGTATAATCGCCGTATGCCAGTGTTGCAGGATTATGGATCATCATAAGTGCGGTAGGTGCCATCAGCACTTCAGTGCCTGCCATTGCAATGACAGAAGCCGCAGATGCTGCAACACCATCGATCTTTACGGTCACATCATCCTTGTAGTCCATAAGCATGGTATAAATCTGACTTGCAGCGATGCAATCTCCGCCGGGTGAGTTGATCCACACGGTAATAGGCCCGCTGCCTGCGAACAGTTCCTCACGGAACATAGCGGGAGTAATATCATCATCGAACCAACTCTCCTCCGCAATGGTTCCATACAGTTCCAGTTCACGAGCCTCTTGTGAGTCTTCGCTTTCCGTCTGATTCTTCCAAACCCAGAACTTCTTCGGTTTGTTCTTCATCGGTTGATTCCTCCTTCATAGGTTCACTTGTATCTGCAAAAGCTCCCGCTCTTTTCAGAGGGAGCATATTGCCGTTGATAAGGTATAAATCGCCGCCTTCCTCGGCAGGAATACGGTCAAGGTTTTCCAGTTCCCGGATGTCATTAGCGCTCATCCAGCCGTTCTGTCTTGCCGTAGCATATCCGTTCATGCGGCTCTGGTAATCGCCCCTGAGAAGACCGTCTACATTGAATTTCACATAGTAACGTTTCTTCTCATCGTCCGTAAAAAGGCGTCTGACAATAGACTGTTCCCATCTTGCGACCCACGGATCCAGCGTATATTTCACGAACTCAAGTGACTGCTGCTCAATATTAGAAAAGCTCGACTTTTCAAGGTCTCCGACCATGTGGGGAGGTACTCTGAAAATTCGAGCAATTTCATTGATCTGGAACTTCCGCGTTTCCAAAAACTGCGCCTGTTCCGGTGATATGGAGATAGGAGTATATTTCATGCCCTCTTCGAGGACTGCTACCTTGTTGCTGTTATGAGAGCCGCCGAAGGTCTGTTGCCAGCTGTCACGGATACGGGCAGGATCTTTGAGTGTGCCGGGATGTTCCAGAACTCCACTTGGTGCTGCACCATTTGCAAAGAATTTACTGCCGTATTCCTCTGTTGCGATAGCAAGTCCGATGGCGTTTTTAGCCATTGCAATGGGGGAGTAGCCCACCAGACCATCAAACCCCAACCCCGGAATATGCAGCACATCATTCGGTGTCAACTTTACGGAAGACTGTTTATTGATCGGCGCATCATCCTGACTGGTGCGGTATTCATAATAAAGCTGCCCGTCACTGTCACGGTCAACTGTCATTCTGTCCGGCATCAGTGGGTAAAGGGCGATTATCTCGCTTTTACCGTTTCTGATGATCTGTGCATAGGCATTGCCCCACAAGAGCAGATGCGTCATGAGCGTTTCCCGGAATACAAAGGATGTCATTTCCGGATTCGGCTCATCATGCAGTATCTTATACAGGGGATGCTCCACCGCTTTCGCTGTGCCCTCGTCCCTCACTTCATAAACATGAAGCGGCAGACTTGCGATTGCCTCCGATAATATACGGACGCAGGAATACACCGCTGTCATCTGCATCGCAGAGCGTTCATTGACACGCTTACCGGATGAAGTCCCTCCCATAAAGAAACTGTATGCGCTTCCGGCAGTTCTGTTCTGAGGCTTGTCTCTCGATTTAAACAGTCCGCTGAATAAATTCATCTTCATCACGCTCCTTCTCTAAAATACGAGCAATCCTCTGTTGTCATATACAGACTCGCTGTTGACATTTCCGCATCGGATTGCTCTGTCCAGTCCCATGATGGTGGCAATTGCGCCATCGATCTTTTCTGTGGATTTTTCCTTATCCGCCTTGATGTTGCCCGCCGGATCCTGGCGGATATAGATGTTATCCATCATCCATCGAAGAAGCGGATGGCCGCCGTGTGCGATCCGTTTCTCCAATGTCAGTTTCATCAATTCCTTGGTCGGCGGAGACATATCCTTAAAGCCCTGGCCGAACGGCACGACCGTAAAGCCCATGTCCTCAAGGTTCTGCACCATCTGTACCGCGCCCCATCGGTCAAAAGCGATCTCACGGATGTTGAAGTGCTCACCGAGGTTCTCGATGAACTTTTCGATATATCCGTAATGCACCACATTTCCTTCCGTGGTCATGAGGTACCCCTGTTTCTCCCAGACATCATATGGAACATGGTCGCGCCTGACTCGCAGCTCCAGCGTATCCTCCGGCACCCAGAAGTACGGCAGGATGCTGTATTTATCCTCCTCATCCTCCGGTGGGAACACCAGGACGAATGCCGTGATATCCGTGGTGCTTGAAAGGTCAAGGCCGCCATAGCAGACACGCCCTTCCAGATCCTCCTCGTTTACCGAAAATGCGCAGGCATCCCATTTGTCCATCGGCATCCACCGCACAGACTGCTTGACCCACTGGTTCAGCCTGAGCTGCCGGAAGGTATTCTCATCGGCGGGATTATCCTTTGCCTCCTCGCAGGCAGTTTCCACCTTGTCGATCCCGACCGTAATGCCCAGGGACGGATTGGCTTTCATCCACACCTTAGGATCAGTCCAGTCATCCTCCCCATCGGCCCCGTATATGACGGGATAGAAGGTAGGATCGATCTTTCTGCCTTCGATGATGTCCTTTGCCTTCTGGTGGATCTCATAGCAGATGGAGTTTGTGTCGTTCCCGGCTGTGGTGATCAGAAAATATAGCGGCTGCATCCTGGCATCACCGCTGCCCTTTGTCATTACATCAAATAATTTCCGGTTTGGCTGTGTGTGCAGCTCATCGAAAATAACCCCGTGGGTGTTGAAGCCGTGCTTGTTGGCCACATCCGCCGAAAGTGCCTGGTACCTGCTACCGTCCCGGAGAACCTCCATTTCTTTGGTACTGTCCTTGACTTTGATCAGTTTCCGCAATTTCGGCGATTTTTTAACCATATCCGCCGCAACATTGAATACGATCTTGGCCTGGTTGCGGTCGGCAGCGCAGCCATACACCTCCGCACTCGGTTCAAAGTCCATGCACAGAAGATAAAGCGCCACCGCTGCGGCAAGTTCGCTCTTGCCCTGCTTTTTCGGGA
>OMUY01000024.1 GCA_900314355.1 uncultured Eubacteriales bacterium | reverse complement strand
TATCTTGTTCTGTCACGGGTTTTGTTGCCACAAACAGGACATAATATCCATTCGGCTTGTTTCTGCATACACTCACCAATCCTTACGGTATTTCGTCAATTAACGTTACCGTCCATTTTCCATCTAACTGTTCAATATCCCAACGTGAATATGCTTCTCCGTTACCAGAAATGAGAGTATCATCCTTATCGTAATAATCGGCTGAATATTTCACCCAGATATATCCCTTCCCATTTTCCTGTTTGGTGGTTACAAGTTCTATCGAAACATCTGCCCGAACCGCCTTATCATCAAAGAAATAGTATCTTTCTAACGCACCGCAGTCCTCTTTATTCGTACCGTCTCCTGACCCGCAGTAAGACATAATATCCTTTGCTTCTGCTATGAGGTCATTTGCGACCTTTAGCTGTGTTTCATCGGTACACTCGATTTCCATTTCATCGACCTTTTCCTGACCATAATGCTTCACAAGTGTCGAAACGCCTTTACCGCCGCAGGCGGAGAGACTGATTACCATCGTCAAGAATAGAATAGCACATAAGAATTTTTTCATAGTTGACCTCCGTTTTTAGCAGCGTTACACTTGCTTTTTAATTTAATCCAATCCTTTGCAATGCTCTCATTGCGGTTTACTGATAGGATAATTCCAACAAGTGCCATATCGTAAATAATGAACATTCCTCCTGTTACAACGAAGGGGACGCACATAAAGAAGTTCGGAAGAACCCCAATGTCGGATAAGGCAGTGAAAACAATTCGTAAAATATAAATCAACAGCACGGTATTGGTTAGAAGTTTGCCAACCTCTGTATCCTGCTTTTTTGAAGTCCTGTAAAGGATAGCAAACAATATCCCGAATACAAACAGCAAAAATATAAGTGAAAATTTTCCGTATTCGTACAGGAGCAGGGTGATTGGGTGGTCATAGAAGTAGCTCATTACCTTCACATCAACAGGCATTCCGCTTTTTCCAATTAACTCCGCTTCACGAAACACCGAAAAGAAATCGAGCTGTTGTAAATATCCTGTATTTTCCTGCAAGCGAAAAAGATGATAAAAGCGGCTTAACAGGTACACTCCGATAATAAGAAAAATCAGCATACAAGCCACACCGAAGATATTAACACTATTCCATTTCAGCCATTTTAATTTTAACCCGCAGCAAAAGATGAATAGCTCGCAAGCCAACAGCAACACAAAAACTGGAAACGCTTGATTTATTAACGCTAAAGTCAGCGGAAAAATAGCATATAGCCAGTAATGTATGATTTTTGTCTCGCTTTCACTGTTCTTTTCATAAAACAGGATTCCGACCAAAACAATCGGATAGCATAGCAGCAGGTAGAACAGAAAACCGTATCCAAGCGGTGCAAATCCGTTCCATAATTCATAGAGTAGCCCGAAGATTGCCGCCAGTGAGAGCAGTCCGTATAACGCTCTTGGAAAGCGAATTAAGACAGTGTAATCAATAAAATACAAAAAAGCAGCAACACAAACTCCAAGCACAATACCGATTATCTTTGGTACGGTCAGGGATATTGAGGTTAGCATAGCAGAGATTAGAATACCACTCAGCAGCAACACGCCTGCTATGAGCAGCAACAGCCAATTCACTTTCGGGCGGTGGACAATATCAAGCTCTGTCCCAACTACATCTGCATCGCCCATTTCTTCAATGGCTTTTCTCATTGCTTCTTTCTGATTCAGACCGTTTTCCCGCAAAGCATCGTATTGGTCGTTTATGTGGTCAGAAAGCTCTCTTGTTGCCACAACCTTTGCTCTGCTCCAACGAATGTATCTTTGAACATCCTTGATATATTCTTCGGGAGAATTATATTCCTGCAAGCAAAACACCCCCCGACAAAACCTTATTGACTGCGGCAGAGTAGCTTTCCCACTCAGACAGCCGCACCACAAGAAATCTTTTCCCTTCATCTGTAATCCTGTAATATTTTCTTGTTTTCCCCGCAACAGTTTCTCCGTCATAGGACACAAGATACTGCTTTTGCTCTAAGAGATGGAGCAGAGGATATAATGTTCCTGCTTTCAATTCAAAAGTATGGTCGGATTGCTTCGCAAGTTCTTCTATCATCTGATACCCATACATATCTTGTTTTTCAAGCAGCTTCAAAATCAGCATATCTGTATTCCCTGAAATCAGAGATTTATCAATTGCCATATATGTCCCTCCTTGTATCGACAGTCTACATATCGATTATATATAGATTGCCGATATAAGTCAAGAGGCAACAGACAACATTCATAAAAAGTTTGCTTTTGGATTGCCAAACCCTATGTTTTCAGCATAATCTCTCTACTGTAGCGCTTTTAACCCACAAATGCCTTGTGTTAAGCCATATTCTCGTCATAAAATACGAGGGGTAAGGCATTTACACCTTTACCCCTCGCTTTGCGTTACCGCCAGTCTGCTATGCGAAGATGATTTCTTTATTCACAATCTCCATCGCACAAGCCCGTATATTATTCATTCTCCTGACCCATTCTAAGGCGTTTTCCGCCTTTAATTGTTCCGTGATACCCTGTGCCTGCTTCATGCCATCTATGAGCCGTTCAAAGCGTTCCTGCGCCTGTTCGTTGATGCCGGAAAGATAAGTGTTGAGCTTACCGCTGGTCAGAAGTGTTGTGTAGGTTGCTTTTCTATGTTCTTTCAGGTAGCGTTTGTGCCGCTGTCCCCATATCCCGATAGGCTTTTCTTCTTCGGGTGGCAAGCTAAGGCACGGCAAATAGTATTCGCCTTGCAGTTCATACCAAAGACCGTTGTTTTCATCATAAATGTACTTGTCCATCTTGAAATCCTCCAGTATAATATATTCGCACATATGTCACAGTTTCCCGATTGCCACTTGTTTTTATAGCTTGTTATCAGATTTTTCTTCCCTTATTTTTGCCCTTATGAGGTGGCGAGGGAAGCATAAACGCAAGTGAAATCGTATAAAGGGATAAGG
>OMUY01000031.1 GCA_900314355.1 uncultured Eubacteriales bacterium | reverse complement strand
CTTCGTACCGTTTAAAATTGAATACTGCATCGTTCATAAGAGAGTCATTGAAAAGTCCCATAGATACAAGCAATTCAAAATCTTCAACCGTAAGTCCGGTGACCTTATAAAACAGTCTCGGCTCAAATTGAGTGATGACGTCTTTTAATCTGAACTCGCGGAAATCAGTCAAATACATGAATATCGGAATACGCGCCGCGAACTTTATAAGCTTATCCTGAATTTCCCTGCGCTTGCTTCTGTACTCCTTTTCTTCCTGAGTCAGCTCTTCTCTCTGCTTCGGCGTAAGATTGTCGCCGTTTTCCTTTTTCGCTTTTTTTACGGCTTCACTTTTATTTATTATCGTCTGAATATCAAGATTGAGCGAACGGAAGCCTTCAATTCGCATAATTGCATTCATTGCTTCGGGATTGTCAAGAAGTCTTTTTAAAGTATCGTTATCGACGTTTACAAGAAGGGCAGATTTCCAACGGCGGGCGAGAAGCGTTGCCGAAGTGCCGGACGTGGTTATATCGAGAATATCCGACGCTGATATTGCCGTCATGGTACTGCCGTCATAGGCAAGGACGGGAAGAAAATGAATGAAATCGCCGACCTTTTTTTCCTCGTTGTATTCTTTCACATCAAGGCTTCTGCTGTAATCCGAAATTTCGCGCAGAGCGCGGTCGATAGCGAAATCAAAGACATAGCATTTTTTCTTGATACTTTCCGTCGTGCCGTCTTCTTTTTTCATTGTCCAAGGCGACTGAACACGAAACGCCGCCTGAAAATAAGTTTCCGGAGATGAAAGGTTTCGGAGCATAAATATGCCTGTCCACGGTTTTATCGTAACGCCTGTTGTAAGTTTGCCGCATGACAGCGTAATTGTCTTTGTCTCAAGAGGCGGATTCATCGACTCTTTTACGGGGATAACGGCCGCTGAGCCTATGCCCGCCTTTATCCCTGCGCACACATTTATTTTATAGTCGTGATAAAAAGTGTTCTGCCTTTCCGAAAGAAGATTTTTCATCGCATAGCATGACGCGACATTCGGCATAAACCAAAGAGTGTGATTCAGCACCGACTTCATACGCACATCGGAATAAGGCATAACGGGCTTTTTATTTTGCCCGAGTTTAAGGTCGTCTACAGATGAGGGAAGATACGAACCGCGGATTAAATCGAGCCATTTCTGAACATAATCCTTATAGACAAATTCGGCATTTTCGACATTTCCTTTTTCCTTGTCGTACTTTGCGGCAAAAAATACATTTAAATCAAATTCGTTGAAATCCGTGTTATATGCTATTTTTCTTATCTCATCCGGAATGCGGTACGTCATCATCACCATCTGCGGCATCATGGCGTATGGATTTTCGCCCTTTCCTTCCCAATTTTCCTTTGCCTTCTGCTCGTCCGAATAAGTCCACGAAAAAATCTGGTCTTCCATGAACTCGCCTGTATTTAAAGCGCGGAACGGCGTGCCGGAAAGGAAAAGATAATAATTTGTGGTAATAGGCAGAAAATCCTCGTTATAGACGTTGCCGGCCTCTTCTTTTTTGTACTTTTCTATATCTAAACTGTCGTAGTTGTCTTCGTCCTCATCTTCAAAAAGTTTTTTGGCGTTATCACGCCATGCGCCGAAATGGTACTCGTCAAAAATTACAAGATCCCAGTTTGTGGCGTGAACCCATTCGTTTTTCGCTTTTATTCCGCCGGCGGCATTTGTGCCGAGGAAATCCTGAAAAGACCCGAAACATACTATCGGTCTGTTTTTATCGAGATTTTCGGGATTAATATTATTTTTGTCACGAGAATAAAACTGCCAGCCCTCAAAATCGACATGGCTTTCAAGATCTGTTTCCCACGACTCTTCAACAGCGGGTTTAAAAGTTAAAATAAGTATTTTTTTAAGCCCCATTTTTTTTGCGAGTTCGTAAGACGTGAATGTCTTGCCGAAACGCATTTTTGCGTTCCAGAGATATTTAGGCGTTTTGTCGGGATTTTCTTTTCGCGCTTTAATAAAATATTCTTCTGTCTGTTTTACGGCATCAGCCTGTTCGGGACGCATTTTGAATGTCTGAATCCTTGCTGTAGAAGTGGAAAGACCATTTTTTACGGCATAAACAGCCCGTTTCACATCATCGACGGCACATCTGAACCACTCGCTTTTTCTGTCCGTATCATCCGAATTGAGATTTGATCTGACAGCATGAAAACCCGATCTCTCAAGCATTCTGTGGACGTCGTGATCGGTAAAAATAACGCCGTCAGAGTCCATAGCTGACTCAGTATATTCTATTTTATACGGTTTGTCGCCGGGAAGAAGTGTCGGGTAATGCTCGCGCATGCGCTCCGTTATGGGTCGGTCGGTGTAGCCGACTTTTAAAAGCCCCGGATAATGTTTGTCAGAATAAGCGTAGATAATAGGATTGACGGAGGTTTTCGGTTGAACGTATTCATCAAAAATATCAGGCATTCTTACTCACCTCTCAATCCATCGGTTTTATAAATGACTCAACATATTCTATTTCATCATTTGATAAACCATAACGTGCATAAAGTTCGTTATCTGTCCATTGACGAGTATAATCTAAAAATGGTACAAATTGAAAATTCTGTGTAGATATATTCATAGAACTGAGCGTATGTTTCATCATAAACCGAGGAAATTTTAACGCCATATAATCCGCAAAGTTTTCTGCCTCAATTTTTGTATCAAACGCATGTAATAACAAATATGATTCAGTATGAATTTCACCCGGATTAAGTATTCTACTTGATGTTGTTACTTTATATCCATTTTTCGGATCAGTATCTACTTCGCCATTACTAGGAACAATTTTTCCAATAATTACTTTATATTGATCTATTACGTTTATATTTTTAGTAACTTTATTTTTGAGTACATAGCCAACTCCACCAGAACTGATAAGTTTTACATTTTCTCCTCCACTAATAGGATGTTCAGAACCTCTTTCTTTTGATACAAACCCAAACGGATTTCTAGTATAAGTGTGATTAGAAAGGTTTTCATCTTTACTATTAATAAATTTATGTATAATATTTATTGCTCTATTATCTCTTATGAAAACATCAAATTCATTCAGTCTACGTGTTTTAGTAATTGTAGGTTCTGATTCCGAGCAATTTTTAACTTCACAATCGCCATTATAATCACGTTCCCACAAAAAATAGTTTACACCTCCGGCGATATTAACACCCGGAAAGCAATCTTTTGATGACATGTAATCTACAATTTTTTTGATATGCCTATCATTTAACATATCATTACGAAAGTTATCCAGTCCCTTGCCACCGGCGAACCAACGAGAAGGAATAATCATTGTAATATATTTCGGATTTAGTTTTTTTGCCTGCTCTACAAAAAACTGATATATAGGTTTGGCACTTATTCCCGTTCCGCTTCCGCCGTCAGAAAGCTGATACGGTGGATTTGATATTATCACGTCAAATTTCATATTGAAAATCTCCTCCGGTTTTTTAGTGTGAATAAACTCATAAGCGTGCGTTTCAAGTCCTTCACGGTTAATGTCTCCTAAGTCGCCTGTATAAGATGTGCCGCAATAGATACAGTGTCCTTTATCATTTTTCTGATCCCACGTATGATTTATCTTGTGATACAGAATATTCCCCTGAACATTGTCAAATTTGGTGATTGAAAACCGGCTGTTGGGATATTTGGAGCAGTACACGGAACGCCTCGACAGTAGAGATGTTAACTCAGTAATAGCGATACCATAAAGCTGCTCGTGAAAAATATGATCACAGCGCTCTTGAAGGTCGGGGATTTTTTCGGCTAAACCCGCAATAAGTCTTTTTGCTATTTCCCGGAGAAAGACACCCGATTTGCAGGCGGGATCGAGAAATTTCGTATCGGGATCGCTGAAAAGCTCCTGCGGCAGCATATCTATCATCTGTTTTGCGACATCGGGCGGGGTAAATACCTCATCGCTTGAAAGATCCACTAAGCACGACAGCACATCGGGTTTATAGACATTTGTAAAAAAATCAGGATTTATCGGCATTTTGAACCTCCCAGTAATCAGTAAGCGGATATTCTTTGATGGGCGACGGAACCCACGCGTTTGTCTCCTCGTCAAATTCCCAGCCGTTCATGAGCATTTCCATATCCATTTGGTCGTCATTTGATTTCATAAGCTGATCCAAACGGTAGTCAAGGCGTTTCATCTTATTTCCCGAGACAAGATCCCACTGCGCGAAAACTATGGGATTTCCGTCATTTTTAAGCATTGTAAGGGCGTCGCCGCAAAGTATATTATGTTTTAAAATATACTTTGCCGCCTCACGGCATTCGTCTCGGCATCCCTTCCCGCATTCGCTCGTATATTCTTTATCCCATATATCAAACAGCCGCGCCCTGCATTCCGCCGCGTTGTCTTCCATAATATCTACGCCGTAAATGCTTGAAAGCGCCAATATAGAATATTTTTCAAAGTCGGGCATGCTTTTTTTGTATTTCTTTTTGACGACAGCTAATTTTCTGCAAAGAATTTCGGCAAGAAAGTTTCCGTCGCCGCACGCAGGCTCCAAAAATCTTGATTCAATTCGTTCGGTCTCGTCTTTTACAAGGTCAAGCATGGCGTCAACTTCTCTTTGATTTGTAAAAACCTCGCCGTGTTCGGCTACCCTTTCTTTTGATTTTATCTGATCTTTCATTTATATCCTCAATAGATTAATTGCTGACAATTTATATCAAGTCGGTTTTTGTCTTCCGCTTAAATTCACCCCAGCGCAACGTCAAGCGCCATCATGACGGTAAATCCGGCGGCGAAAAACACAG
>OMUY01000033.1 GCA_900314355.1 uncultured Eubacteriales bacterium | reverse complement strand
CTTTTTTCGCCGACAGACCCCAGCCCTCCTGATTGCGGACATCAATCATGGGAGATTCGTTCTTTATAATCGTGTCGCTGATGGGTTCGGCGACAACAGTACTTCCATCCATCAGCTCATGCCGTCCGTATGTGCCGCTTTCGGTATCGGTATAATAGACGTATTCGCTGCCTGAATCCGTGCGGACATATCCGTCGGCTGCCCGGCGGGTATAGCCCCTCGGGATCTCTCCGTCGCGCTCCTCAACCTTGTACTTTGTGCCAACAACCAGGTCCCTCACCTCCACCGTGTATCCGGCGTGGATGTTTGAGATGGTACCGTTCATGGATGTTGTAAAGACGATGGCGGCTTTTTCGGTGCTGCCGAGCGTCGCCAGATATTCTTCCAGACCGCCCGTTCCTTCGTAATTCGTGTAGGAAAGCGATTCAAAAGCTTTTGTTTGTGAATTCCATCTGCAGTAATGCCCATCCGGATCCTTAACAAGGTAGGAGTACATATTCGCAGGCGGGATGTTGTTCTCGTCTGTATACTCGTTGCCGAGATAGAGCCGGAAGGTAAATGTTTCCTCAATGGCAGCTGCCTCTTCATCAGTGAGCAGCTGATCATTCGTGCCGTAAACCTGCTTCCGGAATGACAGTGTGTTCATAACACCGGGAGCCATCTGGTTTGTATACTCCACTCTGGGTCTGTTTTCCGTAGTGTCATAGCCGATGCCGAAATCCAGGCACGTCTCTTCCTGACCAGCCTGTGTTCCCGTGTCTGTGTTGTTATAAAGCATACCGTCCCCGGTGATATCTGTGTCGTTCACGAAAACATGGTCATATACCTGGGTGTTCACACCACATTCGACAATCTTATACCGATAGGTATCCTCAGGGAAGTTGAGAACTGCCGTCTCCCCTGCCCTTAGCAGAAACACGTTGGAGTACGTCTGTCCGTTTATGGACATACTGTCTTTGTATGGAATAAGTGTATTGGTTCCCTTATAGGCAGCATATTCCGCGCCGGTAAGATTAACATTCGAACTCGGCTGCTCCAATAAAACAGGCTGCGTGTAAGAATCCACTATACGCTGCCCGTTTCCATCCAGCGCATAGCTGCCGTCTTCATTTGTCCGGTACACAGCTTTTGCATACCAGATCTGATAGGGATACTGTATCAGCTTATTCGAACTGCTGTTTGTTCCGGTTAGTTTCTTGGTCAGCTCAGCCGTTCCGGGCTTAACGGAAGCGAGATTGAAGCGCATCTTCAGATTGGATGCCCCGGCTCCGCGCTCCATATAAAACATCTTCATCTGATGATTAGTATAGTTCTTAAAAGTATAGACGTCATTTCCCCGGGAATCCTTTAAGGCATTCCCCTGATCATCAAACTTCTGCTCAAAGATGTTATTTACATACTCGTCAGCTTCAGCCGCTGTGTGTCCCCGGGACACATAGTTGTCATAGAAGATCGTCTTAAGGGTTGTCCACTGCCCGTTGACATTGACCTCACCAGTACGGAAATTCACGGAACCGGGCAGGGCACTGTGTATGCCGCCCAGATCCAGAACCAGCTCCCCGTCCACATAAAGCCAGAAATCATCATCTCCGGTAAACTCAAAGATAATATCATGGCCCCAGTTATCAACACCGTCCGGAGTCTGGGTAAAGCTGGCGGATAACTCCATACCGAAGAAATAGTCCGCATCCTTCTGCGGAATCAGATACAGCGGCTCGCCCTTCCGGGGATCAGTGTCCGAAAGCTCATGTCCGCGGACATCGTAACGGTTTGTGATCACATTTCCCTGGGAATCAACGGCATAACCGGTCTCTGGACTGATATCGTTATAAGGCATAAACTGGCCGTGCGCCCTGGTAGGTCCTGTACTTGTACCGATTGCGCCAAGCTGGTTATAAACCGTAAATGTTCCGTCCTCGTTCAGATGTGCGAAGTTCTGCGTACTGTCATACTCAAAATAGCCGCTTTCGTTATAGACACTCTGAATGAACAGATGATTGGCAGGTGTCATATTTGAAAAGAGTTCTGACAGACTTCTGCCTTGGTTTCCGGTATGCGCTGTAGTCGTAGGATATCCATTTGTCAGATCTGTGGAAAGCAGTTCTGGATCCGGATGATGCTGATCCCACGGATGCGCGCCAAAAAACGGATTCTGTATGGGATCACGGTCATCCAGGAGCGGCGTATTATTGAAATCGACCATCCTGATGCTGATGCCATGCTCGTTGTTGTCTACAGTCGTAACTTCCGAAGTGGAGCCTGCCGTCTCAATAGGGGGCGCTATCACAGCAAAGTAAAAATCATCGGCATCCTCCAGCGGGCAGGTAACAACCTTAAGTGTGCCGTCTGCATTCCGTTCAATTTTCAGGCCTGAATATGCGTATGCACTGTCATCCCACGCTACGATGGATGTATAAGCAAAGCCTTCACGGCGTCCGTTCAGATTGATGCCGACAGGCTGGCCAGATATAATGCCTTCGGACTGAGGAACCAGATATGTCCCGGAGTAGGCAGTGTTTTCCAGTTCATAATAATAGTTCGGAGTGCCGTCAGTATTGGTGTATTCCGTGAACTCCCAGAGAGCTGAATTGACCTTATTGCCGACCCAGTTGATCCTGTCGCCGCTGTCGTAGACACGCACAAGCGAGCCGTCATGATCAACGGCGTAAAACTCATATTTCTTGGTGGTTTCGTTCCAGACTCGCGTATAGATCACGACTTTGGTTTTTTCCGACTTATAAACGACATTGCCTTCGTCGTCCTTCAGGATTTCACCATTGTCATCCTTTTGAGTCGCGCTGAGAATATCATCACTGGCACTGATTTTGCGGGCAGAATATTCAACGAAATCTTCATCTGTCAGAGTGGATCTTTCAACCAGATTCAGCCAGGTGGATGCGCCGTTGCTATTCGCCGCATTAAAGCCGTTTGCAGCACTTCCCGCAAAATTCAGCGAATAGCCGCCGACAGTGAAATGCCATTTGCCGCTGTTGGAGCCTGTTCCGGGCGTGGCTTTGACGACGGATGCATCGGTCGGAGTCTCGGCAAGTGTCACATTGCTGCCGCTGATACTCAGATATTTTACCGCTCCATCTACCGTTGTCTTGATATAATACTTGTCTTCGCTGATGGATTCGAATGTCCACTCCTGAATATCGCTGTTCTCGGCAACGAGAAGGTTTCCGCTGTTGGTGAGTACGTCATTGCGTATGAGCATGTCAACACCTTCAAGACGTTCCTGACCGCTCACAGTCTTGCCTGCTGCAGACATGCCCGCCGCCGTAACAGAATTGTCGTTGTAGGCGATGCCAAAGGTTTTGCCGTTCAAATCGTAAGGATCTTTCTCAGCAGTATAATAATAACTGAGTGAAACTATTGCAGTATTCTTATCACTTTTATCTCTATATCCGACAAAAGCGCCCACTCCGCCGCTGGAATTTGTGTTTCTGTTCCACCAGAACGTCGTATTCGAACCGGGCAATTGTGCCGAGATGTAAAAGGTCTTGTTGCTGCCGTTTTTCTCTATCGTAAAAGCAGTCCCTTCCGATTCTTCTGAGACAAACGTCAGACCGGCACGGTTGCTGTTGCCGCTGACACTCGTCATCTTTACATAATTTCTTGTCCCGTTTTCCCCTTC
>OMUY01000034.1 GCA_900314355.1 uncultured Eubacteriales bacterium | reverse complement strand
TGATCCGTCGCTTTCATCTGTTCGGTCACGCCCTGGACCTGCGCCATCTGCTGCGGCAATGCGTATATCCAACGGGAGCGGGGCGGATATCGTCCAGCCAAAGCCTGATTGGATTGCTTTCGGAGTTGCTTATATAAATACACCCTTTCGATGCCACATGATTCTAAGTGATTACAGTATAAATTGCCGTATGTACCGAAAAAGGCGCACGGTTTGTGCTATAATAATTACAGTAAGGAGAGCGCGCCACGGAATGAAAATAGATTTTCAGTCAGAGGAGGAAACAGAATGAAAAATGTACGGCCCACCGAAAGAGAAACGGAACGCAGCCGCCTATGCTGCTTTTGGCAAGACGTCTTTAACGATCTGACCGATTTGAAACTGGATGTTCAAGCCGTAATGAAAGAGATTTATGCAACCTACATTTTCTTTGAAAAGGAAAAGGAATACAACGTCGTTCTTCGCGCCGACCTTTCGATTTTTGAATGGATTTGCAAAATCACAGGGTATAACACCTATCCGGATAACTGCAAGCCCTATGAGTTTGATGCAACTACGGAAATTCTTTGCGGACTTATTTGGTCGATTGAACATAATTTCCCCCGTCGATATTATCTTCGCTCGCTTCCACTGGAAGTAATGGAGCATCAATCTCCCCTTGAGGCCGATATGTCTTGCTATGAGACCTATGAAAAAGCCATCAAAAAGATGATGGAACTCTACGCAAAGGAGCATTGTGAGGATGAAAATTGATATTTGTTCCAGAAAGACCGCCGAAGCCCTTTTGGAGAACGGGTTTCCCGAAAACACGGCTGTAATCAGTTTTTATGACCCGCCGTCAAAAAGGATGAAAGATGTTCTGCCGCCGGTGGATTACAAGGACAACGCCGACCGTGTTTTTTATGTGCAGGTTCATGACATTGATCTTGAAATTTTGCCGGATTACGGCTTGACGGTAGATACATATCTTCCCGAAGCCGACCGGCTTGCCGATTTTATTCGCAAGGCACATGACGACGGGCTTGACATTCTCTGCCAATGCGAATACGGGCAAAGCCGCAGTGCCGCCTGCGCCGCCGCCATTGCCGAATACTATGACCACAACGGAATCGAAATCTTTGCCGATTATCGCTATTACCCAAATCAGCTTGTCTATCACAAAATCATGGACGCGCTTTGCAAAGGAGAATCCAAATGAACAAAATCACATCCTTCCGTGATGCATATCGCTTTCTATCCAATTTCTATCAGTATCCCTTTGCATACAAGGGACTTGTGTATCCGAATGCCGAAGCCGCATTCCAGGCGCAAAAGTGCCGTGACGAGAAGGATAAAATCAAATACACATTACAAAAAAATCCTGTCCGAGTAAAGCAAATGGGGAAGAAGGAACCGAATCTGCCCGCCGACTGGGATGAAAAATCTCCTGCGATTATGAAAGAAATTTTGACTGCAAAATTCTCTGTTCCGGAGCTTGCCGAGAAGCTGTGTTCCACCGGGGATGCATATTTGGAAGAAGGAAATCATTGGCATGATAACCGCTGGGGGAAATGCACCTGTGAACGGTGTAAGGACAAGGAGGGCCAAAACCTGCTTGGGAAAATTCTGATGGAAGTTCGTGAGAAACTGCAAAACGATAACAAGTAAGGCCGTGATTTCACTATTTGTGTACCAAAAATCAGTTGTACAAAGTCATATTTTGAAAAGCCCGAAAACGGGCTTTTCTTTTTTTACACATCCGTTCGGATGAACCGAAAACAGACCATGCACTGTCCTATACTTAAGCAAAAGGAAAAAGTTTGGAAATCCGGCAGATTAGCTGGATGGATTTCATTTGAAATGCAAGGAGAAATAAATGGATATTTACCGTTTTATCAGCTCCCGTGATATGCGGGAGCATCTGCAAAAGATAAATTATCGATTCAGCACACCGGAGGCTGTATTTCTGGTGTGTATGTGTGATAGTGCCTCACTGAAGGAAAAGTTTGCCGAATGGCGGGAGATTATCGAAACCTTGCCCAACTGCACCATGGCGAAGCGGCTGAATATGGAAGCAATCCCGGATTTTCATCAGTTTTTGCGAGATTAATCGCAGACAAATTGAAAGAAAATCGTTGAAAGCAACAGAAAATCAGAAAGGAAGTAAAACCATGGAACAACAAAAACAGGAAAAGATCATCAAACGCGCATTGGATTTGCAGCTTCGAATCGACACGCTGGAAAGCCTTTTGCCGCGAAAGCGTGCGGAGGCCTTTGGCAAGACGGAGCCGCAGCCGCCGGTTCGCAAGCAGGCAGCTTACACAGAGCCGCCTATCCAACATGGCTACAAAATCAATTGGCTGCTGATGCTTGGACCGATTGTGATATTATTCCTCCTTGCGTCATTCAGCGGCAGTGTTTTACTGGTACTGCTCATGGCAGCGTCCGTTTTTATCTGGCCGGCAGCGTATTACTTCGCCATTTACCGCAAGCAGAAAGCGGCGGCGATTGCGCAAATCCGTAATTCCGACGAATATCGAAAGCAGTGCGCCGACGCACAGGCAGCCGCCAATGAACAGCAGCGCCGGTTTGATGCAGAGTACGAAAAAGCCTTTGCGGAATATGAATCCGTGCTTCTTCCGAAGTATCAGACGGAGCGCAGCGCATGGGAAGCGGAGCATCGGGCGCAGATTGAGAAAATGGAGCAGGAGCTGGCGCAGCTTAAGCAGGAACTGTCGGCGCTTTATGAGCAAACGCGTATCGTTCCCGCTCAATATCGGGACGCGTATGCATTGCAGTATATCTACGATATGATCTCCACCTCAGACTACGATGTTCGTCAGGCAATTGACAGCTTTGATAAAAATGAACAGCGCAGACTGGACATAATGCGTCTGCAGGAACAGCAACAGGCCAATGCCTTGGCAATGGAGCAGAACGATTTGCTGGATCGGCAGAACACGATTGCAGCGAAAGCTCGGCGGGATGCCAACATTGCGGCGGTAGTGGGTACCGTGCAGCGGCATAATACCAACAAGACCATCAAGAAATGGTTGGATAAATAAGCTAAGGCGGCAGGTAACGCACCTGCCGCCGTATCCTCTTATTATCGTTGTGAAAAGCCCAAATATTGACCGACATCCCGAATGACCTTTCCGAAATCCGGATTTTCGTGGAACTTTTCGGAGAGCTTCTCCATAAACCGGCATTCTTCCGGCAACTCGCCGTTGTAGACCTTGGCGCAATACAGCGGCGAAAGAAACTGTATTGTGTTGTGGGAATCGAAAAATAATGTCCGTGTTTGAGTGCGCCGAACCCAATATGCTCGTCTCCGCACGGATATAGGCATTGAATTCCGTAGTAGTCGTCGTCTCAAAAGCCGCTCCTTTTCCGTGAGAGCCACGGGCGCTGATGTAATTATGTTTGCATAATCGGCATACACAGCTTTTCCAGATGAACCGGCAGGTAATCATACAACTCCGGCAAGCGGGATAATAGGGATAAGCCTTCTTCGTAGACAGTCATTTTACACACTCCCTTCTGCGAATAGATTAGCACGGAGTGTGGGGCGAAAAGAGGGCACAGAGAACGGACGGTTCTCTGTGCCCTCTTGGGCTCACTCATTTGTTACTTCTTTTCTTGGCGACATCAATCCACGCGGGGCCTTCCCATTCAATGGGGGATAGGCCGTTTTTTGCAGCAAGTGCCTTAATGCTGTTTTGCAGCTGTTCATAGTTTTTTGAAGTAGATATTGCGCTCCATGCCTCTCCATTATAGTAATAGGAATCTCCGGAACCGGTAATTTTGTTATCTTTTGCGCTAAATTCACCTGTTTCTTTCAGCGCTTGCAGAATAAAGCTATCAATAGGCACATGCAGGTATTCTGGGGAAATTCCTACCGGTAGCATATCAAGCAACCACAAATACTTTAATGTCATATTCAGCCATTTTTGCGCTTGACCATATGTAAAATTTACTTTGAGAAATTTTCTCTTTTCTTTATCGTAAGATGCATTCATGTTTTTAATAATTTGGTGACATTCCCTTTCATGCCATGAATCAAAGTCACTGGAATCAATCGGATAGCCTTCAATTGATTCTATTAGCTTTAAGCAGATATCCCTAATTCGGTCTTTTTGAACAACAGCAAATGCATATGCATCAGAACCGGATTTTGCTTTTTCAAGCTCTGTCGAAGAATAGGTGTATTTAACCGTGCGAGCTAAATCTATGTATGCACGATATGCGCACTTTTCTTTTCCACCATGTGCAAGTTCCTTGCTATCGCAGCCAAAGTAGCTGTACAGCAAAAACTCAGTTGCTTCTCCACTTAAGTTAATGTTACTCATCAGCATATCTCCTCCATTATTTATATTTCTCCAATGCTTTCTCCAAAGCGTTTTTGACCTTTTCCCTCAGCCGCTCAGGCTCCAGCACCGTTACATCCGGGGCGAAGTTCATGGCAAACTGTTCCATTGCCATTTCATTGGTTAAAGCCGACACGGTAACGCCCGTATCGTCCTCATCGGAGAATGTCACCTCCGTGCCGAACAGATCAATCACATCGCTGACCATAGCCTTTGCCACCCGGAACACCGCCCGAACATTGTCGCTGGAATACATATAGGGATGTTCCTTCATATAGGTGGCCAAATCCAGCGTCCGGCCGTTTGCCCACTTCAGATGCGCAAAGGGTTTGGCGGGTTCGTCCAAAATCTTCAGCTCTGTGATGCGGTCGAGACGGTAATTTGAAATATCATCGTATTTATCGTAGTTGCAAATCAGGTAGTATTTGCCCTCCTTGGCCGCCATCTGATAGGGAGAAATGATGTACACCCGTTCCGTGCCGTCGGGGCGGGTCTTGATGTGGTGGTGTTTGTCCGTGCCGTACTCCAGATATTTGAAGCTGACCTTTTTGCCGTGGCTGATGGCTTCGTCCAGCAGCTCGATGGTCAAAAACAACTGCTTGTTGTCGGTTTTGCCCTCCGGCAGGCGGGCGATGTGCTTCACCCGGCTGCGGAAATACACATTGGACAGGTGCTCCAGCTTGCCTACCAGCTCCTTGCACTGGCTGTAAGGGATGTGCTTGGAAAACAGCAGGCTGTCAATGAGCAACCGCAGTTCGCCGTCGGTGAACTCCCGCTCCAGGTAGAAATCCGACCATAGATAACTCTCCTCCGGCTCACCGGTTTTCGGATTCGGTACCATGCGGATGGACTCGCTGTATTCGATGTTATAGCCGCAAGCCATCAGATTCAGAATATTCCGGCGGATGGCCTTGCGGTCGGCGGTCATGTTGTATTCGGTTTTCAGAATCTCGGCAATGTCCTTCTGGCTCAGGCGGTGGTCTTCGTCGGAATACTTCCGCAGAATGTCCAGAATGTTCATAATCAGCAGCTTTTTCGGCTGTTTTACCGGCATAAAGTCACTTCCTTTTCACGATGATTGTACCATAGGTTTCTTCATATTACAAGATACAGTGGGGCAAAAACAGGCCACTGCATGCAGTAATTCACACCGAAAATCCAATTTTCGGCTTGACCTGCGCAGAAAACTTTGGCGTTTCAATGTCCTCGGCGCATAGCGTTATGATGTCCTTCTGTGTGACGGACTCATAATCCGCGGCAATCAGCCTTGTGGCCTGTGCTATTTTTGCCTTCTCAATCATGTTGCGGACATATCGTCCGTTGCCGAAATCCGCTTGCCTCCGTGCCGTTTCAAAAACGGCAGTCAGCTTTTCCCTCGCTTGATTGTCAAAATACAGCCCCTTCTTTTTGGCGATCAGCTCGGCGATCTTGCACAGCTCCTCCACGGCGTAATCCGTACCCGTTCCGTCCGCTTTGGTGTTCCACTGCACAAACTCGGCGGCGTTCTTCACAAAGGCGTTTGCCGTCAGCGTCTTTTCAACG
>OMUY01000085.1 GCA_900314355.1 uncultured Eubacteriales bacterium | reverse complement strand
CAAGCACTTTTTCGCGCCTTACTTCTGAACTCGTGACATCAATACTACCGTCTCAACTGTGTTTTCGAAATTCGGAATAAACATATCGGCTTCGTTCCCTTGATAATAAACAGGAAAACGAAATTGTATGCTCTTTAATATCTGACCGTTTTCCAACGGTTCGGGATATATCTCGATTTTCTTTATAAAGCTGTGAAGAAATTCTTTCTTCTCAAATTCGGTAAATTCATTATATATTATATCAAATAATTCCAAAAATTCAAATATTCGTTTCCGAGAGATTTTTTGTTCCTTTATAGCCTTGATTTGTGTTTGTACGGTTTCAAGATTTTCGGTTGCCTCTGCAATCTCATCATATAGTGAATTTATACGATTTTGCATATCGGTATATTTTTGCTCGTAATGCCTGTCGGAACAGTCGAGCCTGTCAATTTGAAAGCCGAGTCGTTCCTTTGCGGCATTAAGCTGTCTTATCCGTGTCATTAAATATGCTTCTTCTTTTTCATACTTAGATAAATCCACGCTTGCATCTAATTTTTCTTTTATTGCAGAATCAAACTTTGAGTTTTTAACGATATTCCTTATTACTTCCACAACCGCTTCATTTATCTTTTCCTGATGAATTTGCTTTTTGAAAGTACATTTATGTCCGTCATATTCCAGTCTGTGTTTGCAGGCATAATACCAATAATCTCTGTAAAAACTTCCGTCTTTTTTGCGTTTGCGGTTGACACTGCCATACAACCCGGCACCGCATATCGGACATTTAATTATACCGGTCAATAAATGCTGATGTTCTGTACTGTATATTTTTTTATTCTTTATACCTGTCTTTTTTCTCTTATCCTGAGCTAAAAGCCAATCTTCTTCGCTGATAATCGCATCGTGAATGCCATCATAGACAGGATATTCTTCTTGTTTTACCACGTGATATTCATTACGGCTACCCTGTATTTTTTCTGTTTTTCTTCGACCAAAGGCAATTTTTCCGCAATAAATAGGGTTGTCCAACACAAGCTTTACAAAATGTGCCGTAAATGCATCCAAAGTTCCGTTTTGGCGTTTCTTTTTGATATAGCCTTGGCGATTCAGATATTTTGCAACAGTACCGGCACCCATTGTGGTATGAATGAATTTATCGTAGATAATGCGAATAATTTCTGCCTCGTCTTCGGCTATTTTTAACTCGCCTTCAACAAGTTCATAACCGTATGGGGCAAATCCTCCGTTCCATTTGCCTTCACGGGCTTTCTGCTTTCTGCCTTCCATTGTTTGAACAAGAATATTTTCTCGTTCAATTTCCGCTACAGCCGACAGCACTGAAATCATAAGTTTGCCGCTGTCCTTTGAACTGTCAATACCGTCCTCAACGCAGATAAGATTAACCCCGTAATCCTGCATCAGTTGTAAAGAATTAAGTACATCGGCTGCGTTTCTGCCAAATCGGGACAATTTGAACACCAGCACATATTGTACATTATCTTTTCCTTCGGATATGTCGTTAAGCATAGTTTGAAATTCGGGTCTGCCTTCAATGTTTTTACCGGACTTACCTTCATCGGAATATTCTCCGGCAATCATAAAGTCCTGAAATTCGGCATACCTTCTTAACTTTTCTTTCTGCGCATCAAGACTGAAACCGTCGACCTGCATAGAGGTTGATACACGGGTGTATATATAGCAATTTTTCCTTTTCATAGATAACTCCTTTCTGATTTGCTTACATTATATTGCCGTCTAAATAAATACTCCAATGTACGGCAGAAGGGGCTAAGCCCCTTTCTGCGTGCTATTACGATTCTTGCATTGGCGGTTTGGAAATTGTCTCAAAATATCTTCCGTTGTTACCAAACGATATTTATCCCCATATTTTAAGTACATCTTTGCCATTAAGTCTAAAAACCTATCGTATTCGGCTTGCCCGGTTTTATCGCTTTTTAGTGTCATCATCTTGCTTCACCTCTGTTTCTTTCTCGCTGTCTCTGCCATTTTTCAAGCAGTGTTATGATTGTTTTTTGCATATCCAGGCTTGTATAACTTTTGGGGAAATATTTGCGGATATCTTCGGTTTTGAATTTGACCTGTTCTTTCTGATTTGGCTTTTCTTCACTTAACACGGCAAATATCGTGTCTATGGACAATCCGCCTTGCTCGTTGTATTTTCGCAGTCGCTGTGCCTGTGAAAGCGACGGTGTGGCGTCTGTGTATTCTATTTCTTCGGCTAATATTTTCTGCTCATTTTCGGGCAGATACGAAAGCTCGACAGCCGGAGTAAAGGCTATCCTTTCTTCGTCAACGAGTTTTAACAGTTCGGGTATTAGGTGTGTTAGACGGATATATCGTTGGACTTGTCTGCCGCTTTCATTGTCCGAAATGTTATCTCTCGACTTGTGGACAACTTGTCCATAAGTTTTCCCCTGATGCTTCATCGCTTCCAATTTCATCTTGTAAGCAAAGGCCTTTTCGCTTGGCAGTAGATGTTCTCTTTGTAAATTTGAATCCACCATTACTATTACGGCTTCGTCCTTTGTCATATCTCTGACTATTGCCGGAACGGTTTGTATTCCCAATTCTTTACAAACTTCAACTCTCCTGTGACCGCTGATGATTTCATAAGTACCGGCGGAAAAAGAACGAACGATTATCGGCTCAAGCAAACCGTTTTCTTTTACGCTCTCTGCCAGTTCTTCTTTTTCAATACCCTCTCTTTTCTTAAACGGATGATTTTCAAAGGGGATAAGTAAATCTATGTTGATGTTCTTTATGGTTTCCGTCATTTCAATGTCTCCTTGTCCAATATTTCAAATTTTTTAAGAGCGATGCCTTTGTCATTTTTCTCATAAATCAATCTTAAATTTGTACCATTATCTATCTCATGAAAGCCGAGATAACTCTGCCACCAGAACACAGGCGTGATAATCTTTCTCCCATCACTTAACTGAAAGAAAAGACGCATCATATTTTTACTTGCTTCTGCTCTCATTATCAGTTTTGCGAAGTATTCGCCCTCTTTGTCTATGAAACGATAATCGGAAGTGATTATGTGTTCCTCTCTCATTTCGTCTCTTGTGTATACTTTATTTGCTATCATATTTAAGTCCTTTCTTTTACGGCAGGTAAAAACTATATATTTATTTATATATTTATACGTTTACCTGCTATTTGAATTGTTTTGAACGGCGAGTGAAAATGATAGTTGCAACAACCGTTTTTCTGTATCAAAAAGGTGCCGAAAATATCAAAGTTTTTCTCTGTAAGCCGTTTTATTTTGAATTGAATATCTGTTATCCTTTTATCCCGAATCGTTGAAATCGTTGCCGTTTGGTAGCGATTTGACACTTCTTTTTGAGCAATACAAAGGACAATTGACAACGATTGCCCGAAAGCTTTGTTTACAGTCGTTCCGGCATTTACGGCACAAATCGTTGTATGTTCTTCTGCCTGTTTTGGGATTGATGAATAATGCCCATTCCTGTTTTAATTTCTTTGATAATCTTGCCATAGTAAAAACTCCTTTCACTCATTTGGACAAAGGGGGTCAAAATGCACACCCAAAATCGCCCGATTTCAAAAAAATTTTTATTATCCCCTCACTTGTTTGAACCGGGAAGCGAAAAAATGGGGGTATTTTGAAAAGAAAATTAAAAGTCCCTTCACTTGTTTGAAATGGGAAAGGATTCTTGGGGGGTGTTTTTGAAAATTTTTTTGAAAAAACAAAAATCTCCTCTCAATTCATCGAACAGAGAGGAGACGTGTTTGAAAAACTATTAAATTGTAAAGCATCGTACAGAAACAGAAGCGTTACAAATCAACTTCCCAAATTTGAAAATTTGTTGATTTTGGGAAACAAAACGGCAAAAATGGGTTTAAGCCATTTTGTTTCACTACTATGCTTTTTGTCTGTAAGTTTTTTGGACTGTAAATACAAAATATTGGTGTTTGCAAACTTATTGTATTGAAAATTGATCTGCTTGATGTTATAATAGATTCATATCGGCAAGGAGGTCAGTTATGAAAGTAAGTTACGATAAACTATGGAAAATATTGATTGATAAAAAGATGAAAAAATATCAATTAAGAGAACAGGCCCATATAAGCAGTAATTCCGTTGCAAAACTCAGTAAGGACGAACTTGTCAGTATGGAAGTTCTGATGAAAATATGCGAGACACTCGAATGTGACATAGGTGATATATGCGGCTTTTATAACGACAGCGAGGAAAAAACCGATGCATAAAACAAAAGAGCAAATCACTTACAATATGCAACAGGTTAAATCCCAAGATACAAAAATTGAGGTAATGTTAAGAAAAGAACTTTGGTCAAGGGGCTTGCGCTATCAGAAGAATTGCAAGAAGGTGTTTGGAAAGCCCGATATTGTTTTTATCGGTAAAAAAGTTGCGGTCTTTTGTGACAGCGAGTTTTGGCATGGTTACGATTGGAACAACAAGAAAAATGAATTTAAATCAAATCAAGAATTTTGGATTCCCAAAATCGAAAGAAATATCGCCCGAGATAACGAGGTTAATGAAACACTCAAAAATTCAGGCTGGACTGTGTTGAGATTTTGGGGTAATGACATCAAAAAGAACTTACAGGCGTGTGCCGATGAAATTGAAAGGACGGTAAAAAGTAATAATGGCTAAATATAAATCTATTGATTTATTTGCGGGAATCGGCGGCATTCGCCTTGGATTCGACAGAGCATTCGGGGATGAAATCAGTACTGTTTTTGTAAGTGAATGGGATGAATATGCACAGAAAACATACAAAGCCAATTTTGACGATAACTTTGAGATCGCCGGAGATATAACAAAAATAAATGAAAAAGATATACCGCAATTCGATATTTGTCTTGCCGGATTTCCCTGCCAAGCATTCAGTCTTGCGGGAAAAAGACAAGGTTTTGACGACAATTACAAAGGACTTTGCAGAGGTACTTTGTTTATGGATGTTGCAAGAATCTGCGAGTATCATAAACCGAGAGTGATTTTTTGTGAAAATGTTAAAGGGCTTAAAATTCACGACAGGGGCAGAACATTTGAAATAATCAGAAAAACATTTGAAGATTTGGGATATAAAGTATTCAGCGAAGTTTTGAACAGTAAGGACTTCGGTGTTCCTCAAAACAGAGAAAGAATATATATTGTTGCTTTCAGAAACGATATAGCGCCGGAAGAATTTGAATTTCCAAAGGCAACCGACGATACAAAACGAATTAAAGATATTGTTGAGGAAAAACCGGTACCCGCAAAATACTATTTGAGTGATGTTTATGTGGAAACCTTACGAAGACACAAAGCTCGTCACGAAGCGAAGGGAAACGGTTTCGGATATGAAATCCGAGAGTGGGACGGTATAGCAGGTGCAATAGTATGCGGTGGAATGGGCAGAGAGCGAAATTTGCTTATAGACAAGCGTCAAAAGAATTTAACGCCTACAACGCATATTAAAGGTGAAATAAATAAAGAGGGTATCCGAAAAATGACTCCGCGTGAGTGGGCTCGTCTACAAGGATTTCCCGATACATTCAATCTTCCGCTTGCAGATGTTCATCTGTATAAACAATTCGGAAACAGCGTTACGGTAAATGTTATTGAAGCCATTGCGAAGCAAATTAAGGAGGTACTTGAAAATGCCTAAATTATCCGGTAACAAAGGCGAATGGAGTGAAATTTATGCTTTTCTTCGTTTGCTTGAAGTGAAAAAATTATATGCGGCGGATGCCGAACTTAATAAAAAAGACGATATGTTTTATAACATTATAAACATAATTCGTTCCGAACCGATAGGCAATCTTGAGTTTAGAATAAACAGGGTTGACGATACAATTTCTGTTGTAAAAACCGATGACAATAACATATTGCTCACATTGCCTTGCAGCGAATTCAAAAATGCCGCCGATGTTCTTTATCAAGAAATAATATGTACGACTGCTTCTGCCTTTGAACTGCCCGACACAGAAGAATTTCTTGATATTCTTAAAATCGGTGTTCTTAAAGCAAAATCAACCGATAAAGCCGATATTCGAATAAAAATTCACGATATAAATACAGGCTATGAAACCGTTCAAGGATTCAGTATAAAATCAAGATTGGGCAGTCCTTCTACTCTTGTTAATGCCGGTAAAACAACAAACTTTATTTTTGAAGTAACCGGTAATATCAATGATGATGTAATGAATGAGTTTAATACCTGCTCAAAGAAATTCAAGGATAAGTTTGATGTACTGAGCAGTAATTATTGTGATATCAAATACAACTCAATGGAAAACGGGATTTTTGAAAGCAATTTGCAACTAATTGACGGAGACCTACCGGAAATTTGTGCTTATATGCTTAAAGAGTATTATTCATCCGGGGTCAATACCGTAAAGAATTCTCTTGAATCATTGAGTTTACATAATCCTATCGGATACGATTTATCAAAAGGTCATCCGTTTTACGAATATAAATTCAAAAAATTTCTTGCCGAATGCGCTCTTGGTATGCTTCCGTCAAAAGTTTGGGACGGTACTGCAGATGCAACGGGAGGCTATATTATAGTAAGAGAAGACGGAGAAGTGTTGTGTTACCATCTGTTTAACAGAAACGAATTTGAAACATATTTGATAAATAATACAAAATTCGAGACTGCAAGTACATCACGCCACGAATTCGGTTCTATTTACAAAGATAACGGAAGATATCATCTTAAGCTGAATTTACAGGTCAGATTTATAAAATGACAGTTGCAAAACCAAAAGTATGTAGTTTATTTGCAGGCATCGGCGGAATAGATTTAGCGTTTGCACAATCGGGATTTGAAATTGTTTGGGCAAATGAAATAGATAAAGATGCCTGTAAAACATATCGACATAATTTCCCCGACACGATACTGTCCGAATGCGATATAAGAAAAATCAAGGCTTCGTCTATACCCGATTTCAACATTTTGACTGCCGGCTTTCCGTGCCAATCCTTTTCGGTGTGCGGAAATAAGAAAGGCTTTGAAGATGAGCGAGGCAATCTGTTCTTTGAAATAATGAGATTTGCGGACGAAAAGAAACCGGAAGTAATTTTTCTTGAGAATGTTGCAAACCTTACGGAACACGACAACGGAAAAACATTTAACCGTATTCACAACGAACTGTCCGAGAGAAATTATTACATAAGATACATTATTGCAGACGCCTGTAATTACGGAATACCGCAGCACAGAACAAGAACATATATCGTTGCTTTCAAGGATTTTGATATGTGCAACAAATTCAAATTTCCCGAAGAACAGCCTTT
>OMUY01000036.1 GCA_900314355.1 uncultured Eubacteriales bacterium | reverse complement strand
AATGAAATGATCTCCTTTATAGTTGCGGGATGTTCAAAATCGGTTGTTGTCCATAAATAATGCAGGACAAGAAGTAATCTGTTTGGATTATTCATAGCAGGTATTCTTTTTTCAATTGTTCAATTTCTTCATAAGGGAACAGCTCCGCGTCCAATACTTCCATGTCTTTCAGCGCATCTATAAACCGCTCGACCAAAACACGCACCTCTGAGCTGTGTTTTCTGTTTCCGTCAGACGGGACATTTCTTGCATACCAAATCTGATCATAAATTTCGATTTGAGAGATGAGTTGTCCCACAGCAACGCTGTAATCCATCTCATTCATTTCGCGAGCTGGACCAAGCTGCTGAATGATATGATGAAGCCTGCGCAATATCGCAGCTGCGTTCAAATCAACAGGAACGTAAATTCGAATATTATCTTTCTGCGGTTCCGGCTCTTTGCTTAATTTTCCATCGTTTAAGAGTGACAAATCCAAAAGCCACGGCTCATTGATAAACATCGGCTGTTTTTCTTTTGGATTCGGGTATACGTCAAGGTCGTGATGGGTGCTCAATTTTCTCAACTCCTGTTTATTTCATTTATTCTGTTTCAAACCGTTTCTACAATAACACAAAAGAAAAAGAAATGCAATAAAGCTACAGTCATGATTTATGACCAAGAATCAAAAGCACAAAAACACAGAAAAATGCGAAAGGTGCGACGAACTTGCCGCACCTTGCAATAACATTTGTTTTTAAGTTGTTGTTAAATCATCAACTTAGGATAGATTGTTGAATAGTCTGTCGTCTTGATCATTGATGTTTTTCACTTGAAAATGTAATTAATTCCATAGTTGTCAAAGCAATAGACCACTCCTGAACCAGCAGACACATTAGTCTTTTGCAAATTGGCAGTTGCAATACCAGATCCCTGTTTCTGACGAATCGTAAATCCAGAACCTTTTGTGCAGTACACTTTGTTTTGGTTTTTCGGATTCACATTGACGTATTGACTATAAGAATTCCACGGAACATTGGCGTTCGATATATTTCTCCCTGCAGAACCAAGATTCCATATCTCAAAATGCAGATGATATCCGCCGACACCGGTATTACCGCTTCTTGCGATAACATCGCCTTGTGCAACATAGTTTCCTTTAGACTTTAACGTACTACTCAAATGCTGATATTCTGAATAGTAACCATTACCATGATCAATAATCATGTATTTCCCACGACTGCTATCAGAGCCAACACATGCAATTGTTCCTGATTTTGCGGCATAAACGTTAGTGCCATTGCTGCATGAAATATCAATGCCCCTATGCCAGTGTGAAGTGTGGTAATAGTTATCTGCAAAACCACAGGTTGTACGGCGAGATGGAGAAGGCCAAAGCCAATCATTATTTGCCTGTGATGTAGGTTCGGAAAAGACAGAAATCATCTTTTTGATGGTTGCAGGACCGAAGCTCCCATCTGCGGAAAGACCGTATTTTTTCTGAAAGGCAGTTGTTGCTTTTTTGCTTGCAGGACCGAAGGAACCGTCCACGTCCAGCTTGGTTGCGCTGAGCCCCTTGTTGACAATGCAGTAATTGAGGGCCGCCTGCATCCACTTGACTTCGGACACCGTCGTTCCGGATGCTCTGACAACTTTACTGCCATTCCAATAGGCGTAATCGCCAGACGTCGAAGGCTGAGAAAACGCTTTATAGTTCGTAGTATAATCCGCTGCCATTGCAGAAACCGTAAAGACGCTGCAAAGCGCGGCAATTGAGAGAATGAGTGCAATAATTTTCTTTGACATTGTTATAGGCTCCTTTTTTATCTAGAGAAATCTCTTATTATGTTGAGAATATTATTCCGACTTTTATAACACAGGCCGATCCCTGCTATGTACTCTCATATGGCGTCCCTCCATCTTTGATGGCTTCATTATGACATAATTTGGGAAGTCGTTGTGTTTCTCGTTTCGTTTATGAAGTCCGCACTCACAACCGCAAATGCGGACTTCTTCATTTAGGCGAAAAACTGTTTATCTTAGTAGATCGAACTACATTTGAGATAGATCGTTTTGTTCACGCCACCCGTCCAGGGGCAAATTGCTTTCATCCAGCCCGAGGAATAGATCTCACAGACGGTCACAACATCGTTCGGATATACTCTGCCGCAGGTACTGCCGTTTACTCCAGAATAAGCCTGGATGTACTTGGTTGCCTTAAACTTTAATTCTGAAATCTTACAGTATACTGTGCGGTTATAACTGCCGCTGCTATCACTCCACGGACAAACGAGTTGTGCGACGCCATTACTGTAAACCTTCTGCAACCTGATCACATCGCCCGGATATACGCGCCCAACCTTTGTAGCACAGGTATAAGAGCTGTAAGCGTTTGTGTATACTCCACTCTTCATCCTGAAATTGACGTTAAAGTAGGTTATCGATTTTACTTTGGCAAACGAGAGATTTACGTTTACATTGCCGTTGATAGTACCTGAATAGGAAGCATTGCCGTTATTTTTATATCCGCTCTTCATGCGAATGTCGGTGATTTTATATTTGGTACCTGTAGGATGCTGCGTATAATAGTCGGTAACGTCATT
>OMUY01000022.1 GCA_900314355.1 uncultured Eubacteriales bacterium | reverse complement strand
AAAAAAAGGTTTTAAAACAGATATAGATCCTGACGCTCTGTACGACGCGGAGCTTTTCGAATTGATTATTGACGTCGACAAGGAAGATTACACGCACTTATTCGATATTGTCACCTCGCTTTTCGGGGAAGATGGCAAAAAAGAGCTTTATAATTTTCTTAGAGGCGAAAACGGAAAGGTCAAGATGACCGACGTTACTGAAGCCGTATCGGACGTCATTGAACAATTAAATAAAAATCAGAATAAAAAAAAATAATCGCTTTGGCGCTTATGATTTCAGAAGATCAGGACGCTCTTGACTGCGATTTTATGGAATATTACGGAATAAAAGACAGAGACGCCTTGTCGCTTAAAAAACAGGCGGTATTCGCCTACGGACTGCCGAAAAACAGCAGAATAAAAATGAAAATGTTAGGGGCTAATTATCCTGAATGGGAATATCTGCTTGCGGCGTGCCTTGACAGATTATCATTTCTTGCCTGGGCGCAGTCAGAAGACGGACAGAAAGGTCGAAATCGCCTTAAATCCATAGTCGAGCAGATGTCAAGCATGGATGATGATAACTCGGATGAGACTATGGGATTTGACAGCGTCGAAGCGTTTAAAAAAATAAGATACGGGGAAGGAGGAAACTAAATGCCATACGAGTTGGCGAAAGCATATGTTCATATTATTCCGTCGTTCAAAGGAATAAAAAACGAGCTTAAAAAAGGGCTCAGCGGAGGTTCCGGCGGCTCGTCTGCGGGGCTATCTTTAGGAAAATCGCTGATATCAGGCTTGAAAAAAGCCGGAATAGCCGCGGCTGTCGGCAAAATATTCAAAGACGCTATTTCTCAAGGCGGCGAATATGAACAGCTTCAGGGCGGAATGCAGAAGATTTTCGGTCAAAATATGTGGAGCTCGATTAAATCCGACGCCGACAACGCTTATAAAACGATGAACTTAAGCGCCAGCGAATACATGAATAATATTACCGGAATAGGCTCAACCTTTTCGCAGACGCTCGGAGCTAAAGAAGGATATACGACCGCTAAAACCGGAATGCAGGCAATTGCCGATTACTGCTCCGGAACCGGCAAATCTGTAGACGAGCTAATGACGAAATATCAGATGATCTCCCGATCGACGTCTTCTTACCTGTCTATCGCCGATCAGTTCGCAGGGCTTCTTCCGCAGACGACCGACGGATTCTTAAAGCAGGCTCAGGCTTCGGGATATCTTGATAAAAGTTACACAAAATTAAATCAAGTGCCTGTTCAAGATTATCAAAAGGCGCTGACTAACATGCTAAACGACGGCGTTGACAAGATGGGATTGGCTTCAAATACGGTAAATGAAACGTCGAAAACATTGACCGGCTCACTCGCCGGAATGAAATCATCTTTTCAGAACTTGTTGACGTCTATAGCTACCGGAAACGATATCTCAGGACCTTTGACCGCGCTGACGTCAACCGCATCAGACTTTATAACAAACAACCTGTTCCCGATGTTAGTAAACACGGTTAGCGGACTTCTCAAGGCTCTGCCCGACTTGACAAGCACGGTTTTTTCTCTTATATCAACATTAATCGGGAAAATCTCGCAGGCTCTGCCGACGCTTATCCCTCAACTTGCTCAGACGCTTGCGTCAATATTTACTCAGCTTGTCAACGCTCTGCCGGATTTAATAAATCAGCTTTCAGCGGCGTTGCCTATAATAATTCAGGCTGTTAACTCAGGACTTGAGATAATTATAATATCTTTAATAAATAACGCTCCGAAGATTATTGCGGCAATCGGAACGATATTCAAACAGCTCGCGCAGTCCTGCACGGATAATCTGCCTATAATATTAAAACAAATCTGGCAAGGACTTAAAAACATCGTTCAGGCAATTAAAAATAATTGGCCGATGTTTAAACAAGCCGCCAAGGAAACTATAAATATTATTAAAAATACGTTAAAGTCGCAGCTCAGGCATTTCTCTGAAATAGGAAAAAACATCGTAAGAGGACTTTGGAACGGCATATCCGGATGTTCCGAATGGATAAGAAATAAAATCTCAGGCTGGGTAGGCAACGTAATGGACTTTATCAAAAACTTGTTCGGCATTCACTCACCTTCTACGTGGGCCGAAAACGAAGTCGGCGCAATGCTTCCGCCCGGCGCCGCGCGAGGCGTTGAGAAAAACCTCGGCGTTGTAGACACCGCCATGTCCAAAATGCGAGAGAGAATGTCCGGCGGCTCGTTTGAGGTCGAAGCCGGAATCAAAGTCAAATCTGACCCGTTTGAGAAAACGAAGTCCGCTTTAGCTTTTGACGGCGAAGGAGCTTATCAGGCGCAGATGTCGGACGATAGGATGTTAAAGCTTATGGTCAAGGCTCTGACTATGGTCAAGGTCGAGATGAACGGCGACGAAATGGGAACTTTTGTTGAAAATACCGTCAGAAGGGCTGTGTTCAACTAATGGAACGAAATTATATTATACTAAACGGCGTGCCTTCCTGGGAAATACCCGGATTATTAATAAATGCACTGCCTCCTGTCACAAAAGCCCCGAGGAGAACCGACCTTCAAAATGCCGACGGAATGAACGGGGATGTCAGGACAAACCTCGGATATGATTCATACGACAGGGAAATCGAGATAGGTGTAGTCGAAGAACTCGCAGATTATGAAATGATATTGAGATATTTCAACTCAGGCGGTTACGCAGTTTTTTCAAACGAGCCGGATATGTTTTATAATTATTATATAGATAATCAGATTGATTTTGAAAAATTAGTAAGGTTCAAAAAAGCGTCTGTAGTGTTCAGAGTATCGCCGGAAAAAAGATCTTTACTTGATTTTAATGTTGAAAAAGATTTTACATTCACGAAAACAGATTCATCTTTTGTCGGGGAGCTTGAGGTAACAAACGCCGGAAACATTGACGCTAAAACAAGAATATTAATTTTTCCGGGATATAACACGCCTTCAACTTCGGGAAACCTCAGCTTGAAAATTGAGATATTCCCAAACGGCGAGACTGCCGCTTCCGGGAAGGCGACGATGACGACAATCTTCAGGGAAAATTCCGATTGGTATTATATTTTCGACGCATTGACAGGGAACGTATCTGTAAATACCGGAATTTCGACGAACTATCATAATAATATTATCAAAGGCGATGTTTCAACTCTTGTATTCAAGCCGGGCGTTAATATCTTAAAAGTTACGGCTCTGACAGACGGCTCTTTCGTTAAATCAATCGCGACAACTGAATATTCGAGGTGGGTATGAACGATTTATTTTTTTTGAACAGAAAAGATATTGAGCTTTCCGCCGGCGATGACCTCGTTCTTTTTGTAAAATTCGAGTTGATAAATGACATTCCTTCCGCCGATTTTACTTTTAAAATAAGAAAAGAAATGTACTCAAATC
>OMUY01000042.1 GCA_900314355.1 uncultured Eubacteriales bacterium | reverse complement strand
CTGATCCACGGGAGAAGTCCGCGGTATTGTCTTATCAAGCATCGCCTTTTGATATCAAAAGGCAGCTTGTTAGGGGGACACCCCTAAGACCCCGGAGAGGAGAAGCGACAATATGGCAAGAAGAACGCACCAAATCTTATTCAGATTAAACGACAAGGAATATCAATCCTTGTTAAAAAAGGTAGAGAGATCCGGTCTTTCAAGGGAAGCTTTTTTGCGAAGTATGCTTGAGGGAAAAGAAATCAAAGAGCTTCCACCGATGCAATTATTCGACGTGCTCAGAGAATTAAGACAGCTTAATGCCAACATGAATCAGATCGCATTGAAGGCCCATTCGCTGAATTTGATCGACGCGCCGTATTATGAAAAATGTCATAAGGATCTTCAAGCAATCGTCGGAGAAATCAAACGGGAGATCTTTAAGTAATGGCTGTCACTTCTCTTTGGCGCGTAAAAGGGTATGTCGGAAAAGTCATTCTCTATGCGATGAATGAAAGTAAAACTACTGAAAAAGAAATCATCGAAACGGGGAATGACGATACAACGCCGGAGTCTGCGTTGCGTGATTTAATCAATTATGCTTCGCGGGATGATGCGACGAACCTGAAACAATTTGTGTCCGCAATCAACTGTGGCATTGATACCGTGAAGGAAGAAATGATGGAAACCAAGGAACGCTTTAATAAGAAAGACGGGACTGTTGCTTACCACGGTTATCAATCTTTTGCCGAGGGAGAGGTTACGCCTGAGCTTGCGCACCGCATTGGCCACGATCTTGCTAAAGAGTTATGGGGTGATAAGTATGAGGTACTTGTAACCACACATCTCGATAAAGATTCTCACATTCATAATCATTTTGTGCTTAACACCGTCTCGTTTGTAGACGGTGTTAAGTTTCACCGGACCAAAAGAGACTACCAAAAAATGCGGGAAGTCAGCGACCGGCTTTGTCGGGAATACAGTTTGTCGGTCATCGAACATCCGAAAGGACACGGGAAAAATTATGCCGAATGGCGCGCGGAAAAGAACGGTGAGTATACGAAGAACGGAATCATTCGACGCGATATTGACGAGTGTATCGCCGTCGCCATGAACGAAAAACAGTTTTATCGGGAGATGATGTCGCGCGGTTATACCTTTAACTTCGACAGAAAGTACGCGACGATTTTTCATCCGAACTTTCCAAAAGCGCGCAGAATGAAAACGCTCGGTGAAGAGTATACGCCGGAAGCAATCAGAGAAAGATTGCATGGACGATGGCAGCCGAGACAGTTTGTGTTTCCTGAACAGGACGATCCCGAAAAGCTTTTCTTCGACGGAGACAGAAACAACAAAGACATTTTCAAGGATTGGAAGACGGTATACGTTCATTTTGTTTTCGGAATTACCGTTGTTCGAGAAAGACCGGACGAAAACAGAGAGCTGATGCGTTTGCTCGGCGATGAGATTATTAAATTTGACAAGTTGATTGAACAGCAAAACCTTCTTGTTGAAAACAATTTACACACGGATGACGAAGTGAAAGATTACGTCAGTGAATCAGAAGGAGAACTGCAGAATTTATCAGAAGCAAGAAGAATTCTTCGCAACGAATTAAAAAAAGCGGTTCGCGCAGACGACAGCGTCGAACAGGAACGATTAAAAAGACAAATCGGATTGCTCTCAGAACGAATGCAGGAGATTCGTAAAGACATAAAAGTCTGTGGGAGAATTCTGGAGCATGAACCACAGGTTGAAAAGGACTTGCATGTTGTCAAAGACTATACTGATAGATTAAAAAGGAAGGAGGTGGAACGCCATGAGCACATCGGGAGAAGCGGCAGATCAGGTTGTTAAAATCGTATTGGATGGAACTGATATACTCGTCAGAGCGACGGGTGACGGTGCAAGGGATTTTATCAGAATGCTTTTGTCGGAACTGAGAAAACCGCAAAAAACAAAAGGACGTGCATCGCTTGCGTCAATGTTGAAGCAGAAAAAGCCGATCAAGGTTTTTGAGATCGACGACAAATCGCTGAGAACATTTT
>OMUY01000018.1 GCA_900314355.1 uncultured Eubacteriales bacterium | reverse complement strand
CGATATCGACTGGTCAAAATCCGTTCATGAAATCGACCTTCAGCTTTACAAAAAATACGGTCTCGACGAAAATGAAATAAACTTTATCGAAACTCACGTAAAGGAGATGGAATAATGGCTGTCCCCAACATCAAAACCACATCGGAGGTTGTGCCTCAGTGCTACGCGTACATAACTCCCGGCGTGCCAAAGCACAACGGCTGGACAAAGATAGGCTTTACCGAGAGAAATGTGGATAAGAGAATAAGCGAGCAGACCCACACCGTCGGAGTCGATTATCATATATGCTGGCATATGAAGGCTTCATATATGACAGAGCCTTACGGGACTTTTACAGACAAGGATTTTCACGCCTACCTTAAAAAATTAGGCGTATCCCGCGAGGAAGGCACAGAGTGGTTTAAAATAGACCCCGATAAAGCGGGCGACGATTTTGTGAGTTTCGCGAGAAATCACGGCACGATCTCAGGCTCCGACGCTCCCGCCGCCATTCCCTATAAGCTCCGTGTCGAGCAGGCGGATGCGGTAAATAAAACTTTAGAATATTTCAAAACGCACGAGGGTGGCGAATTTCTCTGGAACTGCAAACCCCGCTTCGGCAAGACCTTATCCGCCTACGATTTGTGCGTGAAGCTCAAAGCTAAAAATATTTTGATAGTCACAAACCGCCCGGCGATAGCGAATTCATGGTATCAGGATTACGAAACGTTTTTCGGTCCTCAGTCCGGCTACTTTTTTATAAGCGGCGTTGACGGCGTAAAGGACAGAAAATATGTTATAAGCCGAGACAAGTACCCCGATAAATATGATAAAAACACGAAGGGCTGTATTGAATTTGTATCTCTTCAGGATTTGAAGGGCTCTGTCTGGTTCGGCGGAAAATATGATAAGCTTTCCGAGGTTAGCAAAGAAAAAGGCGTTGAATGGGATATTATGATAGTAGACGAAGCTCACGAGGGAGTTGACACCTACAAAACCGAAACGGCTTTCAATCAGATACGCCGCAAATTTACCCTTCACCTTTCCGGCACTCCGTTTAAAGCTCTCGCGAACGAAAAATTCCCGAGTGACGCTATATATAACTGGACTTACGCCGACGAGCAGAGAAAAAAAGAGTGCTGGGACAAATCGAGCGAGACGGAAAATCCCTATGAGAATCTTCCGAAGCTTTCGCTTTTCACTTATCAGATGTCCGAAATAGTAAAAGATAAGGCGAAAAGGGGAATCGAGCTTGCCGAAAAAAATGTTGAGGAATACGCGTTTGATCTGAATGAATTTTTCAAGACAAACGAATCGGGCAGGTTTATCCGTGATGATGATGTGAATAAATTTTTGGACGCTCTGACAACTCAGGAAAAATTCCCGTTCTCCACGCCTGAACTCCGAGATGAATTAAAGCATACCTTCTGGCTTTTAAACCGTGTGTCAAGCGCTAAGGCTCTTGCGAAAAAGCTCAGAGTTCATCCGGTTTTCAAAGATTACTTTATTGTCCTTGCCGCTGGCGACGGAAAACTTGACGATGACGACGAAAACGAAAAGTCATACGACAAAGTGAAAAACGCGATATTATCTCACGATAAGACTATTACACTCTCCGTAGGACAGCTGACAACCGGCGTTACAATCCCCGAATGGACGGCGGTACTCATGCTCTCCAATATGTCGAGCCCCGCTCTTTATATGCAGGCCGCTTTCCGCGCGCAGAATCCGTGCCTTTTCCGCTCGAAGGACGATAATTTTTACCGCAAGACCAACGCGTACGTTTTCGACTTCGACCCGGCGAGAACTTTGAAAATTTACGAAAAATTCGCGAATGACCTGATACCGGAAACATACTTTGATAAATACGATTTTGACGAGAGGAAACAGCATGTAAGGGAGCTTCTTAATTTCTTCCCCGTCTTCGGCGAGGACGACAGCGGCTCCATGGTGGAGCTTGACGCTGAATCAGTTCTTTCTATTCCTCGCCGCATCCATGCGAAAGAGGTAGTTGAGAGAGGCTTTATGTCAAACTTCCTTTTCGCGAATATTTCCGGAATATTCGGAGCTCCAAAGGAAATTATCGACATGATAAATAACATGCAGCCTATCGGGGAATCAAAATCTTTGAAGTCTACCGGCGTAGACGAGGATACTGCGAAAAATCTAAGCTTAAACGACAGCGGCGAAGTAGATATCCCGAATGAGCAGATAATAGGCACTGCCGCCGACATATTCGGAGAAAAAATCTACATAGATATTGACGAAAGACTTGACGACGCAGTGACTGAGATTTTAAAGCTTCATGAAAAAAATCCCGACCCCGAAAAAGAAGAGATTAAGTACCTTCGTGAAAAATTTTCAAATCCGATTTCCGATACTTTAATCGATGCCGCCCGCAGGCAGTACGGCGCCGATTTGAAAAAATCAACTCAAAATCGTTTGGAAAATAAAATTCACGAGACATGCGATTCCATAGTTACCCGTGAATACGGCGATTACACCATAAAAAACAATCAGCTTGAAAAGGAGAAAAATGAGAAAATAGCCGAAGCTCAGAAGTCCGGCGAGTCAATGGCGTATATAACAGACATTGAAAAAGACTATGACAAGCGGAAAGAAGAAAATCATCGCCAGATGGTTGACAATATCCGCAAAGAGCTGAACGGCAGGGAAAATGTCAAAAAGACTGCGGAAACCATTGTCAAGACTGTCGAGACAGAACAGAAAACCGCGGAAAAGGAGAAAATAGAAGGAAATGTTCGAGACCACCTGCGGGGCTTTTCACGAACAATACCCGCGTTTTTGATGGCTTACGGCGACGAAAATACGACTCTTGAAAATTTCGATTCACTTGTTCCGTCTGACGTGTTTTTTGAGGTTACCGTAAATCCTCAAAACGGCGAGGGCGTGACTCTCGACGATTTTCGTTTGCTTCGGGACGGCGGCGACTACGTCACTGAAAGCGGCGAGAAAAAGCATTTTGACGGTCACCTCTTCGATGAAGTCGTATTCAACGACGCCGTAAAGGAATTTATAAAAAAGAGAAACGAATTGTCGGATTATTTCAGCGGTATTCATAAAGATGATATTTTCGCCTATATACCGCCTCAGAGGACAAATCAGATTTTCACTCCGAAAAAAGTTGTAAAAGAAATGGTCGATATGCTCGAAAAGGAAAATCCCGGCTGCTTCGACAATCCCGACTCGACTTTTGCCGACCTCTACATGAAATCCGGAATGTATATAACCGAAATTGTGACAAGGCTTTTCCAGAGCGAAAAAATGAAATCGCTTTTCCCCGACGACTCAGAAAGGCTGAATCACATCTTTTCAAAGCAGGTCTACGGCTGCGCTCCGACAGAGATAATTTACCGCATCTGCCTTCGCTATATCCTCGGCTTCAGCGGAAAAATCCGAATTGAAAAAAACAATATCCGCCTTTGCGACACTCTTGAATACGCCAAAAACGGAAATTTGAAAGAAGAAATGGAAAAACTTTTCGGTATTGAGCCGCAATAACATTTTAATGATTATCTCCCCGACTTGTTTTGGGGAGATTTTATCTGCCAATATCCCTTATTTTCCTTGAATTTATCAAGTCAATATGTTATATTTTTTGCGGTGACATAAATGAACGTATATGATTTTGACAACACTATCTACAGAGGGGAAAGCACGCTTGACTTTTTCTTTTTTTACATAACAAAACATCCTCATATTTTAAAATATATGCCAAAAGTTATCGACGGGTTCGCGAAATACGAACTGGGTAAAGTCAGCATAGATGAGTTTATGGACAAGTATGCTCCGCTTATTCAAAAGGAGTTCAACCCTTCCGTAAATTGGGACTCCCTCGCAAAAGAATTTTGGGACAAGCACATGAAAAACATCAAACCGTTCTACTCTCGGGTAAGGCGTGACGACGACCTTATTATTACAGCTTCGCCTGAAGTTACAATGAACGAGATTTGCCGCAGAATGGGAATAAAACATTGTCTTTGTTCCGAAATCGATTCTTCCGGCAGAGTAACTCATATGAATATGAGGGAAAATAAGGTTGTTAAATTCAAAAAACTTTACGGCGACCGCCATATCGAGGATTTTTATACCGATTCTATAGAAAACGATAAATTTCTCGCGGACAGCGCCGACCGTATTTTTATTGTTGACGGAGATAAAATTACTCAGATTAAATAAATTATGAATAAATTAAAAGCTGCGCTTGTGGGCTGCGGAAATGTAGCTCAGGTGCATTTAAAATCGATAGCTGAAAACGATAAAGCCGAGCTTGTGTCGGTCTGCGACATTGTAAAAAGCAAAGCTGATAAAGAGTCTGAAAAATATTCCTGCAGAGGATATTACGATTTTGACGAGATGATTGAAAAAGAAAAAATCGACGTCCTTCATATAACAACTCCTCATTATCTTCATCCGCAAATGGCGATAAAAGCTATGAAAAAAGGCGTCAACGTCCTGACGGAAAAGCCTATGGCTATTGAATATTCGGACGCTTTAAAGATGTGCGAAACAGCCGAAAAAAACAACGTTCATCTGGGCGTCTGCTTTCAGAACAGATATAATTCCACTTCTGTTTTTATTAAAGAAAAAATAGAGAGCGGGGAAGCCGGAAAACTTATCGGCATGAGGGGAATAGTCAACTGGCGCAGGGATAAAGATTATTTCTCCGACCCATGGCACGGAACTTTGGATAAAGAAGGCGGCGGAGTCGTGATAAATCAGTCTATTCACACTATAGATTTAATGCAGTGGCTCGCGTCCTCGGACGTCAAAAAAGTATCCGGCTCCGTTTCGACAAAAAGACTTTACGATACAATCGAAACGGAGGATACTGCCGACGCCTATATCGAATTTGAAAACGGTGTTTCCGCTCTGTTTTTCGGCAGTCTTAATTATGTCTACAACGCGCCCGTATTTCTTGAGGTCGTCTGCGAAAATATGAGATTCGTCCTCGAAGATGAACTGAACGTATATTACAAGGACGGTCACAAGGACGTAATCACTTTTGAAAAAGGCAAAGGCAGAAAAGATTACTGGGGCATAAACCACGCGAAACTTATTGATGAGTTTTATAATTCCGTGATAAACGGCAGACCGTTTTTTATAGACGGACGCGAAGGAGCCAAAGCTGTTAAAATAGTTGATATGCTTTATAAATCGGCAAGAAAACAAACTGCTGTGAAAAAATAGTTGACAATTCTATTCGTGTATATTACTATATATAAATGAAGTAGAAATACTGAGAATTTGACAGAGAAAGGGACAAAAAATTATGTCAATGATTTTTAACAGAAAGCTTCCCATTCCGATGGAAGTTAAAGAAGAATTTCCTCTTTCGGCAAGCGTCGTAAAAATCAAAGAAAAAAGGGACGTGGAACTCAAAAAGATTTTCCGCGGAGAGGAAGATAAATTAATATTGATTATTGGTCCCTGTTCCGCCGACAGGGAGGACGCCGTTATTGATTACACGTGCAGACTTGCGAAATTGCAAGACGAGGTGCAGGATAAAATATTTATTGTTCCCCGTATCTACACGAATAAACCCAGAACAACAGGCGACGGCTACAAAGGCATGCTTCACCAGCCCGACCCAAATAAGGCTCCCGACGTCTATGAAGGACTTATCGCCATAAGAAGACTTCATACAAGAGCGATTGAGGAAACCGGACTTGTCTGCGCCGATGAAATGCTCTACCCTGAAAACTACAGGTATCTTTCCGACCTTCTTTCTTACGTCGCAATAGGCGCCAGGAGCGTTGAAGATCAATATCACAGGCTGACCGCTTCGGGTATTGACGCTCCTGTCGGAATGAAAAATCCTACGTCGGGCGATATATCCGTAATGATAAATTCGATTACGGCGGCTCAGCATAAACATTCGTTTATTTACAGAGGCTGGGACGTTGAATCAAGCGGAAACGAATACGCGCACGCCATATTGAGAGGCTATGTAAATAAACACGGAGAGCCTCAGCCGAACTATCATTATGAGGATCTTGAATTTCTCTGTGAGCAGTACGCTGAACACAATTTGAAGAACCCTGCCGCTATAGTGGACTGCAACCATTCAAATTCCGGAAAAAAATATCTTGAGCAGATAAGAATTGCAAAGGAAGTTATCCACTCTATGAATGTAAATTCCGACATCCGCAAGCTTGTAAAAGGACTTATGATTGAAAGCTATATCGAGGACGGCAATCAAAAGGTAGAAGAAGGCGTTTACGGAAAATCGATTACGGACCCTTGTCTCGGATGGGAAAAAACGGAAAAACTCGTATTCGAGCTTGCGGACGAGCTTTAATCTTAAATTAAAAATCGGGGTTTTTTCACAGCTCCGATTTTTTTTAAGGCTTTTGAAAAAATATTATTTTCGTGACAAGATAAATATGTTGAAAAATCTGTTTTTTATGGTATAATAAGTTTGAATATTATTTTTATAAATATATTTAAAATCAATGACAGTGCAGATTATTATGCGGCTGTTAGTTTTAAAAATAATTTTGCGGAGTGGTATTATGCTCAAATTTGATGATTCCATGATACTGAAAACTCTTTTTGAGGAAGAGGTTCCGGTTGAAACAGACCCTGATACAGGAGAGCCGACAGTAGTTGAAATTCATAAAATTATCATCAGGAAAACCGTTGAGGAAGATCTTGATTCTGAAGATAAATATGAGTTCAACAGAATAAAAGACGTCTACAAAACGGCCCGTGAGACAATGGAAGACGAGGGCGATTACAGGGAATGGGCAAGATACTATCCCGAAAATGACCTGATTGAGGACGACATCCGGGAAAACAGAATGTATCTTATCTGTTTTTGGCGTTATATCCCGATAAAAGAAGACGACGACGCCGATAACAAGAAGAAAAAGAAAAAATCCAAAGATAATCAGGACGATGATAAAATAAGGTACGAAATTCAGGAGACTATTCACGCCGTCTATGTTTTCAACGACCACATCGAAAGCGACGGATTTGACCCTGAAAGATACATCTCCGACGACAACGGATACAGAAAAGACAAAGAATTTGCCGCTGTTATACCCGAAAAGTATTTCACGCTTTATACAGGTTCTTATAAGACTGTAGACGATTTTACGCCTGTTGAGTCTCAAGCCGATAAGGATCTGCCCGATGATCTCAAACCGCTCGCGAAGGATAAATACGGCAGGGTAAAATACGCGTCTCTTGAAAGGATCGCATCCGACGGAGAGCTTTCCGGCGTTTTCCCGAATATAGTATCATATGTTTCCGATTTCGCTTGTTGTCTGCTTTTGGAGACAAACGACTTAAACGTTATTATGAATAAGCTTCTTGAAAGATACGGATTTGAAAAAGCCGGAATGATAATCGGCGTGGGTCATATTCCTTCAACGGCATATCAGTATTTCTGCCCCGTTCCTGTTCAGGAAGAGGAATTTGACGCTGACGACTCTTTTGATGACGCAACGCCCGATGAAGAAAATTCATACGGAAAAACTCCGGATCAGTTGTCTGATGAAACCGATGATCCAGCTGTTGAGACGGGCGAATAAATTAAATTACTAAAAAATAAAGAGCAATCGGTTTTCTTATCGATTGCTTTTTTAGGGAATAAAGATAATTTATGAGGTAAAGTTTTGAAATTTCTCGGTATTGAATCTTCATGCGACGAAACTGCCGCTTCTGTTGTGGAAGACGGCAGGAAAGTTCTTTCGGACGTAATAGCGTCTCAGGTTCCCGAACACGTGATTTACGGCGGCGTAGTCCCGGAAATAGCGTCAAGAAGACACGTTGAAAATATCTCAGCTGTTGTAAAATCGGCTCTTGAACAGGCCGGCTGCGGTATGGACGACATCGAAGCAATAGGCGTAACTTACGCCCCCGGTCTTATCGGCGCGCTTCTTGTCGGCGTAAATTTCGCTAAAGGTCTCGCGTATTCATGCGGGAAAAAATTGATTCCGGTTCATCATCTCAGAAGTCATATCGCCGCAAATTATATAACTCACCCCGAATTAAAGCCGCCTTTTACCGCTTTATGCGTATCCGGCGGAAATACAATGATAATAGACGTCAAAGATTACACGGTTTTTAATATTCTCGGAAGAACGCGCGACGATGCGGCTGGCGAATGTCTCGACAAAGCGGCGAGGGCTATGGGACTTAATTACCCCGGAGGAAAAAATCTCGACGCCGCGGCAAAAGGCGGAAATTTTTACGCGTATGATTTTCCCCGTCCGAGAGTGGAAAATTCTCCTCTTGATTTCAGCTTTTCCGGACTTAAAACAAATGTTGTAAATATTATCCATAACAAACAGCAGAAGGGCGAAGAACCGGATATAAAAAATCTCGGCGCGTCTTATATTAAAGCTGTCGTGGACTGCCTCACGAGAAACACGTTTGAAGCTATGAGTATAACAGGCTCGAAAAAGCTTGTTGTCGCCGGCGGAGTGTCTGCAAATTCGGTTTTGAGGTCTGAGCTTGATTTAATGTGTTCAAAAAAAGGAATTGAACTTTTTATGCCTGACTTATCGCTCTGCGGAGATAACGGCGCTATGGTTGGCGCTCAAACATATTATGAATATCTGTCCGGTAATTTCGCCGGAGCCGACCTGAACGCCTACGCTACAATGAATATAGACAATCTGATAAAATAAACTCAATATACGCCTCGGCTAAAGTGAAAAATGACTAATAATCACTGTTGCCGCGGCTTTTTTTTCTATATTCTTTAGCCTTGATTTTAAAGAAGATTTTTGATAATATATATTTGATTTTGGTTTGATTGAATGTTAAATTATTGTCAATCTGCGGCATATATTTTATTATTCATACGCGGTTTTCGCGTGCCAAAATTGAAATCATTCTGCAAATTAATTAAAAAGGAGAGAAAATAAATGGGAAAAGCGCTTACAACAAACAAATCAGTGCTTGATTGGCTTCAGAAGCAGGTTGATCTTGTTAAACCTGATGAAATCGAATGGATTGACGGTTCTCAGGAACAGATAGACAAGCTCAGAGCCGTTGCCGTTTCCACAGGCGAAATGATTAAGCTCAATCAGGATCTTCTTCCTGACTGCTATCTTCACAGAACAAAGAAGGATGACGTGGCAAGAGTAGAGGACAGAACTCTTATCTGTACTCCAACAGAAGAAGAAGCAGGTCCTACAAACCATTGGATGGAGCCTTCAAAATGCTATAAAATGCTCTACGATATAGCAAGAGACAGCTACAAGGGCAGAACAATGTATGTTATCCCTTATTCAATGGGCCCTATCGGTTCTCCTTTCTCAAAGATAGGCATTGAAGTTACAGACTCTATTTATGTCGTGCTCAACATGTCCATAATGACAAGAGTAGGACAGAAGGTTCTCGACTGCCTCGGAGATTCAGACGACTGGGTCAGAGGACTTCACTGCAAATGCAACGTAGATAAAGAGAAGAGATATATCGTTCAGTTCCCTCAGGACAATACGATTATTTCCGTAAACTCCGCTTACGGCGGAAACGTTCTTCTCGGCAAAAAGTGTTTTGCTCTCAGAATTGCTTCTTATCAGGGCTGGAAAGAGGGCTGGCAGGCTGAGCATATGCTTATCCTCGGCGTTCAGTATCCTGACGGAGATATCAAGTATGTAACGGGCGCATTCCCGTCAGCATGCGGCAAAACCAACCTCGCAATGCTTATTCCTCCTAAGTCTTATCAGGAAAAAGGTTTCAAGACTTGGACTGTAGGCGATGATATCGCATGGATTCGTAAAGGCGCGGACGGAAGACTTTACGCCATCAACCCCGAAAACGGATTCTTCGGCGTTGCTCCCGGAACTAATATGAAATCCAATCCCAACGCTCTTCTTACGACAAAGCAAGGAACGATATTCACAAATGTAGCGAGAAATCTCGATAACAATACGGTTTGGTGGGAAGGTCTTGACAACAATCCGCCCGAGAACGGTGAGGATTGGCTCGGTCATGAATGGCATGCTTCAACGGCTACCGAAAAAGCTGCTCATCCCAACTCAAGATTCACAGCTCCTTCAAAGAATTGCCCTTGTCTCAGCTCGGAATTTGAAAATCCTCAGGGCGTACCCATCTCCGCAATAATCTTCGGCGGCAGAAGAGCGAAACTCGCTCCGCTTGTCTACCAGTCAAAGGATTGGAACAACGGTGTATTTGTAGGTTCAATTATGGCGTCCGAGACAACTGCGGCAGCCGCCGGCGCTGTCGGTGTTGTCCGCAGAGATCCTATGGCTATGCTTCCTTTCTGCGGTTACAATATGGGCGATTATTGGCAGCATTGGATTGATATCGGCAAGACTCTTGATCCCGACAAGGCTCCCAAGATTTTCAATGTCAACTGGTTCAGAAAAGATGACGAAGGTCACTTCGTATGGCCGGGATTCGGCGATAACCTCAGAGTCGTTGAATGGATTCTCGCAAGATGCGAAGGCAAGGTTGACGCGAAAGAAACAGCTATCGGCTATGTTCCTTACGCGAAGGATATCAACAGAGAGGGCATAGAGGACGAGGTTTCTCTTGAAGCTCTTGAGTCAATACTTACGGTTGACAAAGATCTTTGGCTTGAAGATACAAAGTCTATTGAAGAACTCTACGCTAAATTCGGTTCTCATCTTCCCAAAGTTCTCAGAGAAGAGCTCGATACTCTTGAAGCAAACCTTAATAAGTAATTCAATAATAAAAATATGGCAGGCTGAAAAATCGGTCTGCCTTTTTTGATTGGAATAAATTGACGGTTTAAGCGTTTTTCAATATACACAAATATAATAAAATAAAACCAAATAAATTAGGATGTGATTTATTTTGATCTGCCCGAATTGCGGAAACAGAATTGAATCAAATGAAATAAAGTATTGTCCTATCTGCGGAGCCGATTTGTCGTCTGAACATCATGAAAGCGCATCAGGCGAAAAATCGTATGTTGAAAACGGCAATTATCAAAGCAATAACGGTTATTACAATAATGACAGGGGATATTACGGTCAAAATCAGAACGGATATCCGTACGGAAATGAAAACAGATACTGCGGCTACAGCTACTATGACGCCAACAGCGAGCTGAATACAAATTCAACCGGATTGAATATAGTATCTTTTTTGTTTCCTCTTGTCGGACTTATTTTATTTCTCGTCTATATTGACAAAGCTCCGATCAGGTCAAAAGGATGCGGCAAATGGGCGCTGATCGGCGTCGTTGTAAATGCAATAGTTATACCGCTTCTTTATTTCTTCGGCTTTGTCACGCTTATTTCCGCGCCATACGCCTACGGCGGTTATGGAATTATTTCTCTTTTGTAAATAAAATATAATAATTAATCCTCCGAAAAATCGGAGGATTTTTTATACGATATAAATTCCCGAATCGAGAACCGCAACCTCGGTTTTTCCGAATTTAAAGAATTTGTTCACCGGTGACGGAAATCTTCTGTAATCTGTCACATCAAAAGTTTCGGCGTTTATTTTCCGCACTTCATGGGAATTTCTGTTGCATACGTAAAGATATTCGTCATAGCGTGAGATTGACACGGGACCGTTGAAAGCGGTGTTTTCAAATCCGCCGATTCTCATGTCAATTTTTTTAAGATTTAAATTGTACCTTACGACAGCATTTCTCGCCGGAACTGCCGACCAAATACAGTCGCCGTAAAAAGCGCAGTCTCTAATCGGCGCATTGTCATAAAAATATTCACCGTACTCCAACAATCTGCCTGTGACGGAAAAAATCCCGATTTCACCGACAGGGTAGACTACGCACGTTCTGTCATTATCAGCGACGTCCGCGTCGCATGTGATAACGTCGGATAAATATTCTGTCACAATATGGTAATTAATGCCGAACTTATTTAAAAGATAAGTATCCTTCTTAACGTTTAACAGCTCTCCCTTGTCAATGTCGTAAGAATAGAAAGAGGTTTTTCGTTCTCCGGCAGCGTTAAAACCGGTTCTTAAAAAAATCAGACCTTTTGAATACTTGACAAGGTCTGAAATTTTTCCCGCGTCAGTCAATTTTGTCATCGTTCGTTATCGCGTAGCAAAGTGTCATCAAACTGTCGTTTAAATGAACGTTCTCTACTATCGCATCTTCAAAATCCTTATTGATATTGTAATGGCTGAAGTTCCAGAAATATCTTACCCCTGAATCGTACAATAATTTTGTCGTTTCAAATCCGACTTCGTCAGGCGTGCATAATATGGCCGCTTTCGGGTTAAGTTTTTCCTTTAAGCTTTCGTATTCGCTTACATCATGTATCTCAACGCCGTAAATTTTTTTGCCGATAAGGTTTTTGTTTATATCAAAAATAGCCGTCAATTTGAATCCGAGCGCCGAAAAATTTAAATGCTGAGAAATTGCCATTCCGATATTGCCCGCGCCGAAAAGAACGCAGCTGTAATTATTGTTTATTCCGAGAATATCTCCGATATCTTTTTTCAGTTCGCTTACGTTGTATCCGTAGCCCTGCTGACCGAACCCGCCGAAACAGTTCAGATCCTGCCTAATCTGCGACGCAGTCAAGCCCATTCGGCGGGCTAAGTCGGAGGATGAAGTTTTTGAAACTCCCTCCGCCTCAATCATTCCGAGAAATCTGTAGTATCTCGGAAGACGGGAGATGACTGTTTTGGATATAGGTTTGTCTCTTTTTTGTTCATCTTCCATATTTTTCTTCATCAATTTTTCCCGGGATTATAATTTGGATACTGTCTCCATTACATAATTGCCGAATTCTTCACATGTACAGCCCGTATCTCTGCCTGTAATTGCATATTTCTTCTCTGTAAACATGCAGATGTCAAGCGCTTTTTCAAGCTTATCGGCAAGCTCCTGTCTGCCTATGTGAGAAAGAAGCATGACGGACGCTCTGAGCATAGAGCACGGATCTGCGTAAGCTGCTCTTCCTTCTTTTACCATTCTCGGCGCTGAACCGTGTATAGCCTCAAACATAGCGTAGTTTTTGCCTATGTTTGCGCTTCCTGCCGTTCCGACTCCGCCCATGAACTGAGCCGCTTCATCGGTGATAATATCGCCGTAAAGGTTCGGAAGAACGAAAACTTTGAAATCTTTTCTTCTCTCTTCGTCAATAAGTTTTGCCGTAGTAATGTCAATATACCACTCATCGGTTGTTATATCGGGATAATCTTTTCCGACTTCTTTGCATAAATTCAGAAACTTTCCGTCGGTCGTCTTTATTACGTTTGCTTTCTGGATTATCGAAACTTTATTTTTATGGTTATTTCTCGCGTATTCATATGCGAGCTTGGCAATTCTGCGAGTGCCTTCGGTAGTCGTTACAACGAAATCAAAGGCGATATCGTCGTTTACGTTGACGCCTTTGGAGCCTACCGCATAAGCGCCCTCGGTGTTCTCTCTGAAAAACGTCCAATCAATGCCCTGCTCCGGAATTTTAACGGGTCTTACGTTCGCGAAAAGGTCAAGAGCCTTTCTCATGGCGACATTTGCGCTTTCAATGTTGGGAAGTCCGTCGCCCTGCTGAGGGGTGGTGGTAGGTCCTTTTAAAATTACGTCGCATTTTTTTATTTCATCAAGAACGTCGTCGGGAATAGCCTGCATGTGAGCTGCTCTGTTTTCGATAGTGAGACCGTCGATTACCTTAAATTCTATTTTTCCCGCTTTAACCTCGTCCTGAAGCAGATATTCAAGAACTCTTGCGGATTCTTTTGTGATTACCGGCCCGATTCCGTCTCCGCCGCAGACTCCAATAATGATTTTGTCAAGTTTTTTGAAATCCTTAAATTCTTTCTCGGCTTTGATTCTGTCATTTCTTTCGGACTGTTCTCTTATTAAATCTTCAAATTTTTTTGAAGCTGCTTTAATTTCCTGTTCTGTCATCTGTTTTCCCCTTTTATTAGTTATAATTTTTAACCGAAAAGTAAATCTTATATTTTTATTAGATTATTTTTTTGCTTCGGAAATGAAATTGAGTTTTCCGCCGTCAAGAAGAATTTTTCTGTCTCTTTCGGAGAAATTCCCGATTAATTCATACTCTTCACCTTTGGTGATATTTTTAAGAATAATCTTTCCGTCGTTTTCAACGGCGTCTCTGATTCCCGTAAGCTCAAGCTCGTCAAACTTATCTATTTTATCATAATCCGACTCGTCTTTGAAATTAAGCGGAAGAATGCCCGAATTTATAAGGTTTGCCTTGTGCATTCTCGCGAATGATTTTGTTATGACTGCTCTTATTCCTAAGTAAAGAGGAGCCAACGCGGCGTGTTCTCTCGATGAACCCTGCCCGTAATTTGAACCGCCTACGATAAATCCTCCGCCGTATTTTTTGCAGTTTTCTGGGAAATCCGGATCTACTCCCGTGAAGCAGAACGTAGAAATTTTCGGAACGTTTGAACGGAAGGGAAGAACCTTCGCTCCGGCCGGCATGATGTGATCTGTCGTAATGTTGTCGCCCGTCTTGAGCATGACCTTTTTTCTGATGTTGTTTTCAAGCTTTTTGCCTATAGGAGCGGGCTTGATATTCGGACCGTAATATATTTCGATATTTTTCGCGTCTTCTGCTGTTGCCGGAAGCTCTATCATATTGTCGTTAATGAGGAATTTTTCGGGAAGCTTAAATTCAGGCTGATTTCCGAGAACTTCCGTCGGATCCGTAAGTACTCCGGCTATTGCGGAAACCGCCGCCGTTTCGGGAGATACGAGGTATATTCCCGCGTCCGCCGTTCCGGATCTTCCTTCAAAGTTTCTGTTGAATGTTCTGAGTGAAATTCCTTTTGATTTCGGGCTCTGTCCCATTCCTATGCACGGACCGCAGGCGCATTCAAGAATCCTCGCTCCGGCGTCAATCATATCGAACAGAGCGCCGTTTTCTGATAGCATGGAAAGAACCTGTTTTGAACCGGGAGATATAGTGAGCGAAACGTTCGGAGCCACTTTCTTGCCTTTTAGAATATACGCAACTTTCATCATATCGTAAAGCGATGAATTTGTGCATGAGCCAATACATACCTGATCAATGGAAATTTTGCCGTAATCTTTAACTTCTTTTACTTTATCGGGCATATGAGGAGCTGCCGCGAGAGGCTTGAGGGACGAAAGGTCAATTTCTATTGTTTCATCGTAAATTGCGTCGCTGTCCGCCTTTATTTCTGTCCAGTCATGTTCTCTGCCCTGAGATTTGAGAAACTGTCTTGTAATTTCGTCAGACGGAAATATCGATGTTGTGGCGCCCAACTCTGCTCCCATATTTGTGATTGTCGCTCTCTCGGGAACGGAAAGAGATTTTACGCCTTCGCCGGAATATTCGATTATTTTTCCTACTCCGCCTTTTACGCTCATTATCTCAAGCACCTTGAGTATGACGTCTTTTGCCGAAACCCAGGAGTGAAGTCTGCCTGAAAGCTTTACGTTTACTATTTTGGGCATTGTGATGTAATAAGCGCCGCCGCCCATTGCAACTGCGACGTCCATTCCTCCGGCGCCCATGGCAAGCATTCCTATTCCGCCTCCGGTCGGAGTGTGGGAGTCGGAACCCAATAATGTTTTGCCGGGTATTCCGAATCTTTCAAGGTGAACCTGATGGCATATTCCGTTGCCAGGTCTTGAAAATCTTAATCCTCTTTTCTTCGCAACAGTCTGTATGAATTTGTGGTCGTCGGCGTTCATAAAACCGTTTTGAAGAGTGTTGTGATCTATATAAGCTACGGAGAGCTCGGTTTTTACTCTGTCAATGTTCATTGCTTCAAGCTGCAGATACGCCATTGTTCCTGTAGCGTCCTGAGTAAGAGTCTGATCTATTTTTAAACCGATTTCTTCGCCCTTTATCATTTTCCCTTCAACAAGATGAGAGGATATTAGTTTCTCAGCAATAGTATAACCCATTATTTACTCCTTGGCAAAATAACGAAATATTTAAAAAATATATTAATAATTATAAAATCTGCCAATCATTTTGTCAAGATAATCAGCTTTGTTTTGAATAATTTAAAAATTGTAATGAATAAAAATGAGAAAAATCTTATTTTGTAAAGATTTTTCTCTTTCTTTATTTATCTGCTCAGACTTTATTCGGTTTTTTTGCGTCGCCTATGTCGGTGACTATCTTATAACCTGCGCCGGAGACTCTGTTTGAAAGACAATTTTTACATTGAGCCGATTCTTCGCCGGTGCAAATTTTGTTGTCATACAGCATATATTTTTTTCTTACGGCAGTGGGAGACAGGTTGGGCATTATAACGTTCGCTCCGGCCTTTAAACCTTTTTCCCTCCCTAAAGGAGAAACAGTGCCGAGCGCAGTTGTTGCAGGTATTAAAGCGTATGGAAACATCAGTCTTAATATCGCGATAAGCCTTACTGTGAGTTCAACCGTTCCTGCGGGGAAATCTCTGAATTTTGTGTCTTTATGCGGTATAAAAGGCCCTATCCCGATCATTTCGGGATTTAATTTCCGGAGAAAACGAAGGTCAGAAACGATATTATCAAGCGTTTGATAAGGAGAACCTACCATGAAACCCGAACCGGTCTGAAAACCTATGTCTTTTAAATCAAAGAGGCACCTTTTTCTGTTTTCGAGACTGAGCGACTCGGGATGAAGAAGACGGTAATGATTTTTGTCTGCCGTTTCATGCCTTAATAAATATCTGTTTGCGCCGGAATCAAAATATTTTTGATATGACTCTCTGCTTTTTTCTCCGATAGAAAGAGTGATCGCGCAGTCGGGAAATTCAGCTCTTATTTTTTTTATAATCGAGCATATTTTTTCATCCGAAAAATACGGGTCTTCTCCTCCCTGAAGGACAAACGTTCTGTAGCCTAATTTATATCCTTCCCCGCAGCACAGCAAAATATCATCCTCTGAAAGCCTGTATCTTTCGGCATTTGTATTGCCTGCCCTTATTCCGCAGTAATAGCAGTTGTTTTTACAGTAATTTGTAAACTCTATAAGCCCTCTGATGTAAACGTCGGTGCCGTAAATTTTGCGTCTGACATTGTCCGCTTCCGAAAATAAATATGCATCGTATTTGTCGGTAGACAATAACGATTTGAAAAAATCATCCGAGAGGTCGTGATTTTCTTCGAGTTTATCAACTATTTCAAACATAGAATAATCAGTATTTGCTGTACTCCTTTTCACATGAGCGCATCGCGTCTATTGTTTCGGCTATCAGGTCGTCGAGCGTCTCTCCGAGCATTTCGGCTCCGGCTTTTATAACGTCCCTTGAACAGCCTTCCGCGAACTTTTTGTCCTTGAATTTCTTCTTGACGGATTTTACCTCAAGATCCTGAACCGATTTGGACGGATGCATAAGAGCTACTGCGCCGATTAAACCCGTAAGCTCATCGACTGCGTATAAAACTTTTTCCATTTCGTGCTCGGGCTTGATATCAACTGTGAGATTGTATCCGTGAGATGCTGTCGCGTGGATAATATCGTCCGGAACGCCTGCTTCTTTCATAAGCTCCTGTTCTTTAATGCAGTGTTCGTCCGGATACATTTCAAAATCAAGGTCATGAAGAAGTCCGACAATACCCCATTTGTCTGCCTCGTCGCCATATCCTCTTTTCTGAGCGAAATATCTCATAACGCCTTCAACCGTTACGGCATGGCGGATATGAAATTCCCCTTTGTTGTATTTATTAAATAATTCCCATGCCTGCTGTCTCGTATATTCCATGATTTTCTGCCCCCATAAAAAAATTATATTACATAATTGTCGGAATATGATTGTTTCGCCCTGTCTACGATATCCTGAATTGTAATTGAATCAAGATAATTCTCTATTGCTTTTTTCAGACCTTCCCATACATAAAGCGTTTCACAGTATTCTGCCCTGTCGCATGTGTTTTCGTCTGAATCAAGACACGCTACAGGAGCAAGAGATCCTTCTGTCAGTCTCAAAATTTCACCGACTGTATACTTGTCGGCATTCCTTGCAAGACGATAGCCGCCCTGAAAACCCCTTGTTGTCAGGAGAATATCAGACCTGTTGAAAATCGGAATAATCTGTTCAAGATATTTTTTTGAAATTCCCTGTCTTTCGGCTATATCTTTCAAAGGAATGAACGTTTCGCCGTCGTCATGTTCTGCCAAATCAACTAACATTCTGAGTGCGTATCTTCCTTTTGTTGATATTTTCATATTATTTTGCTCTCTTTCGTTTTATTGTTATACCTATAATAACATAGTTTTAGTAGGTTTTCAATAAAAATAATACAAAAAACAACATAATTCCCAAAAGTTGAAAAATTTCACTTATTTATTATAAAACATGTCTCTTATTTTTACGGCTTTAACAGGGCATTTGCATGTGATATTGTCAACGCCCAATTTTAGATATTTTTCAATTTCGTCTGGATTCGATACTGTCCAGACAGAGACGAGCAATCCTTTTGAATGAAATTTTTTCACAAGTTTTTTGCTGCACGATTTTTTATTGAAATTTATTCCGACGCCGCCGGAAAGCTGCGTGTCTTTTATAAGCTTGTCAATATATATATCTGAATATTTAAAAAGTCCGGAGGTGCTGTAATTGAGGTAATATTTTACGCCGGCTGATTGAAGTTTGGTCTGAGGTACAAAACTTTTCCAGACGCCTGTGAAAAATATTCTGTCGTAAACACCGTATTTTTTTGAAAGAGAAACGATATTGTCTATATGAGAAGTCTCTTTGATATCAATATTCAACTGTTTGTCCGGATAATCATTCATTATCATCAATACTTCGGACAGCAGGTCGTAGTCGGCGTTTTCGTCAAGAGAATCATGGTTTAAAACAGGAGTTCCGTCATTCATAAATCTTACGTCTACCTCGCCTATTTCCGCTCCGGATTCAAAACCGGAGACAACGGATGAAATTGAATTCGGCGCGGTTCCTTCGGAACCCGCGTGGGCAGTGATTGTAGTTTTCATTTTTTTTACCGCAGATATTCTTTTTTTATTCCATAATTTCAAGGTCTTCGAAGTCATCGAGCTCAAGACCTTTGTTGTGAGATTTCGCCCAGTCAATACACCATTGACCCGCGAAGATAAGCATATCTCTTCCTCTAATATCCTGAACATACATCGTATTCGTAAGGTCTAACTTGTCGGGCGATACCGGAGAAGATACTATTTTTTTTATCAGCGTGTAGTTTAAGTCTTTGCGGCGGAATTTTACGCCGTATTCGTTTTCCATTCTGTATTCAAGCACTTCAAGCTGAAGAACGCCTACTACGCCTACTATTACTCTTTCGATGCCGGCTCCGGGAATTTTGAAAATCTGAATGGCTCCTTCCTGAGCGATCTGATCCATTCCTTTTTCAAATTGCTTTCTCTTCATTGAGTCAATCTGTTCTATTTCGGAGAAATGTTCGGGCGCAAAAGTCATTATTCCTTTGTATTTTACTTTATGCTTTTCTTCGCATATGGTGTCGCCGATGTAGAAAATTCCGGGATCGAAAACGCCGATAATATCTCCGGCGTAAGCCTCATTAATAATTGAACGTTCCTGTGCCATCATCTGCTGCGGCTGGCTCAGTTTTACCTCTTTGCCGGACTGAACGTGATAATATTCTTTCTGTCTTTCAAATCTGCCGGAGCATATCCTTATAAAAGCGATTCTGTCTCTGTGCGCTTTGTTCATGTTTGCCTGTATTTTGAATACGAAAGCCGAAAAATAATCGTCGGTAGGCAAAACTGTCTCTCCGTCAACTGTTTTGTGGCTGAGCGGGGGAGTCGTCATCTTCAAAAAATACTGCAAGAACTGTTCAACGCCGAAATTATTCAACGCAGATCCGAAAAATACCGGAGTGAGTTTACCAGTATTTACTTTTTTCATATCAAGCTCATAACTTGCCATGTCTAAAAGTTCGATTGAATCGCCGAGCTCTTTTCTCAGGTCTTCGCCGATTAATTCGTCAATGTCCTTTGTGTCAGAAAAATCACATTCTACGCCCTCTATTCTTTTGCTTCCCTGGTGAAATTCGTTGAAAGCGAGTATCGTCTTTTTCTGCCTGTCGTAGACTCCTTTGAAATTTCTTCCGCTTGAAATCGGCCAGTTTACGGGATATGTGCCAATACCGAACTCTGTCTCAAGCTCGTCGAGAAGTTCAAAAGGATCCCTTGAATCTCTGTCCATTTTGTTGATGAAAGTGAAAATAGGTATTCCTCTCATCGCGCAGACTTTAAAAAGCTTTCTTGTCTGAGGCTCAATACCTTTCGCGGCGTCAATCACCATTATCGCATTATCCGCCGCCATCAAAGTTCTGTATGTATCCTCGGAGAAGTCCTGATGTCCCGGCGTGTCGAGAATGTTAATGCAGAATCCGCCGTAGTTAAACTGAAGAACGGAAGACGTAATTGAAATTCCCCTCTTTTTTTCAAGATCCATCCAGTCCGACACGGCGTGCTTGTCGCTCGCTTTTCCTTTTACTGTTCCGGCTGACTGAATTACTCCGCCGTAGAGAAGGAATTTTTCAGTAAGCGTAGTTTTACCCGCGTCGGGATGCGAAATGATCGCAAACGTCCTTCTTTTGTTTATCTCATCTGCTGTTGACATAAATAACCTCTTACCATGATAAATTTCAATCATAGAAAATAATTGACTAAATAAATATTTTAACATAAGTATAAGTTAAAATCAATATTTGGCGATTTCATCAGCTTAAATTATCATCCGGAACAACAAACATCGTATAATTTAGTAAAGTATTATATAAATAAATCATTGACAAGATTGCATTTTTAGTTTATACTGTACAAATACAATATATTTATCGACTAATTTTTAGCAGTTTTATTTAGGAGGAAATTGATGTGAGTGAAAATACAGAAGGAAAAACATCTTTAGCGCCCAAAAAGAAAACGTCACCTTTCAGGTACGGAATTGGAATGTTCGGCACGTCTATACCGATTAATATGGTAAAGTCATTTGCCGCTATTTATTATGTAGATATGCTTGGACTGCCCTTGAAAAAGTATTCTCTCATTCTTTTTATCTACACGTTCGTCGACGCGATTGATAACCCTGTCTACGGATTTTTATCGGACAGGACCAGAACAAAATGGGGCAGACGCCGTCCATGGCTGTTAATCGGTACTCCTCTTCTCATATTGATGTTCATTTTGTTTTATAATCCCCCGCAGATAGTTGAAAGCAGTACCGGAATACTTTTTATATATATGCTTCTTATGTATATTTTAACCGGTACACTCGATTCTTTGATAAACGCAAATTACGGCGCTCTTTTTCCCGATCTTTTTAAATCCGATGAAGAGCGGGCAAAAACAAACGCAGTCAGGCAGGCTTGCCAGCTTTTAGCAATGGTAATTTCAATAGCTCTCACTCCTATGATTACGCAGGCAATAGGCTACCGGCTCACATCGTTAATCTACGGCGTTGTAGCTCTTGCCGTAATAATGTACTGCGCTATCGGATGTCATGAGGATTTGAGTACTATCGAGGAAGTGAAAAAGCCAAACCTTATAAAAAGTATAGTAGACCTTGTAAAAAACGGTAAATTCTGGATATTCGGTTTCGTCGGCGCATTTTATTCAGCCGCAGTAGCGCTCGTGTCGCAGGCTGTCTCTTTCTACGTCAAATATGTTCTGAAGCTTAAAGGCAATACTACCACAATAATGCTCGCTACGGTATTTGCGGTGGCGTTGGTAGGCATACTCGCGTGGACGTTCATTTCCAAAAAAATGCAAGTTATGAAAGTATGGCGTCTCGGAATGCTCATTATGACGGTTGGTTTTATACCGATGTTTTTCGCAAAATCATTCGCTACGGCCGTTCCGTTCGCCGCGGTTCTCGGTTTCGGCATGGCAGCTTGCCTGATTACAATGGACGTTATCGGCGCTAAGATAATCGATGACGACTATTACCGCCACGGAATAAAAAGGGAAGGTATTATGACCAGCCTCATCGGCGTTTTCAACAGACTTAACGGTCTTTACACATCTCTTGCTTTTTACATAGCATCTGATAAATTCGGATTTATAAACGGAGATAATCCCGGACCCAATCCCGGTCTTGCTTCTAAAATACTCTTATGCGTTTTCCCTGCTCTCGCAATGTGCGCGGCTTATATAATTTCGCATTTTCTCAATTTCAAAGAGCTTGAAAATACGAACGGAAAGACTAAGGCTGAAATTGAAGCCGAGCAAGCTGACATCGATGAAAAAACCGAAAATTTGAGTATTTGAAAAGATGAAATATCTGATACTTAATGCTGATGATTTCGGCTACTGCGAGGAACAAACGGCGGCAATTTCCGAGCTGTACGATAAAGGATTGATAACATCCGCGTCAATCCTTGCCGTAGCCGGCGACTCTGAAAACGCCTGTAAAATCGCGCGGGAAAAAAATATTCATGTCGGCGTTCATCTGGCGATAACGTCCGATGAAGAAAACAGAAGATTTCATCCTGTATCAAACGCAGAATCAATTTCTGACGAATACGGACTGCGCCATGATTTCAAAGATATTTTTCTTAAAACAAGAAGGAAAGACGTCAGGACGGAGCTTGAAGCGCAGTTGAGATTCCTTGATGACAGAGGAGTTCAACCAGACCATGCGGACTGCCATTCGGGAGCTCTCTACGGTCTTAATCTTAGAAGATTTTATCTTGATGTGTTTTCATTCTGCCGAATCCATAACCTGCCTTTAAGGCTGCCGCTTTCGGACGGATTTGTCAAAAGACAGATTGGAAGAGAAATTCCTCATCCATTAAAAAAATTGATTTCCTCTATAACTTCAAAAGCAGTGATTATGGGAATACCTGTTCCCGATGATATAATATCAAATCCGTGGAACGTTGAGAAAATCGGAACAAAAGAAAATCTTGAAAATTATTACCTAAAAGCCCTTGACGAAACGGCTGACGGCGTAACGGAGATGTTCCTTCACCCTTCGTACAATGCGGATTTTGGACAGGAATGGCAAAAAAGAGTTTGGGAACGTGAAATCCTTGAATCGGGAAAGATAATATCGAAAGCTAAAAAACTCGGATTCACAATGATAAATTATTCCGACCTTAAGCTTATAAAGGAAAATTGCGGATAAATAAAAATCTCTCGTATCTGCGAGAGATTTTTTATGCCCCTTATTTTACTTTTTAAAAATGCTTTTTTTTATTTAAAAAAAATGATTGATTTTACTTTTTATTGCCATTATTCTACTATTGTGATATAATCTAATGTAATTGAAATTCTTTTTCCTTTTTTATGTTTCGGAGGAATATACATGAAAAAAATCGTGTGCCTCGTTCTCTCTCTTTTGATGTTCACCGGTGTATTGTCATTGTTCGGTTCTGCCGCGGAAAGGGATAATACTTTTATCGGCGGGGAGAATGACGCGGTAATTTTAATTTCAGATAAAGCGTCTGACACTGAAAAATATGCGGCTGACGTATTAAAAACAAAGCTCGGTGAAATTACCGGCGACGATTTTGAAATTGTCACATCAGACCCCGGCAGCGGAAAAAATATCATAGCTGTAGGGAATACTCCTCTCAAATCGTTCGATTTGAGTTCTCTGTCTGACGGCAGTTATATTCTTCAAAGAATTAATAATGTTCTGTTTATATGCGGTCAGGGAAAAAGAGGATCTGTTTACGGAGCTTACGGTTTCCTTGAAAAATACTGCGGTGTAAAATATCTGTCTGACAACGTCGTGATAACGCCGAAGTCAGACAAAATAAAAGTTCCGTACGATTTATATTACACGTATAACTGCTATTTTGAATACACCGAAACAGATTTTAATTCAGGCGAGAGCGAAGAATTTTCTGTCGCAAACGGTCTTTCCGGCGGAGCGAACAGAAAAATATCCGCTGAAAAAGGCGGTACGGTAAGCTATTTGGGAGAAGCCGAAAATACTTTGGGAAATTATTTCTGTTCGGCAGATAAGTATTTTGATTCTGACCCCGAATTATTCGCCATGTATAACGGAAAACGGGTAAAAGACCAGCTTTGTCTTTCCAATATAATGACTTACGGAATCGTATTGAATGAAGTTCTTGACCTTGTGCGCGAGGGATATGATAAAAATGCCGGTATGCAGATAATTTCCCTTACAAGAACCGACAATAACCATTATTGCCAATGTGATAATTGCAAGAAGATGAATAAAGAATACGGCTCAAATTCCGGAACGCTTATAAATTTTGCAAACTCCATATCCGAGGCGGTAAAAGAAAGCGGTTATAATAACGTCTATATCCGAGTCGTAGCACAGGGATATACGAAAAAAGCGATTAAAAATTATATTACCGCCGACAATGTAATAGTCACGTTCAGAGACTCTGAACATTGTTTTTCTCATACGGTTGACGACGTCGACTGTGAGAAAAATAAAGAATATTTAAAGAACATAAAAGACTGGTGCAAAATCTGCAAACACCTTTATGTTGAGGATTATTCCGCTAATTTCAGCAATACTATCGGCGTTTTTCCCGATTTCGCCGTTTTGCAGAGAAATATGCAAGTCTATTATGAATCAGGCGTCAGGGGAGTATATATCAGAGGAAATTACTATTTAAAAGACTGCGATACCGAATTCGGAGCGCTTAAACGTTACATCGTCGCGAAACTTATGCAAAACCCTTACTGTGATTTTGACGATGAAATGAATTCGTTCTTAAAAGATTACTACGGCGGAGGATGGAAAAGCATACGAAAGTATATAGACGCAGTCTGCGAAGCCTCGGCCGACCACAGGCATCTTTCAATAAATACTTCAATGCCTCAGACTATGATTCTGTCGGACAAAAAAGTAGAAGAACTAAATTCATATTGGGACGATGCCAAAAAACAGGCGAAGGGCGATTCCGACAAGCTTGACAGAATAAAAAGGTCCGAAATAAGCTGGAGATTTTTCAAAGCCTGCACTAATTCGGGAGAGTTCAGAAATCCTGTGCTGAAAATAGTTAATAAGTCAAAATTATTTAACGATATTAAAAATTCGGGCGCAACTATGTACGGCGAAAACGAGCCTCTCGCCGAAAAAAGTCTTATTATACCTTTTGAATCGGCGGATGAATGGAATGAATCTTCTCAAAGCGGAGTCGAAAATATTAAGATACCTCTTGAGATTTTGATCTTTTCAATTTTTCTCTCTTTAATTTTTTCTGTAATTATTTTTGTATTCGCAGTAAAAAAGAAAAAATACATCTACATGACTGCTTTGCCTCTCGTCTTTTTATTTGCGGTGTTATGCGTATTGAACAGACAATATTTTCTTGACAGCAGCGGCGCGGTTAAATATTTAATTACAGATGTAATATCGGCTTTTTATTTCGCGTTTATGTCCTATCTTGTTTCCGATGCCGCCAGAAAAATCAATGAACCTAAAAAACCCGTGTTCGATTATGTATTTTCGTTAATGATTGGAATTATTTTATTCCTCGCGCCATATGCGGCAATATTAATAATAAACTCCTCTTCTGAAAATAACGCAGACAGTGAAGCTGCTGTATTGATGGCTCTTGCGATTGAATCGGTTATAATGCTGGTTCTTCATGTTATCGTATCTGTCAGAATTTCCTCGGGCGGACAAAAGAAAACCGACGAAAAAGACAGGAAAAAAGAAGAATCGTAATATATTGAGAAAGGCTTTTAATCGGGCCTTTCTTTTATAGTAAAGTATCATACATAAAAACAGGACGCTCAATAAAAGCGTCCTTGTTTTATTTAATTGATACTTACAGCTTCGTATCAATTAGTCTCTTCAGAATTTTAGGCATTTCTTTTCATTCTGAATTTTTGTATTGTTACAGCCACGGCAGATAATAAGAACAAGGAGCCCAAAATGTATAGCGGAATAATTCCTTTTCCTCCCGACGATGGAAGTTCAAAACCTGCTCTGTTTGTTACATTTACAGAGTATATTCCGTCACTGCCCTGAATAGCTTCAACGCCTTTCTGGTAGCCGCTCACTTTGTCCTCGTCTACATAATAAGCAGTGTAATCTATTTGATTGCCCGACCCGTCATAGTAGGGAAGTCCGCTGATTGTAACAGACCAATTTGAAGAGGAATCAATAGTTAATGTTTTAATAGGGTCTTTATTTGATTCGTCATTGCTGTACAGGTAGACTGTCACTAATCCGTCTGTCTTTGAATCGGTTATATCTGTGCCGTATATATTTTCCCAGATTTTTCTTATTGTGATAGATGACGTCTTAGTGTATCCCGCGTTCTGATAGTCAAGATTGTATTCTTTTACAGTCATATTATCTGTAGAGGGAAGTTCAATATTGTCAATCAGACCTTCATAAGTTCCGGTTGAGTCTTCTGTCGCTTTGGAATTGACACTTCCGGCAATACCGTCGGCCATATATTTTGTAAGACTGTTATTTGAAAGCTTATAATTCATATCGCTTCCGTCTTTAAATACAATTCTGAATTTTCCGTCGGGGAGGTTTTTGAATTGATAATATCCGTTTGAATTAGTAGTAGTTTCGCACAAATTTCCAAACAAATCAGACGCCGTAACCCAGTTGCCGTTCTCGTCTTCAGTCTGCAAAATCACGTCCGCGCCGCTTATATGCTTTTCTGTGCCGTCTATGCCGCCGTCCATGTTTTCATCAAGCCAGACTGTTCCTGACACATTTCTCGCTATTCTGTAAATTGACGCCTCTCTCTTGAAAACATCCGTCCCGGACGAATAGCTCGCCGAGTTGGTCATCTGATCGTTCGCCCGAGCATCGTCCTGATGAACCGCGACAGTGACAACAGCGCTGTCACCGTTGGCTACAGAGCCGCCCAACGCCCATGAGTATACGAAATTAGTCTGATTTCCGTCTGAGTCATATGTGTATACACCGGAAAAATCAGCCGTGACCGTATTATTGTCTTCGTCCACAGTAAGCGGCAGCGTATTCCAGTTCGCGGTAATATCGTCCCATTTTATTCCGCCGTCAGAACCGGTCAGAGAAAGAGTTTTCCCGGCGTAGCTTGAATCGGTAGTATAATAAAGAGTCAAATTTTTTGCGCTGTCTTTATCTATATAACTTAAATCAAGACTCCATTTGCTTATTGTATACGAACCGTCATAAGATGAGCCGCGGCTGTCGCCTGAGTATGGCATTGCGTCCTCGAGCATCATCATTGCATATGACGAGTTGTCATGGTTTGTCCATGTGACTACCCAAGCCGGGTCTTCGTTTACCTCATTAATTTCACGAACCGCATATTTGCTGAATGAATGTTCGTACAGCTTGATAATAAATATTGTATTTGTGTCTACGTTTCCGTTTACGGTTGTTAATTCCCTTGTATTGTCCTCGGTAGTCTGTATTGATACCGTATTTACAAGCGAAGCTCCGTTTTTCAGATCGTTCTGAGCGTTTGACTCGTCTCCCAGAAATACGCTGTAATAAACCTTTACCGTATCACCTGACTGAATCGGAACATTCCTCACAACAAAAGTAATTTTACTTGTTCCGTCATCGTTATTTTCGACGAGCATAGCGGCGTCAATATTTTCATCGGTCAAACCGTCCTTGTTTACCACCTGAGTAAATTTTTCGCCGTTTGAAACTGATCCGTGCTGTCCCGCGACGTCACTTAGATTATATTTTACGCTGAAATTTCCGTCTTTATCCACAGTACCTACATATGCGGAGTCAATCAGGTATTTCATTCCTGCCGGCAGAGTATCTACAAATGTTACTGTAGTTGTCATGTCGCTTTTGATCTCGGTGTTGTTGCTTGTTACGAAATTACCTGTTAAAACGTAATCCGCTATACGTTCTGAACGCTGAAGAAGATACGAATCCTTAGTCTCCGTATCAATGATATTTCCGTTTTCGTCAAGATTGTTGCTTATCTGGCATACATTCTTTGTTACGTTTGAAGTATATCCCAAAATAAGAAGGCTGTCGCCGAAATTATATCTTGAATTATGTCCTGTTGAAGTACCGTCTGCGGCATAAACCACTTTTTCGTATTTTGTACCCGTAGTGTGAGTGTAATATTCTCCGCCCGAACCGTATCCTTTGCACTGAGCCAAAAGAGTTTCGGTGCTGTGATTTACGGTAAGCTTTCCGGATTTAAGACTCGTGTAGTAATCGTCTGCGGCGCTCGGAAGAACCGCGGAAGTATATTTATCCTTAGAAGCGGCGTTTACATCGGCCGCCGAGATATGCTCGCCGGGATGTGATTTATTGTAGGCGTTCGCAATGTCTGATGAGTTCCAAAGTCTTGTGACCTCGCATGTCATGAAGACTTTGTTCTCAATTTCAGGCTTTGTCAGAACATGCATTAAAAGCATTGGGAAAAGATATGTCATTGAAGTTGTCGTAGATGGCGTTCTGTATTCAAACAGAACGGAAACGCACGTTTTATTTTCCTGTTCTTCCGAGTACCAGACTAAGTCGTCTTCATCCGCCGCCTGCATTTCATCGTCAGAGTCCCAGTTTTCGCCGTCAGGCAGATATCCGTAAAATACCTTTACGTCTTCTCCTTTCATACCTACGCAGTTCGGGTGGCTGTAAGTCTGCCCGTCATCCAACTCAAGAGCCGCGGCGTCAAATTTAATCATGACATTCGATGCGGCCGCCCTGTTTTCAATTCCGGCCTCGGTGTACTGCCATCCGCCGGCAATTCCTATTTTGTCTTCACCCCAGAAAGCGTAATCCTTTCCGTCGTAAATGTTAGAATTGTTCTGTACATTTAACCAGGCGGAGCTGCCGTTTGTATAGTTGATTTTGTTGTTGAAATATCCTGGAGGAGCGATGTAATGCGTCTGGCTGTTCGCGTCGTCTTTGTCGTATTCCTGTACGTTTATCTGTTTTGTGGTGGCAGTATCGCTTGTTTTTCCTGTCAAATTTCCGTTTTCGTCACGTTCCGCAGTATATGAATTGTATGAGCCAGTAACATATTTTCCTACTTCGGAATCTATCTCGCCGTCGTTCATATTTATTGTAAATGTTCCGGCGCCGAGATCCGATTCGATATCATGCTTTACGCCGTTAGAGTCAGTATAAACGAAAGGCTGAAGAACCCATAGTCCGCCTGCAGAGAAGCACGCCTTATCTATATCCTGAACGGGAGTGCCGGCGTTATACCAGTAGTTTACTGACGAGTTCGCGGGTCTTGCATAAGGGAAAACAAGATCTGTAATCTGGTAATTTGAAATTTTTACAGTCATAGACGTGACGGAAGATGAATCGTCCATACTGACAGGAGTCCATGTTCCGCCGTCCTCAACGCATGTTTTTTCCGCGTTATTGTCGTAATTGCGGTTATTGTAAGGGACATATCTCGAATATTTTTCGTTTACGGATTCACCTTCGGAATTTTCGAGTTTTCTTCCGTCGCTCTGTTCGTCGTTGGCTTGGTTTCCTTCAAGACTGTAAAATAAAAGCTGGTACGTTCCGTTGTCAAATTCTCCGAGGTCAACTTTTTGATTTGCGTAAGAGGTGGAGGCGTTTCTGTCAACCTGATATTTACTTCCGAAATTAAGTGTCAGAGTGATGTCGTCGCCGTCTGGCAGAGCCTGACCTTTCATTCCCTTGCCGTTTTCGGTGTTGTACATTTGAACTACTATGCCGTAGTTGAAAAGCACGCCCGTTACCTCACCTTTGTCCGAGTTGAAATAATCGGAGCTTTTCGCATCGCTGAAATCGAATGTTCCTTCAACAGATGTGAACGCCGCGGGAGTCGCCTCAAGATGAACATTCAGTTGAAGTTTGGCGGATATTTCAAGAGGAGGAAATTCAAGGTCTTTCTTTTCGCTCGTGTTCCCGTCCTTGTCCTCGAGCCATATTTTTCCCGTAGGTTTGAGAATTGTTCCATCCTCCATCGCAAGCGTCTGAACGCCTACTGTCATATTATCTATATTTCCGGGTACGACATGAGTGCTTGATTCTGACTTCTCCGCCTCGTAATAGCCTCTTAAAGTCTTGCTCTTTCCGTCAGAAGATGGAACTATTTCATAGTAATCGAGCCACTTAAATGATTCTTCGTTGAATTTATTTTCCGTGTCTGTCCCGTCAAGATTTATTTCTACCCATACTTTAGCGTAATCGTGGTAGCTTGATGTAAGACTTTCCATATCGACCGATATATTGTAAGTCGCCAAATCAAAGCTTCTTACTATATCGTTGTCTGCGCTTGAATCGTTTCCGTCATCGTCGTTGTCGTCAAACGGACCTGTTCCGCTGCTGCCCAAATTGACATGAACGCTTTTAACATACATGTCAGCAGTCGCTTCGCTTTCCGTCTCGCTGTCATCCGTGGTTGAACTGTCCAGACTTAAAATCGCGAAATCGGAAAACCCTTCGGTTGAAAATTCGATTTGAGAAAGATTTTTGTTTTTATCTTTTTCTACGCTGTCAGGTTTTATTTCAACGGTATTATCTTCATCTTTAAAATGAACTACAGCGAAATTATCGCCTGAAATATCTGAATTTAATAATTTTACATATACTCTCGCATCGTCTTTTACCTCGATATACTCGTTATCTTTGGTATAGAAATCGATGCTGTAAAATATTTCATCTTTTGTCTTTTCTGAAATTAAGTCTTCGGTTTTTTTAATGAGTTCACTGTAATTTGAATTTTTTTCGGTAATCTGCTCGGCTTTGAGTGACGCGTCATCAGGCACGCTGCTGTTTTTAGGCAAAACAGCATTTACAATTATTTTGTTGTCTTTATATTCAAATGATTTATCTTCATTTTTCTGAGTTTCAACTTCCGACTGAGTCTGCTCTTCTGTGCGTTCCTCGGCTAAACCTGCAAGTCCTTCTATATTCGGGCGCATAATACATAAAATCATCAAGACCGACGCAATCAGTGCGACAGCTTTTGTGAATTTACGCTTATATGGGTTGTTGATAATCCCACGCGCGAAAATATCGAACGGGTTTATAATTATTCCTCCTTAATTTATTAATTTATATTAAAAATAAAATCAGTTTTTGAAAATAACTTTTCCTTCAATCTGGTCTGTTTTAATGAATTCAAGAGCCTTGGATCTCGAATCTGTTGAATGCGATCTGTCGTCGTTCAATACAAATACCGTGCCGGCAGGCACTTGAACCGGAAAATCAATATCTGATTGCCCTGCCGATTTTTCTTTTATATACGGTTCATCGATAATTTTATTGTTTACGTAGACATTTCCGGACTCGTCAATATCAATTAAGTCTCCCTGAAGTCCGATTACTCTTTTGATAAGAAGCTTGTTTTCATAATAAAATCCGATAATGTCGCCTTTTTCAATTTTTTTTGTTTTCAGCATAAAGACGTAATCGTTATTTTTAATGGTGGGACTCATGCTGTCAGACGAAACTTTTACAAGCGGAAGGAGAGTTGTGGAAATTATTACTGCTGCCGCGGCTATCGCGATAAAAATATAAAGCGCGGTTCTTAAATATTTTCGTTTTCCTTTGTTGTTTTGTTTTATTTTCTTGTAGTTCATATATCAGCTTGCGTATTCTTCCGTGCTTTTTTCAATTTTTGTGCATCTTACCGTAACTCTCGCTCTGCCGCTGCTTGTGCAGGTAAACAGCGTCAAATCCCATTTTCCGGATTGATTGTTTATCATTTCCTCAACGGCGGTAGGCTGTAATACAATTACCTCCGATACGGAGTAATCGGTCTTAACACCGGACGCGGCAGTAAAAGTCACAGTGTCGCCCGCTTCCAGATTTTTTAGCTTTCCGAAATGCCTGTCGTAGTTGTGACCGCATATTACAAGGTCATTTGTTTCGGCTGTCCCGCTGTATCTGCACGGCGAAACTTTAAGTCCCGGATAACTCCATTGTGAAAGCACAGGCAGGTAAAGACCAAACCTTTCCACCGACAAAGCTCCTATATAATTATTTCCATCTATTTCGACCTGCAATTCATCAGAAGAGCCGTTGTCAGAATTTGCGTTTTGATTGTCCTCCGCGCTTTCGATAGCTTTTTGAATTTTCAAGGCGGCCTGACCCGCGCGCCAGCTGTCTCATTTGTTGTACGCGAATAATATGACTGCGGCTAAAATAAGCAAAGAGCCCAATGTCATTAGAATATAGCCGGAGTTTGTTTTTTTCTCATTATCAGAACGCATTTAATTTATCTGTCTTTCCGAGGTTTTCTGAGGCATAAACCTAAAATGAAAAGAATTAATCCTCCCGCGGTCAATAGCGGTATCGGCCACACAAGCTCGCCTGTCTGAGGAAGGAAACTGTCGGGCTTTGTGACTTTTTCGGTTAATTTTTCCGTCGTCTGTGTTGTGACAACATCGGTTCCGACTTTCGGACCGGCATCAACATCATATACAAGTTTTCCGTTGTCGTTATTTGGTATTGTAATTACAAACGGTTTGATTGTGTCGTAATTATTTGAATCTTCGGTTTGCATTATAAGGTAAATACCGAGGTCAAGATTTTGAAAGCTTATTCTTCCGTCGCTGCCGACTGACTTTTGTTCGCCCGAAACGGAATTTGAAAAAACATATTCGGCTAATTTGTCAGCCTGTGAAGATATATTGTTGTCGACGGTCAGGCTGTAACCTGAAAATTGAGAGGATTTCTCGTAATAATAATTTTCGTTTTTATTTTTCAATGCTGCCACCTGATAAAGGGTAATTTTTCCTCCTGTGACCGTATTTCCTTTGTAATCGGTGAGCTTAATATTTATTGAACCTTTTCTGCCAAAATCGGGAATTTCATTTTCCGCCGAAACGTAAATACAGGCGCTAAATAATAATGCCGAAATAATCAGCAGCGCCGATATTATTTTTATCAGTTTTATTCTGTTTTTTTAAATTGAATTTTTTGAAAACAGGATATCTGAAAAACCAATAAGCATCTTTAAAATTCCGACCTCTATAAATTACGTCTCTTTCTTTAAGGTTTTGCTTGAATTATTTTGATTTTCCGCCGATTTGACTTTCTTTAATTTTATTGTCAGCCAAACGGCAAGTATCAACAGACCGGGCGACGCGATTATCAATGATTCCAAAATCGGGTCAACTATGCTGCCGTCGGAGGAAACTCTGATATATGAAGAATCGTCCGAATGAATTCTTTTTCCTATTACAAGCAGTCTGTGGTCGTTAATTCCGTAGGGCGTGCATGTGAGAAGAGCGCATAAGTCTTTTCCGTCCTCAACGTAAAGGTTTTGCATCTCGTCCGGCATTATTACGTATATTTCATCTACCTCGTATACGAGAACACTGTTTAAAACGGTAACTGTAAATCTGTCCCCTTTTTGAAGTTTGTCAAGATCGGTGAAAAGCTTTGCGCTCGGAAGACCTCTGTGAGCCGATATAACGGATTTTGTGCTTTCTCCGCCTATGGGAATGCTTGAACCTTTCAGGTGACCTGCTCCTACCTGAAGAACCGTTGAATCAGTGCCGTGGTAAATAGGAATCTGAACATTTATTTTATCTATCGTGACATATCCCATTATTCCGGTGCCGGAAATATTAAGAATATCTTCGTACCCTGTAAGTTTTTCGGGGTGAGTAAGGCAGTAGGATGAACCGAGGTCAAGTATTCGACGGTTGAATTTTTCCGCGGATTCAAACATTTCTGTAAAATCTTTTTCATCCATTTCGTCTACTGTTTTGTCGTAAACCGCAATCGCCCGGGACTGATGTTTTGAATTTATCCAATCGCTTAACGTGGGGTAGAGCATTATTCCGAGACCTGCCGCAATAAATAATATTATTATTACGGTTCCGAAAGCCCCGTTTTTCTTCTTTTTTTTATTTTTATTATCTGCCATAATGATTGAAAAAATTCAATTCTTCCGCCTGCTTTTCGCTGCACGTCTCTGAATTTTTGAAGCGTACATCGAAAAACATGCAGACTTAAATGATGTTCCGCCCTGCCGGAGTTTTTTCTCCGGCAGGGGGGTAAAGTTAATTTTAAATATTACGAATTTTGAGCGTCTTTTTTATGTTTGCGTACTATGAGCATTATAGCTGCCGCGACTATGAGAAGTCCGCCCGCGATATAGAATATTGTTGTTCCGATTCCGCCTGTTGAGGGAAGAATTGAACCGGAATTGTTTTCGACTGTCAAGCTGACTGTTCCCGCGGTTTTATCTGTTGTGGCCGCTACGTTGTCAACAGTTGCTGAGAGCGTATCGATATTATTGACGCCGTCATTGTCCTGATAGGTAGCGGAAATTACAACTTCGATAGAATTGCTGAGAAGGTTGTATCCGTCTGGAGCCTTTGTTTCGGTAAGAGTATAAGTTCCAACGTTGAGACCCTGAATTTTGATTGAACCGTTTGCATCCGAAACAAATGTTGTGGCTGACGCATTATCTGCTGTCAATCCTGTTACCTTGTAAACTCCGTCAGAAGCGGTTGCAGTGTAAAATTTGCCGTCCGCATTTTTAAGAGTGAATTCGGCTCCGGCAAGTTTTGTCTCAGTATTGTCGCTGTCAACCTTTGTGATGTCAAGTTCGTATGTGAATGTTACTACCTTATGATCAGGTGTTTTTCCCTTAGAATCTGCATTATCTTTGTTGGGATTGTTTGAATACTCAAGATAAACGGTATTTACGTTTCCGGTGCCGCCTATTACGGCATTTGAGTTTAATTCAGACTCGTATGTTACCGTAACCTTGGAATCTTTTGTCGCGGTGGAATCGGCCGTTTTAAGATCTGAAATCGTCAAAACAAATGAATTATCGTTAGTTGTCAAATTATACTTGGTGCTATCTATTTCAGTATCTCCGACTTTAACTGTGAAGTTTTTTGGGGCGTCTATTCCTGCGTCGAATGTATCATGAAAAGCGAGATAATAAGTATCATAGTCTCCGTAATTTGACGGAAGAGTGGCGGTAAGTTCGTAAGTAATCGTATCTCCGATATTTACGTCATTTACTTTTACTTCATTGTTGTTTTCGATTATATTTTTGTCAACTGAAGGGACGTCGGATTTAGTATCAACTTCAGAATCGCCTACAAGCTTTAATATGTAACGTGTGTAAGCTCCGTCAGTCGGAACTGATGTGGATGATACTAAATAATAACCGTCGTTCAGGTTTGAAATGGTGTAGGCACCGTCAGCGTATGTAGATGTTCCGGCAACTGTGATGGCGTAAGCGGCTATGGCGGTAGCGAAAGCCTGGGATATTTCGCTGTCGTCTGCTTTTTGGTCAAGTACATCTGCTACGTCTGCCGCAGTGGCGCAGCTTGCAAAAGGCGTTGAATTATCAGTCAACGTAATAGCTTTAATCGCGTTCAGCGCATCAGTCTGCTCGTCTTCGGGTATTGCGCTGCCCCATACAACGTCTGATTATGTCTTTTTGTCAGTGCTCAGTGTTCCGGAAAATACCTGATAAGCAGAATACGTATAGCCTGACACTGAATTTTTGATTGTGAGCGTTTTTCCTGTTTCAGCGGCAAATGATACTACGCTGAGACTTAAAATCATGAGTACCGCGAGTAATACTCCGACGGTTTTGTGCAGCTTTTTCATTATTTTAGCTCCTTTAGCTTTAGTTTAAAATAATTTTTGATTTAATAAAATCGTGCAATGAAAATATATATTTAACGGTTTGAAAATACAGAAATTTTTCGGAAAACAAACCGATAAAATTTAAAGATTTTTTTATCCTCCTTTCTATACGTAATAATGCGCCAATAATCTTTCATTGCGCCGATTTTCTTAAATATTTTTGACGTAAATTCAGAGACGGGACTTTGTGCGCCGTAACTGAAATCTTATACCGGCAAATATTTTTTGCCAAGAAAATATAAAAAATTTTTAATTAATTAAATATATTAATTAAATATAAATTAAAGAAATTATATTTTTTTATAAATATATACTAAAAAATAATTGTCCAATCAATTATTTTTTTTAATTTTTACTCATTCATTATATAAAATTCTATTAATTTTGTAAA
>OMUY01000044.1 GCA_900314355.1 uncultured Eubacteriales bacterium | reverse complement strand
GTTCGAAAAATATGGATCAGTCTTCTTAGAATTTCCATCAGCCGTTTTAGACTGGTCTTTATTGTCTTTACTGTTTGTTGGTCAATCCCTATTGACACTTATCCAGGAGAGACCGCGAAGTTCACATCATCTTCATTATAGTTTGATATATCACCAGGTGCATAGGTTACACTAATACTCGAGTCCCCGTACTCAGCTATATCCGAAACTTTAAAGGTTAAATATAAAATATCACCGTTATACTTCGTATCTGAGCTGTTTAACCACACGGCCTTTTTTTTGTATGCGAACTGGCCGCCAAGGTTTGATGATAATTTCACATCCAGCAAGGTCAACGTATTCGTATCGTATGAAAAACCCAGCGAGAAGGTATTGATGCCTGGATTTCCGGAAATACTTACAGGAACAGTCACCGTCTCACCAGGCACTGCCTCAACCGAACCGATGGAAATAGTCGCTCCTGCAGCACCACAGGGGATTACGATATATATTGATAGCAAAAAGGCCAATATAATAGCGCTTGTTTTCTTTAACATGATTCATCCCCCTTTCAGTTTAGTTCCACGTCTTCCCCTGCGAGGTATTTCATCAGTCGAGTCAGATCTTTGTTGTTAACCACACCGTCACCATTGACATCAAGTACGGTTTCAATTACAGAGACATCTTCTCCTGCAAGGTATTTCATTAACCGAGTTAAATCTTTGTTGTTTGTTGTTCCATCACCATTGATATCTCCCGGAATCGCAGTTGATTCAAGCTTATCTACTGGTTCAGTCCTGGTGGCACCACAAGTTGTACAGGTGAAGGTTTTGACTCCTTCTACAGTCGTCGTCGGTTCCTTTGTGATAACCCCGCTATCCCACGTATGATTTGCTTTCTCCATGTGAGCAGAGTTTTTTGAGCAAACTCTTTGATGCTGTGTATCATTCAGTTTCGTCCAACTGCCATAGCTGTGCCCTGTAGCTGTGATGCTCTCTGTTCTTTTTGCTCCGCACAACGTACAAGTAAATGTCTTAACTCCTGTTGTCGTACAGGTCGCTGCCGTTGTTACTGCACCTGTATTCCATGAATGCACACACGAAAGTGAAGAATCATAGATAAACCATCCATCCTCACACTCATACCACTTATTGCCGTACAAATTGATCATATATCCGATTGTATTGATCGTCTTTCCGGCAGCTATTGATTCAGATTCCTGTGCTGCTGCATACGGCTCTGAATTTCGCGCTTTTTCAGCAGTCGTTGTGAATGTGCGATAAGCATAGTTCGACGGTATTGAAGAATTAGCAGTTGTTTGCTCAAGATAATTCGAGTAAACATATGTTTCAGAACTCGTCATATACCACAAATTTCCATACCTATTGTATAGATAACCGCGTATCGCAACATTTGAGTCTTTTGTGACAGTGCCGACTGCATCGGAAGAAGAATACGGATCAGCAAATAGTGTTTTCGAGCTTGCTTTTACCTTCATGTTCGTTTCCAAGTAATTTGAGGGCATTCGCGAATCCGAACTTATTACAGATAAGTAGTGGCAGTAGATATAATATCCATCATCAGTCTCATACCACAGGTTCCCATACTGATTGTAAACATATCCAACAATATTAATACGAGATCCTCGACTAACAGTTCTCATCGTTTCCGCACTTCCATAAGGATCACTCTTAACTGTTTTGGAATCTGTTTTAACTTCAAGCACTGCAGATTTGTAATCTGTTGGTGGAAGTGTGTCGCATGTGTCTGCTTGAGCCTGTAAATATGTGGGATGAATATAGTCTCCTTTGTCTGTTTTATACCAAAGGTTCCCATATTCGTTATATACATACCCAACAACTTTTACGTTGTCTCCCTGCTTCACAGTTCTTGTTGTTGTTGATGATCCGTTTGATTCTGAACGTACGCTCTTGGATGAACACATAACCGTAAATGTTCCGTAAAAGGATTCTATGTCTCCGTTGGCAGTACCTCCAGTCAGAGCATAATTGTTGTGCCATCCCCAGTCACGATATGGGTAACCGGCATTGATTACTCTATCGATTTTATATTTTCGAATGGTTCCAGCCCAGCCATGAACTATACAATCATCGCCAACATATATTCCGATATGTCCACATCTATTTCCACATGTTCCACATACTTTAGAGCTCTCCCCAAAAAAAACGCTTGCGCCTAAAGGAATATTGTTGCGGTTTGTACTATCGATATACGAAGAGCCATATTTATAGGCGCAGCACGCCGTTGAATTGAATCCATATGCTTGCTTAAACATATCCTTAACAAATGCCAAACAATAGCCATCAGCATAGTTTGTTCCAACCTTACTAAGCGCAAGGTTAACTACAATACTTGCATCATTTGATGCTGCATTTGACACCAAAGGAGTATTGAACAAACCGATTAAACACAGTGCTGCGGATAACAGAAAAGCAGTTATTCTATTTTTCATTATTTTGTCTCCATTTTGTCTCCAAATCAGCTGATGTATACTTCCGCCCCCGCAAGGTACTTCATAAGACGCGTCAAATCTTTGTTATTAACTACGCCATCACTATTGACATCAAGAACAGACCCTACAACCGAAACATCTTCCCCGGCAAGGTATTTCATCAGTCGAGTTAAATCTTTGTTGTTTGTTATCCCATCCCCGTTTACATCTCCAGCGATACTTGACGATACAACTGTCCACGTAACCATTTCGCTATTCACCGAAACTTGACAAGTTGCATCTTGATAGGCAGTGCAATAAGCAGAATACACTCCGGGGTCAGAGAATACGACTTCATATGAATCCTGAAAAACAGTTTCCGTCTTAAAAACACTTCCGTCCTTATAAATTCTAAGGGTGTAAATACCGCAATTTGTCCCTGCAAACGTCAGTGTTTGAATCTCTCTGCTTGCAACAACAGGTTTTGCAACAGATAATTCTACCGTTGTTTCGCCAACCGGAATCGCATCACCTTGATAATTTGGGATGCCGTACCCCTTTATATCAACGGAGTCAAGAGAAAACACTCGGCGACGAACACATAACCCGCTCTCAGGACCGGTACTTCCGTCCATATAGCCACAATTACCTTCAACTGTGTGAACAAAACCACCGGCAACATACTCCACGATACCAACATGATCTCCATAAAAACTTGCCGGAGATTTGTAGCAGAAACCGTTATCCTCCCAATCGAAGAATATTAAATCTCCGCGTTGTGGGATATAATTAATCTCTTCAGACCGATCCGCTGGTCTGCCTCTGTACTCTACCCCCAAATCATCTGCGGTAGCATATCCGTTTAAGGCAATAATCGAAGAATCAATACCTGCTTGCCGTGCACACCAAACTACAAAGTAGGCACACCATGAGACATTCCCATTTCCAAATGTATACTTGTTTCCCGTGCTGTTTCCTAACTGTGTCAATGCAACACCTATAATATCCTCTCTTTGGTTTCCAGTATTCTCGTATGTGTTCTCATATGCCGCGAAAACTGGCAGGGGCAATGCAAAAGGAGAGGAAACAACCACAAATAAAGCAAGCAGCGCAGAGATTAGTTTCCTTTTCATGAGCATGTACACCTTCTGTTAATATATTTCCACAGATTCCCCCGCGAGATATTTCATAAGACGAGTCAAATCCTTATTATTGACAGTTCCGTCACCATTGATGTCGAGAGCAGCCTCATTCACGACAACATCTTCCCCGGCAAGGTACTTCATCAAACGAGTTAAGTCCTTGTTATTAACAACGCCATCGCCATTGATATCTCCGAGCATATAATCTGATACAACCTTCAGAGATTCCGCTTCTTCCCTGGCAATCCATCCAAGTTTATATCCTCCATTGCTAAGAGGATACAAGACTTGCCATGCATTATTTGTTTCCGTAATAACGAAGACTTCATCATTGTCCCCTATATAGCCGGTTGTGATTCCAAGGCTTTCGCGTGAATATGTTGTTATCCGTGAAACAGAATGCGCTTTGAATCCATCAACATCAAAATCAAAAAATACCGATGTACTCACAAACCCGCTATCTGTCCCGCCCGCATCTAACGGGAACTGGACATAGCACCAACCATTTTCATACAACTTGGTTATAGTACACAAATCAGTGTCATATATTTTATTTGCTTTCGCATTCCCGTTGATCGAATCATAGACAATCGTTTTTCCAGTGTTTATCGTGTAAGCCTTAATCGGCACCGGATATTTATCTGATCGATCATACTGATCATCATAACTACCTAACAGTTCGTTACTTTTTGTCACAATGTTATATGGCTTACCACCGTAATACATATATCCTTCACTTGTGACGGATGTCTTTGGCACGACAACCTTTCTCGCAACCGGAGGGGTTTGTTCATAAATCGTTACTGTATTTTCATCAACAGCACCGACCCAGACAATGTGTCCACGCGTTGTATTAATTAATGCATCTCCCGGTTCCAGATCCTCCATTTTGACATTGTAAAAAGTAGTGCCGTATTTACTGTTTTCAATTCCTCCACAATTGTCATATCGAGGATTCCCTTCATTCATAAAACTGCCGCCCAATACCTCGCTGACGAACGTAGCACAACATGAACCATATACCGGTCCTGTGCGCATAGCACTCATGGAGGAACAATAGGCGGTAGTCGAATAATTAATATTCACTTTCTTCTTAAATTGCTCGAAGGAAAGCAAGCTGTCGAAACCATATTCCCACGAAAAAAGGGTATATGGCATACCTTTAACTATCTCTCCAGCAGGAAAGTACATTTTTCCGTTATAAGGATTTTCATTCCACACATCTATGTCCTGTGTTGGAATCCACTCATAGTTTACAATAGTTTCAGCTCTTTCTAACATTTCATTGAACAGTACATTGGAGGAATCGGCAGCAAAACTATTGACACTTACCATAGCCAATAGAAATATGACTGACAAAACAACACAAAGCACTCTTTTCGTGCACATCATTATTGTTTTTCCTCCTTGCTTTATAAATCGGTAATCGGTTGCATAATATTTATTATGTTGCAATTTACAATCGAGTGTTCGCCCAACAAATCAGATACATATATATAAAACTCTCACAGAATCATGTTCTCGAGGAATCCGCTGTGAGAGTTTATTAAGGCTTTTAAGATTTGATGATTAGGAAAGGGAGGAATGTCGACACGAAACAATAAATAACAATGAGAACATTACACAAGCTTCTCCTGAAATACGAAATATCAAGATAAGAATGAGTTATTTTTCTAAAACGATGGGATTTTGTTTATTCATACTTGCATTTTGAAACTATTTATGATAGACTTGTTGAGTATAAGTGGGGTTTTATTTTCAGTTTATCTTTGAGTATGCAACATAATAAATATTATGCTCACACTATAAGTGGTCGCACTAATCCCATTCTTTCCATCTTTCGACGGTGCTCTTTGCCGGTCGCAACTAAATAAATGCGCGTCGTATTGATCGACGAATGTCCGAGGATATCTGCCAGCTTGGCGATATCCTTTTCCATTTTGTAGAACACCCTTGCGAACAAATGCCTTAAGTTGTGCGGAAATACTTTTGACGGATTGACCTTTGCGGCTTTGCAAAGGCCTTTCATTTCTCTCCAAACGGTGGTACGGTTCATCGGCTTGCCGGTTCCTGACAGAAAAATTGTACCGGACTTGATATGATGCTTTCTGATATACTCCAAAAGCAGCGATTTCAAAGCGTCAACAATAAAGATTTTTCTGGACTTGCCCTTGCAATGCACTCTTGCTTCGCCGCGTTTGACTGCTTCAACCGTAATAAACTGCAATTCACTGATACGGATGCCGGTGCCGCAAATCGTCTGCAAAATCACTGCAAGCTTTTCCTTGCCTTGCTTCATAGCAGTATTGACCAGCCGCTCATACTCTTTCTGCGTCAACTCCTTTTCGTCCGGCCTGTAGATCTCCGGCGATAATTTGATCGCCTTCACCCGGCAATCGTACCATTCCAAAAACTGGAAAAGGCTGTTGATCGCTGCCAACATCGAGTTGATACTGCGCTCTGCGTAATTGCTTTCAATCAAATGCTGCTTGTAGGCGATAACAAGTTCCTTGCTGATTTCCCGTTCTTCTG
>OMUY01000046.1 GCA_900314355.1 uncultured Eubacteriales bacterium | reverse complement strand
TAAATTTGCCAATAATGCTCAGCAAATCTTGATATTTTCAAATTTCAATATCGATTTCGCTATTCTGTTTGATTCTCATTCGCAATAACTATGCTTCACATATTGCTATTGTATTGTTTGATCATGCGAACCTATCACACTTCTTCAATCATATATGGTTCGCGGATATTACTAAGCAAAGCCCATCGCTCATCACCTCTTTCAGCATTTTTATTATATCATACGGTGTCACATTGTGACGATGTTTTTTTGATGCATGCTATACCTATTGTGTGTGCAAGAAAGAAAATGGGCCAAAATTAGCCCATTTTTTCATTGTTTGATGTCGAATATGTCGTGATCCGTCGGCATGATGACAAAATCACGTCCCTTGTACGGCCTGCCTGTCTTGGTCATTATTTTATACCGCACCCGCATGCGTTCCGTAGATCGGAACACCTTGTATTCTTGCTCAATAATCATTCTGTATCTGGCCTGCATGTTCTGGTCAGAGAAGAAGTCATCATCGTATGTTTCTATATCTTCATCATATTGAATAATATCGTCGTCAACACGGTCGGCGTCGTCAGGCTCGATATCAGGGTCAATATAACATTCATCGTCATCTATATAATCGTAACTCATTTCAGCTTTCCTCCTCACCCGCATTATACACGAAAAACGGCTTAGTAAAGCCCTTTTTTCAGGCTTTTAAAATGCTGTAAAGCATGAATATACGTTCCTACATGCTATGCAAATATAAGCGAATTTATTAAGCCAGGAGATAACGGCCTCAAATCACAGCTTTACTTTTTAGTACAGAATACAGAGCCGAAATGATACACACAGCTTTACAAAACGTGCTTTTTCACGCGTGAAAACAGTACAAATCTCATCTTCCGGCACCACAGTGCACATCAGCAGCAATGCAAAGTAGAAAGCACAAGCTCAGCCATGAGCTATGCATCAGAGTGCCAGACCGTCTCAGCATTGCCGTGCCTACAGGCTTTGATTGCCAGCACCGGAACAAGCACAAAAGCCATGATTATGTGCCAAGCCCATGCAATACGCCACACCCTGTTCAGAACGAGCAGAGATGCATAATGATTTTGCGCTACACTTGGCATAGGAAGTATGTGCGTATGCCAAGTTTGGCTGTTATTCTGCAGTTTGCATTCTAGATATTCCGAATGGTTAGATTATCATCGTTTTTTGATCACACGGCACCACATGATATAAACAGTATCATTACACTTACAAAATAGAACAGTTTATGCTGCTTATGATGTGTTCATTTGTGCCACAGGAACGCCGAAAGAGGCAGAACAGATCACTGCCTGCCTGAATCGGCTATGGATTGTATTGTTATGCTGTCATATATCCTTCTGCTTCAACCGTATGAAGCAATGACTTAATATTTTCTTCATCCGGCTCCTGAATGACTTTGATATTCTCCATCCATTCATCATGACGTGCTTTCAGTTCTTCTGCCCAGATGCGGATATACTTGCGGACTGTATTCCGTGACATGCTGAACAGCCTTGCGACTGCTTTGATATTTCTGACAGATTTCCAAGCATCATATACCTTTGCCATAACGTTATGCTTGGCGGTTCTCCGTGCCGTCTTCTTTGCCTGGTTGTAACGGCGGGCAGACTTCTTCTTTGCTGTTCTGCACTCTTCGTCAGACATCCGAAATGCATTAGAACCGATAATGGATGCATTCACGCCTGCCCAGGAAAACTGCGACATGAGACTGTGCCCACGCTGTTTCTCTTCAGCGTATATCTCGGCGTGATATAAGATAATGTTCATTTCATCTTCGTCTAATGGCTCGAAAAGAACATTATTGATGTCATGCGCAGCCTTCCGTACTTTCTGGATCATTTCTTTTGAGATCCCCAGATGGATATACGAATTGTAGCTGAAGGCATAAATGCTCATGTTGCGATTCCCAACATGAATCTCACCGGCGATTGCCAGTGCCATATATGAATCGAATGCACGTTCAAACAGCTTCTCCGAATATACAGTTGGCACCTTGTCGCGCGGGCTGACGTGCTTTCCTTTCGCTTTCCTGCTTTTCTTTTCTCCACGAACAGCTGGTTCTTTTACTTTAAATGCGCTCATCATGCCCTGCAGCGTGGGACGATTCTCTGGATTGAAATGATTCTCGTTCACGTACATCACTTTAACATATGTGTATGAAACCGTATTGAAGGAGCCGGGCAGACGGCAGAGCCCATTGATGCCCATGGGATCTGGCCTGGACAAAATGAAGCTGTGATAGACTGTAAGATAGCGGTAAACACTATCAGCTAAACGAGCAGATAGCCGATCATACACGCTTCTATAGTTGAACACATGTTTCTCCGGCTGAATGGCAAAATGGATCTGCACGCCGCGTCCTGTATATACGACTGATGTGCACTCAATATTATTTAAAGAATAGCCCTTCATGGCTTCTGCAATTCTTTCCGCTTCCTCTTCGTCCATCGGACGATGGTTGATGTTGTCGATATCCACAACGAACCGTCCAATACTAATTATGGAACTGATTTTACGAACAGGTTTGTCCTGATGATAGCGGTAATTGATTGCTAAGTATGTGTCTGCTTGCTGCCTGATGCGGGCTTCTGCTGCAATAGGATTGATGCACCCCTTATCATC
>OMUY01000097.1 GCA_900314355.1 uncultured Eubacteriales bacterium | reverse complement strand
CGCCCAGCCTAAATAATCGTTCATTTCAAAGTGATTCACGATGAGAAATCCTGCAACACAGCTCAAAGAATAATTGATCAGATTTAACAAAAATCTTTTGATAAAAGAAGCAAATCTGAGATACAGCACATGCTTTGAGAGATAGTACGCATAATAAACATAGCGGAACAAATCGGCGACCAGCGTGCCAATTGCAACGCCGATCAAGCCAAATTTCCACACAAGGACCACAGACAAAACCGCATTGATGATCGCTTCTCCATAGGCAGCGCTCCTTGTCTGTTTAAAGCGGCCTGCCGCAACAACCATGGAGTGATAGGGCATACGGACCGTGAAATAATAGGTTGCAAGCGCAAGAAGAACCGCAAAGGCGGGGCGGCTGTAATTCACATCTTCCACACCGTCCGTATAGATTTTTACAAACGGAACAATCATGACGGTTGTGACGGAAAACAAAAGACCGGACACAAATGAAATCCCCGTGTCATAAACATCAAAGGTCGTTTTCAGCTTTTCTGTTTCTCGCTTTGCCAGCATATCGCCGAAAACGGCCTCCATTCCGCTTGTAAAAGCAGAGACAACATTGTATATGTTGCTTATGACCATATTGTAAACTGAATACACCGCAACAAGATTCAAATCAGCCAAAACTGTCAGCACCGCAATATCCACATTCCCGTGCAGGAACCCGGCAATGTGCTGACCCAGACCGGTCCATTTCTGCTTTAATATGACCTCGTCCGTCTTATTAGCTTTCACGATTGAAAAGCTTTTTTTGACATAGACCCACATCAAAACCGGACTGAGCGCGTAAACGGCGCTGCTGACCAGCTTTACAATGACGATATTGCTGTGTACATGAACCAGCACCACTACCATGATCATATTGAGCAGCGTTGTGATGATGGTATTGAGCTGAAGAAGATATACGCGTTGTGCCGCCGATAAAAGAATGGCGTTCGAGATGCCAATAAAGTACTGCGCAAATGTGGAGATACTAATCACCAAAACAAGAAGGAATGAAGTGAGCCAATCGAAAACTTCAGAACCTGAAATTGCCTTGAAAGAGCAAGCCAAAACGATCACATAAACTGAAAAGATACTTCCGACAATCTTGTAAAACTTTCTGATCTCATAAATAATCTTTCCAACAGCATCCATGTCATTGTCTGCCAGCGGCTTATAAAGTGCTGCCCTTGAAACGCCGGAAACGCCGCCGTTGAGCAGCGTGATAAAAGACAAAAACTGTGTGATGGAGGCCGTCGCGCCGTACAATTCCGTACCGAAAGCCTTCAACAGAAGCGGTGTAACAATCAGACCGCAGACCAACGTTACAACCCGCGCGATCAATGAAACAACGATGCTCAATTTCGCTCTGCGTTCCCTCACTGTACCCATTTCAACGCCTCCATTCTGCACTTGCTGTTACAGATCATATCCAGGAGCCTCAAATGTGCTTACCGCTTGTATATTTCGGTCGCTCTAACAAGGTGAGCGGAGGAATCATGATCACTGAGCTTTCGAGCCGGAATACCCCCTACGGTGATTCCCGGTTCGATAACATCACCTAATACAACTGCATTCGCGCCAATGACCACATTGTCCGCGATTTTGCCGCCGCCGATGATTTTCGCGCCGGGCGCGATATAGACATTGTTTCCTATTTGTTTTGCTTCCGGATTTCCGCCGCTTGCCCCGATATTGACGCCGACGTGAATTTTACAATTCTCACCAATTTGTGCGTTTTCAGAGATTACAATCGTTCCGTAATGAGGCAAACAAAGCCCCGGTCCAATTCTGTTGATCGGTATCGTAAAGCCGCATTTTACAGATATTCTTTTGTATCTCAGATGCCAAAGAGGGGAAAGCACTCTACTGAAAAGATCGTTTCGGTTGTGCCGGTATTCATAATGCCGGAGACAATGTAAAAAATAATAGGTAATATCCCATGGTTTTGCTTTCCCTTCTTTACCCATGGCAATTCTGTCACAGGCAATATAATAATTAAGATCTTCTTTCGTCTGAATCATACCGTTTATCCT
>OMUY01000098.1 GCA_900314355.1 uncultured Eubacteriales bacterium | reverse complement strand
ATTATTCCCACTCTATAGTCGCCGGTGGTTTTGATGTTATATCATACACAACTCTGTTTACACCTTTGACCTCGTTTGTTATTCTCTTTGAAACTTTTGTAAGGAGTTGGTGCGAGAGGGGAGAATATTCCGCCGTCATAAAGTCGGATGTAATAACCGCTCTGAGCGCTATCGTGTAGTCATATGTTCTTGAGTCGCCCATGACTCCAACGGATCTCATTGAAGTGAGCACGGCGAAATACTGGTCCGCTTTTTCGCCGGATTTTTCGAGTTCTTCGCGGAAAATGAAATCCGCGTCCCTGAGTAAATCAAGCTTTTCTCTCGTTATATCGCCTATAACTCTTACAGCAAGTCCGGGACCCGGGAACGGCTGGCGGTTCACTATGTAATCGGGAAGTCCGAGCTTTCTGCCGACCTGTCTTACCTCGTCTTTGAAAAGATCTCTCAAGGGTTCTACAATACCTTTGAATCCAATGTTTTCCGGAAGACCTCCTACGTTGTGGTGGGGCTTTATCGCGCTTGCCTTCGAGTTTCCGGACTCTATAACGTCGGGATAAATTGTTCCCTGAGCCATAAATTCAACGTCGCCCAATTTGGCGGCTTCGTCTTTGAATACTTCGACAAACTCGCTGCCTATTATCAGTCTCTTTTTGTTCGGGTCAGTCACGCCTTTGAGCTTTGTCAAAAATCTTTCGCTCGCGTCGACCATTACAAGATTGAGCGGCATATCCTTGAATGCGTTTATGACCTGCTCCGATTCGTTTTTCCTCATCATTCCGTGGTCTACGTAAATGCACGTGAGTTTTCTGCCTATGGCTTTTGAAATGAGACCCGCGGCCACTGCCGAATCTACTCCGCCCGAAAGACCCAATACAACTTTGCCGTCTCCGACTTTTTCGCGAATCGCTTTTACCTGTTTTTCGATAAAGTCGTCCATGCGGTAGTCGCCTTTGGCGCCGCACACCGAGTAGAGGAAATTTTTGATTATCTCTCTGCCATGCTCAGTGTGTATTACTTCGGGGTGGAACTGAACGCCGTAAAGCTTTTTGTCATTGTTTTCGATTGCGGCAATCGGGCAATTAGATGTTGACGCCGTGACTTTGAATCCTTCCGGAATTTCGGTAACTCTGTCGTTGTGGCTCATCAAAACAGTCTGATTTTTTTTGAGACCGGAGAAAATAACAGAGCTCGTATCAAATTCGGCTTTAGTCTCGCCGTACTCTGAAACCGCCGCCGGAGCGACTTTTCCTCCGAGTTTGTATGTCATAAGCTGAAAACCGTAGCATATGCCGAGAATAGGTATGCCGAGTTTAAAAAGCTCTTCGGAACAAGTAGGGGAGTCGGGCTTGTCGACAGACGCGGGACCTCCTGTAGTGATTATTCCTATCGGATTTATTTTTTTTATTTCGTCAAGAGAAATTTCACCAGGTTTAATGACGGAATATACTCCCGATTCCCTGACTCTTCTCGCGATTAGTTCCTTGTATTGTCCTCCGAAATCGAGGACAATAACAGTTTGATTTTCCATTCGTTTTCCTCCGAAATTAAAAACCTTTTATTTATTTATATCGCAATATGACGAATTACGAGTAAAGCTCCGGATGATACTGCTTGCAGGTGCATTTTTTGAATTTCAGACCGGAACCGCATGGACAAGGATCGTTTCTTCCGATCTTTTGCCCTTTTCTTATCGGCTCTTTCTTGACAGAATTGTCGGTGCTGTTTGTGCCGGTCTCCTTCATCTTCTGCTCTCTCTGAACGTCTTTTTCTGTTCTGATAATCGCCATCAATACGAAGTGGACGGTTCCTTCCCTTATGTTCATCGTCATCTCGTCGAACATATCGTAGCTTTCCATTCTGAAAGCGACTACGGGATCCTGCTGGGCGTATGCTCTCGTTCCTATAGAATGCTGAAGCTGATCCATGGCGTCGATGTGATCCATCCATCTCATGTCTACGTTTTCTATAAGAGCTTTGTGCTCAAGCTTCATCATAAGCTCGTCGCCGTACTTGTCTTTCTGAGACTGGAGCTTATTTTTTGCGAGAGTGATTAAATCGTTTTTAATTGCGCCGTTGTCCGTCTCATCGCTTAGCTTGTTTTCGCCGATCAGCCACTGATATTTCGTCTTGAGTCCTGTCAAGTTCCAGTCGTTTGAATGATTTGACTTCGGGCAGTAGAAATCGACAGCCTCGGTAATAGATTCCTCTATCATCTTGTTAATAGTCGAGTCAAGATCTATTCCGTCGAGAACTTTGTTTCTCTCGGCGTATATAATTTTTCTCTGCTGATCCATGACGTCATCGTATTTGAGGACGTTCTTTCTTATTGCGAAATTGTTGCCCTCGACTTTCTTCTGAGCTGATTCTATTCTGTTTGAGAACATTTTTGCGTTCAGCGGCTGATTTCCCACGTCGCCGAATCTGTCGAGAATGTTGTAGAACTTGTCTCCGGCGAAAAGCCTGATAAGATCGTCCTCCGCCGAAAGGAAGAATACCGATTCACCGGGATCTCCCTGTCTGCCGGAACGTCCTCTCAACTGGTTGTCTATTCGTCTTGAGTCGTGTCTTTCTGTTCCGATAATCAGCAGACCGCCCGCTTCTCTTACCTTTTCCGCTTCGCCTGCGATTTCGGCTTTGTGTTTAGCTACAAGATCTTTGTATTTCTTCCTTGCGGCAAGAATATTTTCGTCATCGGTTTCAGCGAATCCGTCTGCCTCGGCTATAAGCTCGTCTGTCATTTCCGGATCTTTTTTGAGGTCCGTCATCGCCATAAAATCGGCGTTTCCTCCGAGGATTATATCGGTTCCTCTTCCTGCCATGTTTGTCGCTATCGTCACGGCGCCGAATTTGCCTGCCTGAGCGACTATCTCCGCTTCCTTTTCATGGTACTTGGCGTTTAATACGTTGTGTTTTATTCCGGCTTTCTTTAAAATCTTTGAAAGCTCTTCCGATTTTTCTACGGATTTCGTACCTACAAGTATCGGCTGACCTTTTTCATGGCGTTCTTTAATCAAATCGACTATTGCGCCGTATTTGGCGTTCATCGTCTTGTAAAGAATATCGGGCTGGTCTATTCTTATCATCGGCTTGTTTGTCGGAACTTCCACTACGTCGAGGTTGTAAATTTCCTGGAACTCCGCTTGCTCCGTCATAGCCGTACCGGTCATACCGGACAGTTTGTCGTAAAGCCTGAAATAATTCTGGAAAGTGATTGTCGCGAGAGTTTTTGATTCGGATCTGACCTTGACGCCTTCTTTTGCCTCTATAGCCTGATGAAGACCGTCGTTGTAACGTCTTCCGATCATAATACGTCCCGTAAATTCGTCTACTATCAAGACCTGATTGTCTTTTACGACGTAATCGACATCTCTCTTCATAACGCCGTTAGCTTTAAGAGCCTGGTTTATATAATGCTGAAGCTCAAGGTTGTCGGCGTCCATAAGGTTTTCAAGGTTGAACCATTTTTCCGCCTTTGCGACGCCGTTCGCCGTAAGCGTTGCGGTCTTCGCTTTTTCATCTACAATGTAATCGGCGTTATCATCCGCTACGTCGTCAAGTTCCGTCTTTGAATCGAGTTCTTTTATTCTCTGTATTTTAAGCGATTTGACAAATTCGTCGGCCTGTCTGTAAACGTCTGTGGATTTGTCGCCTCTGCCCGAAATGATAAGAGGAGTTCTCGCCTCATCGATGAGTATCGAGTCAACCTCGTCGACTATTGCGAACGCATGACCTCTCTGCGTTCTGTACTCTTTGTACGGAACCATGTTGTCACGAAGATAGTCAAAGCCCATCTCATTATTTGTTCCGTATGTGATATCGGCGGCATAAGCGGCCTGCTTTGAGGCTCTGTCGTCGCCGTTGATAATAAGTCCGACGGAAAGCCCCAAGAATTTATAGACCTTGCCCATCCATTCTGAGTCTCTTTTTGCAAGGTAATCGTTTACCGTAACTATGTGAACTCCCTTGCCGTTCAAAGCGTTGAGGTAAGCGGGCAGCGTCGCGACAAGCGTTTTTCCTTCGCCTGTCTTCATCTCTGCTATTCTTCCCTGATGAAGAATAATACCGCCGAGTATCTGAACAGGGAAATGCTTCATGTTGAGAACTCTCCACGACGCTTCGCGGCAGACTGCGAACGCTTCCGGCAGAATGTCGTCAAGAGTTTCGCCGTCGGCAAGCCTTTTTTTAAATTCGGGAGTTTTTGCCTGAAGTTCCTTGTCTGTGAGTTTTGAATACTCATCCTCGTATGAAAGCACTTTTTCCTGAATAGGTTTTATTCTTTTAAGTTCTTTTTCGGAGTAGCTTCCGAAAAGTTTCGTTTTTAAAGACAATTTATTGTCTCCTTTCAAATATATGTCAAATCTATTATTTAATCGAAAAATATAATATATTATGATACTAATATTAATGTAATTAGTCTTAAATTTAAAACGGACATTTTATTAAAGCGCTTTCCTGCAAAATCCGCTCATAACGCAATTTTCGCAGTAAGCTTTTCTCGCCGTGCATACTTTTCTGCCGTGAAGAACAGTCCTGTGGCAGAAATCGTTTGACTCGGCCGGATCGATAAGCTCTTTCATTATTTTTTCGACCTTGAACGGGTCTTTTGTCTTTACGAGACCGAGCCTGTTTGAAATCCTAATAAAATGGGTGTCCGTGACTATTGCCGGCTTTTTAAAATAATCACCGAGAATGAGATTTGCCGTCTTTCTTCCGACGCCGGGAATTGAAAGCAGCTCGTCCATTGTGCCGGGAACTGTTCCTCCGAACTTCTCTTTTACAGTCTTTGCCGCGTTTACTATGTCGCTTGATTTTGTCTTGTACATTCCGCATGAACGTATTATTTGAGCTACGTCGTCTTTGTCGGCCGATGCGAAATCGTCCACAGTATCGTATTTCGCGAAAAGAGCAGGCGTCACCTTGTTTACCCTTTGGTCTGTGCATTGCGCCGAGAGACGGACGGATACAAGAAGATGAAACGCGTCGCCGTCCTCGTCGAGAGAACAAACGGATTCGCTATATTCCTTTTTAAGCGCTTCAACCGCCAAGGCGGCTAATTCTCTGTCTTCCATTAAGCCCTCGCAAATTGTATTGATAAATATTAATTAAAATCTTATTGAATTTCGGTTTTCCCCGGAAAAATTATGTAAGCGGTTCAAGTTTTGCCGACGCTCTTAATATTTTGCGCGCGTCCAAGGCGGTAATCTTTCCGTTCGCGTCTACGTCGGCAGCTTTTCTCTGAGCGTATTTAAGAGTTGTCAGAGACGCCGAATATCTGAGCGTGAGCCTCGCATCAAGCGAGTTTACCTCTCCGTTTAAATCGACGTCGCCTAAAATCACCGAGTTTACATCGGCTACGGTATAAGAAAATTCCGCAGAAAAATCACCGTGAAAAACAGTTGCCTTGTATTCGCCGGGAACAGAAGGATTGAAATCGTAGTCGATTTCGTAATCGGAAATTTCCTTCCTCTCGCCCGAATTATATACCGCGTAAACTTTAAGACCGCTGAAATTAACGGGAGAACCTGCAAAATTGCCTATTCCTATGCCTGTTGAAACTTCTATTCCCGTTTCCTCGAGCTTTCTTACCTCGTAGGAAAAATAAATTTTCCTTCCGCCGTATGATATCGTTCCGGTGTGGCTGCCTACCTCTGTGTTGTCATAGTCCAAATCAAAATCTGTCACTTCTGTCACAGCGCCAGATGAATCAGCTGCGGAAATTTTGAAATCATTCTGATTGAAAGTCTGCCCCTGATAAATATACATGTTTTTCGGAGCGGACGTCAATAAAAGAGAAACGACGGAAGTTTTTTCCACGTAAATATGAAACGAAGCGGTGATTTCGTCGTACAGATATTTTACTGTCACAGTGTACGAGCCGCTTTTAAGAGAAGCATCCCCCTCTTTTACTCCGACAACAGTATAATCGTCTTTGTCAAGCAGAATACCGAGTCCCGAGTCTCTGCCGTCTGAATAAAACGCCCTGACTTTCATTCCGTCAAAAGAAACAGGTTCTCCCAAAGCGAATACTGTTTTAGTCGGAAGAGTAACGGTAATGTATGACACGGGTATTTTTTTTACGGTTATTTCAAAACCGGCTGTCTTGCCGCCGTAATATACCGTAACTCTTTTCTCGCCGTATGAATCCATGTCCGGAAAAGATATGGTATATCCCGTAACTTTTTGTCTTGTCTCTTTGCCGTCGGAACTGAATACGGCGGTGACGGCAAGTCCGTCTGTTTCGGGCGTGTCTCCCTGGGTGTATACGACTTTATCGGGCAGCGACGATATCTCGATGGATTTTAAATTCTCGATATCTCCGTCGATGACGGAAGGCGTATCCGGGCGGTAGGAAAGTTTTGATAAATCTACCCATCCGTAAACTCCGTCGTATTTTATGTATCCCATGCCGTTTACTATTTTTATCGTAGTCAAAACAGCCCCCTCGGGAGCGACGGAGATTTTTTCGCCTGCCTCCTGAGCCGATAAAATATCCTGTCCGTTTTCATCTGTTACGACGTATGAGCCGATTGAATATCTTTTATCCGAAAAACATGAAAACGTAAAAGAAAAAACCGTAATCAGACACAGAACAACGGCGGCGGTTTTTATTAATATTTTTTTATTATTTTTCATAATAGATTTTTTGTAAATAAAGTTAAAGCGTGTATTTTTTTCTATTTTATTTATAATAATTTTATCATCTAACTTTAATATTGTCAATTATATTAGCTTTTAAACTTACGGCTTGATTTTTTTTTAAATATGTTTATAATAGATAAAGCAATGTGTGTTCGCTTGTAAGAACAGAATATTCAGCCGGCGTGATGGAATTGGCAGACGTGCGGGACTCAAAATCCCGTGGTGGCGACACCGT
>OMUY01000100.1 GCA_900314355.1 uncultured Eubacteriales bacterium | reverse complement strand
CCTCCCTCCGGGTTCCTTTGTTTTTTTATCCGTCGAGGCGTCTTCTTTTTATTTCACGCAGGTATCTGTAAATTTTAAGAAGCATTGCGCCTATCGGATTATTTTCTATCTTCGCGAATTTGTTTTTAAATTCCTCGTTTTCTGTCTTCAGCGAATTTATCTGAACGTCAGCGCGTCTCAGCTCTTTTTTCACTTCGTTCAGCAGTGAAAGAGTTTTCAGATTTGTCTGCCTTGCATGTTCTATCTCGTCTAAGAGCTCTTCGATTTTCTTTTTTAATTCTTCGTTTTCTTTCAGCAATTCTTCTTTAGTCATGGCAGTATTTTTCCTGATAATATTTTAAATCCGGCATCAGAGTTTTTCTCTCTTCGTTTGTCATTCCGTTAAATTCTCTTGCAAATCCGCAATAAGGCTGAATTATCTCGGCAGGCGTTCCTATTCCGACCATCTTGCCCATATTAATCCAAATTATCCTGTCGCAGAATGAAGTCATCGTAGTTACGGCGTGGGAAACGAATACAATAGTTTTTTTCTTTTCCTTGAACTCGTCTATCTTTTCAAGGCATTTGTCTGCGAAAGACGAGTCTCCGACAGACAGCGCTTCATCTATAATAAGTATATCCGGATCTACATGAACCGCTATAGCAAAGCCGAGCCTTGATCTCATTCCGCTTGAATAAGTCTTAACAGGCTGATTTATGTGTATTCCGATATCCGCGAAATCTATTATGTCCTGCTCGACGGCTTTAATCTGCTCATTTGTGTAGCCCATAATAAGAAGTTTGAAATGAATGTTGTCAATTCCAGTAAGCTCGGATCTCATTCCGGATGACGCGCACAGCATATTGACCTCGCCTCTTACCCTGAGGTCGCCCTCCGTAGGCGATGTGATACCTGAAATAATGCTTGCGATTGTTGATTTTCCCGAACCGTTCAGACCTATCAGTCCGACACATTCGCCGTGCTTCATGTCAAACGTGATATGATCGAGAGCTCTGAATGTTTTGACCCTCGATTCCTTTTTGACGAGTCCTTTTATTTTGTCTCCGAACGTTGAATAAAGAGTGTAGTCTTTGACTATATCTTTTAATTCGATAGCGTTTTCACTGTTTACGGGGAGGGGAGTGTCTGAGACTATTCTCTGCCTTTCCTGAGGTTTTTTATTATTAGCCATATTTTTTTATCAAAGTGTATCTATAAATTTGTATCTGAATTTTTCTATCAGCGCGCATCCTATGACGAACATTATAATTGAAACAGCCCAGAAAATTATTCCGGGAACAAGAGATTCTTTTAAGTTGAAACCGTAAAGAAGAGTGTCCCTGTAACCGTTTAAAATGTAGGCGAAAGGATTTATCATCATTACAAAATTCATGAGTTTGTTGTCCTTGGACGGTTCCCACATTACCGGAGAAATGAAGAAAAGGAACCTTAAAATGGTATTCATGAAATTGTGGAAATCCCTGAAAAGAACGTTTATCGTGGCGGCGCACAAACTGTAGCCGAGACAGAAAAACGTCGCGCAGAAAATAAAATAAGGAAGAAGCCATATGCTTGACGACACCATTGTACCTGTTATTATGAATACGATAAACACAATTACGAGCGAGCACACATGCGTGATAAGGTTCATGGCGACTGTTTTTGCCGGAACTATAGACATCGGGAACCTCATGCGCTTCAATACGTCGGCGAAATTAATTATAGACATATCGGCGCCGAGCATCGCCTGATTCATGTAGTACCATGTCACGATGCCGACAACCAGCCATACTATGTACGGGACGCCGTTGATGTCATTTCCTCTCCTCAACCCTATCGCGAATACGAAATAGTATACGAGAACCTGAAAAGCGGGGTTTAAAAAATTCCAGAGAAAACCGAAGAACGTTCCGCCGTGCTGATTTTTCAAATCGTACCACGCGAGCCTGAACATTCTTATTCTGTTTTCCCATATCTCCTTGCAGACAGTTTTTATGCTGTGAAACATAATTTATATACCTTTTAAAGACTTATTTAAAAAAATCATAATATTATTTTTATAAATAATATCAGCTGAAAAAAATTATAGTTTATTTGATTGATTTAAACTTATAATTATTTCCGTATTATATCATCACATGCCGCTGCTGTCAAACGTGTAAAAGACCTGCCGGCAATTCGGGCAAATACTAATTGAAAAAAAGAGACCTTTATGATATATTTTAAAGGTATTCGGTTTTGAAAAAAACGGGGGGATGTCAACAGAATGTCAGAAAATGACAATTTATTTATAAATAATGAAGATGCCGGTAAGAACGAAGGCGGGGAAAACAGCGGAAGAAATTCGACTGCGGAAGAAATATCCGTTGAGGCGGAAAACCGTGAGCCGCAAGATCAAACGGCGGCCGACGGCGGTCAGCCTATTCCTATACTTTCGCGATTTTCCGCAGAGAAGGAGAGAAGAAAAAGAATGAAGACGATTATTATTGTTCTTGTGATTGTTATAATCGTTCTCGCGGTTGTCATCGCCGCTTTGAAAATATCGAAAAAGAAAAGAAGCGGCGAGGAGGGATCCACTGCAGGAACAGTGACGGACGAAGACGGCGAAGAATCGGGCTCATCGAATTCTTCGGCGGCAATTTCCGACGACGGTACGTTTTCTGTGGAATTTGAGTCGGACGGCACGGATTACTCCGAGCAGCTTAGTTCTCATTCGGACGTCGTGACAAATGTTGCTTCAACACATTCGTCCGTATCCGAGACAAAAGCGTCTTCGGGCGGCAAACAGACCGGAGGGTCGTCCACATCGACTTATAAGGAAAAAGAGACCGTGATAACAAATGAAAAGACAACAGGTTCATCCGAAGAAAAAAAACAGATAAAATCTTTTTTCAATAAGAAGTTTTATCTTAAAGGAGTAATGATATCCGACGGCGAAGCTCAGGATGTCGAGATGGCGATGAACGGCGACAATGTAGAGGTTTATTCCGATATGGACGGCATAAAAATCGGCATATTCATTCAGGACGGCAAGACGTACCTAAAAAATCCCGAGACAAAAAAATACATGCCTCTTTCAAAAGCCACGATGAAAATGATGGGCGTAAACGCAGACGAACTGACATTCGATTTGGGAGACGTGTCTTTTGACGCCGACAAACCTTCATCTGTTACGAAGGCCACATATAACGGTCAGGACGCCGTATCTTATACTTACAATAACGACGGTGAAAAAGCGAGTTTCGTATTCGTATCGGGAAAATTAAAAGAAATAAGTCTTTCATCCGGTTCAAAGCTTCAGTGTGAAAAATTTTCTTCATCAATACCTTCTAATATGCTGACATTGGACGGATTTGAAAAACAGAACATGATGTCATTCATGGCAGATTTCAGCTGATAAAAAAGGAGAAACAATAATGGACGAAAACAATAACATCAATTTAAATAATGGAAAAGATAACGACGAAAACAAAAATTTTGTATCTTCAGACTCAAACCGCGAGACAGACAGCAATAACACTGTTCCAACGTCATCTGATGACGGCAGCGCCGATTACGCTGTCTCCCAAGAGCCTGAAAATATAGTGCCTGTCGTATCTTCAGGGAAAAAAGGAAATGACGGGAACAAAAAAAAGGCTTTAATCATCGGCGTCGTAGCGGCTGTTGTGGTTATATTGTGCGTGGTATTGATTTTCGTATTTAAAAACCGCGGCAAACGTGCAGAAGAGCCTTCGACTCAATCGGAATCAGGCGAAGTTACCGTAATAGAAAATGTCACAGACCAAAACGGCGAGATAATGACTGACAAAAACGGCGAACCTGTGACAAAAATCGCAGCCGACACCACAAAATCCATTCTTGACGAAGTTGTCACGAATGAAAATGGGCAGCGCGTTTCAAAACAGCAGCTTGAAAAAATACAGGAAGCGACAACAAAAATGCGTTCAAACGTCGGTTCCAGCTCTTCCCTTGTAATCAACGAGGGAACTCACGGCTCAAACTCCGCCGAAAACACAACGGCAAACCGTTCGGAAGCTTCAAAAGCTGAAAAAGAGATAAAGGCGTTTATGTCGGGCAAATATTACCTTGAAGGCGCGCTTTACTCCGACGGAGAAGGTCAGGCTATGTCAATGGCAGTCGACGGCGAAAACTATGATATTACAGTAAATCTTGACGGAATAGAAGTATCCATAACAAGAATTGACGGAAAATTCTACCTCAAGAGACCGGGAACAAAACAGTACGTTGAACTTAATGACACGATAATGTCAATTATGGGCATAACAGAGAACGACATAACTCTTCCTACCGGAAGCCTCGATTTCAATTCTTCAACTCCCGCGGCAGTATATGACGTGACAGTAAACGATAAAAAGGGCGTATGCTACGAATACAAACTCAGCTCCGGATACGTCAAATTCTTTGTAACAGACGGAGATATGAGGGAGATAGTCATAACAGACGACGACGAAAATATTCAGACCCAGGTTGAAACCGACACTTTCTCGACGTCCATACCTTCCGACCAGCTCACTCTCAAAGGCTATGAAAAATCGACACTCGGCGATATGATGGCCGATGTCATGGCGGCGAGCTGACAACAATAAATATTATCGGAGAAAATATCTATGTATTGCAGAAAATGCGGCAGGAAAATACCGGACGACTCCGAGTTTTGTCCTTACTGCGGAGAAAAAACGACGGCAATCCCTGTTTCGAACGCCGAAGTAAGCTCCCGTGACGACGAAAACGACTACGGCGTCACCGTGGAACAGCAGGAAACAGACCCCGAATATGAAAGAGAAGTCCAAAAGGAAAACGCCCGCACCGGAAAAAACAGAGACGATAATATCAATAATAATGTTGAATATTATTATGCGGACAAGAAAAAGCCGGGCGGCAAAAAAGCGTTTTTCATCTTCGCGGCTTTTGCCGTTGCAGCAGTTGCGGCGGTCGTTATATGGATGTTCGCGTCGGGCAGAATAGGCAAAGCGGCGGAAGCTGTTACCGATGCGTCCGGGGAAAAAATCAGGCAGGGCATAGGGACGGAAGAAATCGACGTAACAGACGCCGACGGAAATATCGTAACTGTAAAAACCGACAAAAGACTTGTGACAAAGGAAAGCATACTTAAAAAATATACCGATGTAATGAACAATCTGAAATCGGATTCGCCCGGATTTTCGGTAACAGAATATCAGAATCTCCCGTCCAAGTACCAACACTTCGGCTCTGTCGGCGGAATAGTTCTTCCTATCATTGAAAAATACGTGACAAGCAAGGAAAACGCCAAAGAAAAAAATTATCCGGCCGGCAATTCCGAAAATCTGCCTCTTCATTCGAGCTCATACGGCACTCTTCTCACCGATACAAATAAAATCAAGACAGCGTATTCCGAGGTCATGGACGACGGAAGCGAAAAACTTGTAATTGTATTGATAGACGAGGAAAATCCGACTGCTCTTTCCGACGGCGCGACTACGACTTCGGGAACCGTCAACGCTGTTTTTGAGCCTTACGACGCGGGACAGATAATAACCGAAATTTCAAATCTTGCTCTTTCGAATATTTCTTTTAATTATACCAACTGCACCGCGGAAGTCGTATACGATCCGGGTTCCGAACACGTCAAAAGCATAAAGATGACTATGAATATCGACGCGAGCGGAGACTTTACGGTTCTGACAGTCGGCGCGAGAATAGTCGATATTACCGAGTATACGAATTTTATTTACGCGTAATATAAAAGTAAAATAAAATATAAAAATAAAAAGTTTTTGTCGGATGCCGTTTAGAGCGTCCGATTTTTTTTGAAAAAATTTACAATAATTTTGTATTTTCAGCCGCATTTTTATTATGTCGATTTTAGCCGCAGGGTGAATATCCGACGTTATTTTTTATGAAATTTCGGTATATTTAATGGAGTCAAATTAAAAATTGAGCTAATAAACATGTCTGTTGAAAAAAATCGGGCTTCAATTTTTTATTTTATTGTGCAAATAGTAAATTTTTTATTTGATGGCGGAAAAATAATCAATTTAATTTTCATATTGACTATTAAAACGATTTGAGTCAAAAAATCGAAAAAAATTTATTTTGTGAAATATGTAGAATATGGGTTTGTTAAAATAAGGCGCAGAAAACAATGTGCACAAAATTAATGGCATAAATTAAATTAAATGGCATTAAATGGCAGAAAACTTGACAAAAATTGCAAAAACAATTAATATATTTCACGTTGATTACAAAAATTACAAATTTGTAATCTTTACGCGCCTAATCTTAAGTTGAATTTAGGTAGCGGGTTTAAATTTAAAACAAACCATATGAAAAAACAGGCCGGCAATTAAGTATAAATTTCAGCCGGGGACAAAATCATAAGGGAGATTATTTAATGACTCAACAGCGATCCAAAAAACCGTCTGCCGCGTTATCAATAATTCTTACATTGATAATGCTTTTTTCAATAACAGTTTCATCTGTCGCGATTACTGTCGACAATGACCTCGTAAACAATGCGACTTCAATATATTCTCAGGCGCTTTCGATGTCCGGAAGGGACTCTTTCCACGGAGCGTGCAACCTCGCAACGGCGTATTCCCTCAAAGCCGTGGGAGTTTATTCCGGAGGACTTGACTATTCGGGAAGCGGAAATTCATGGTATGATTATTTCTCCGATTTGTCCGGGAAAAAGACGTCGGGCGGATATACGATAACTACCGTGGCAGGCTCCGACTGCCTCAATAAAATAGCCGACACATACGGCGACGTCGAGAATGTTGTCGTAAGCTATGGCACAGGCGGCACATCCGGCGCAAATCACGTTTTATATATTTCTGCAGTCAAAAGCGGATTGGTCTATTACACCGACAGCTTTTCGTATTACGGTCTTCATTCCGAAGGCGGCGGCTGCGCTCAGACAATAGATGATTTCAATTCTATTTATTGCGGAATGAACGGCTATCCCTACGGCGCTGTGTTTTTCTCAAAAGAGACGCTTAAAAAAGCGGATTCCTCCGACTCGGATGATATGGACGTTTCCTATACATCGGGCAGTTATCTTACAAACGCGCAATCGGGACTTAGAATAAGGACATCGCCTTCGGGAGACAAGACAGGAGTTGTCATACCATTCGGCACAAAAGTCACTGTAAACGAAGTCAAAGACGGATGGGGCAAAGTAAATTATCAAGGCACTTCCGGCTGGATAAGTCTTGAATATGCGACGTTAATCGAAACTGAGACGGAAGATTCAACCGAGGCGCAGGAGATTACAACTAAAGTATACACATTTATAGTCGGCGACATGAACGGCGACGGCAAAGTGACTGCTATCGACGCAAGACTTGCCTTGAGAAAATCGGCAAAACTTGAAAATATGAGCGACAGCGATTTAGTCGTAGGCGATGTAGACGGCGACGGCAAACTCACGGCGAAAGATTCGAGACTTATTCTCAGAATTTCGGGAAGACTCAGATAATTTTCAAAGCCGCAGAAGATAAAAAATTTTTGCAGTCGATTCAAGCTGATTTTAAAGAAGACATAATAAAATTTCATTACTAAATACGATTTATTCAAGTTGATATTATAAATTAAGGAAGAAAAACAAATGACAAAAGTATGGGTATGCCCCGTTTGCGGATATGTATACGAGGGAGAAAATCCCCCTGCAAAATGCCCTCAGTGCGGAGTTGACGGCTCCAGATTTACAGAGAAAACAGAGGATAAGACGCCTTACGCTGCAGAACATGTAGTAGGAGTCGGCGCGAAGGGCAAGGTAGACGACAGAGTTTACGAAGGTTTAAAAGATAATTTCAACGGAGAGTGCTCCGAAGTAGGCATGTATCTCGCGATGTCGAGAGTAGCCGAGAGAGAAGGCTATCCCGAGATTGCCGAGGCGTACAAGAGATACGCTTTTGAAGAGGCTGAGCACGCGGCTAAATTCGCAGAGCTTCTCGGCGAGGTTGTCACAGATTCGACAAAGAAGAATCTTGAGCTCAGAGCTGCTGCCGAAAAAGGCGCATGTGAAGGAAAATTCGAGCTTGCCAAACTCGCCAAACAGCTCAACTACGACGCTATTCATGACACTGTTCACGAGATGGCTAAAGACGAGGCGAGACACGGCTGCGGTTTTGAAGGACTTCTCAAAAGATATTTCGGAAAATAATACCGAATTTAAAAAATATTCCCTTGCCCCAAAAGGACAGGGGTTTTATTTTTTTTGAATTAAGAAAATCGACAATCAAAAAAATATGAATATGATCAAATAATTATATTCAAATAATTATTTGATGAAATCAGGACATAAAAATAAATATAAATATTTTAAAATACTATGGAAATTAATAAGACTTTGTGATACAATTAACAAAGACATGTGATAAAAAAGAATTGACGGGAAAAAACCGTCTTGATTTATTTATAATGAAAGTCCGGTCCGGCGCATTTTCGCGCGGGATATGAGATTGACATATTAATAAGAGGTTGATTTTGATATGAGAAAGAAGATTTCAAACATTCCTTTTAAAGGCACGCCCGAGCAGGCGGAAAAGCTTAAAGCTGTAATCGAAGAAAGCAAGGACGACAAATCCCTGCTTATTCATGTAATGCAGGAAGCTCAGGAAATTTACGGCTATCTGCCCAGAGAAGTTCAGGTGATGATAGCTGACGGCATGGGAGTTCCGCTTGAGAAAGTATACGGCATTTCGACTTTTTACGCTCAGTTCGCTCTTTCGCCCAAGGGGGAAAACGCGATTTCCGTATGTCTCGGAACGGCGTGCTACGTAAAAGGCTCGCAGAAAATTCTTGACAAGTTGGAGTCTATTCTCGGCATTGAACCCGGTCAGTGCACAGAAGACGGCAGATTTTCACTCGACGCGTGCAGATGTGTCGGAGCATGCGGACTTGCGCCCGTTATGACAATCAATGACGAAGTCTACGGCAGACTTACGCCGGACGATGTAGAGGAAATTCTGCAGAAATACGAATAATATTTTACGTCCGAAAAATTAAGTATTTTCTATGTTTTCCTTTTTCGGAAAATCCTGCGCCCAAATAATATTTATTGACATTATAGTGATTGAAAAATGAAGATTGAAACCATTGTGAAGCTTCTTGACGCCAAGGTTCTATGCGGTGAAGATAAACTTGACGAGGATGTTTTTTCCGCCTGCGGAAGCGACATGATGTCGGATGTGCTGGCATATGTCAAGGATCAGGCTGTACTGCTTACGGGTCTTGTAAATCCTCAGGTAATAAGAACCGCGGAAATGATGGATATGAAATGTATAGTTTTCGTCAGGTCAAAGGTTCCTTCGGACGATATGGTCGAGCTCGCCGACGATATGGGACTTGTAATTCTGACTACGGCTCAAAGGCTTTACGAGGCGTGCGGAAAACTTTATGTCAACGGTCTGAGGGGAAACGGGTCTAAAAAATGAGCGATACTTTTCCGGAATCAAACATTTATTCAGACGACCAGAAAATAACGTTTGTATATGACGTTGACGGCGATGATTTCACATCTGCCGGGCAGGCGAGCGTAAAAGTCAAGAAAAACCTGAGAAGACTCGGAATAGATCCGGAAATAATCAGGCGAGTCTCGATAGCAATGTATGAAGGCGAGATAAATATGGTGATTCACGCCCACGGCGGGAAAGCCACCGTGACTGTGGACGAGGAAAAAATCACAATCGAGCTCGATGATCACGGACCCGGAATAAAAGACGTGAGCCTTGCGATGCAGGAAGGCTACAGCACGGCTCCGGATTCGGTCAGAAGTCTCGGTTTCGGCGCAGGCATGGGACTTCCGAATATGAAACGATACACGGATGAAATGAAAATAGACACCAAGGTGGGAGTCGGCACAAAGATAACGATGAAAGTTTATCTTAACTGATTTTTATCCGATAAAATTACATTAAGAAAGGCAGGAATAACCGATGGCGGCTGAAAAACCCACTTACGCCCATTCAGTTGAACTCGATTTGTCTCGCTGCACCGGCTGCACGACCTGCCTCAAGCATTGCCCGACAGAGGCGATAAGAATAAGAAACGGTCACGCGGAGATAAATTCCGACAGATGCATAGACTGCGGAGAATGTATCAGACTTTGCCCTCACAACGCAAAAAGGGCTATGTCGTCAAAATTCGAGCATCACATGGAATACAAATGGAAAATCGCTCTGCCGCCTCCGTCTCTTTTCGGTCAGTTCAATGGTATTTACGACGTTGATACTATACTTCAGGGACTTTTGGATATAGGTTTCGACGATGTGTTCGAGGTAGCGCAGGGCGCCGAATTTGTGACGGAGTTTACAAGGCTTTATTTAAAAACCGAAGGAATAAAAAAACCTGTGATTTCTTCGGCTTGTCCCGCTATCGTAAGGTTGATTTCGCTCAGATACCCGTATTTGAGGGACAATCTTATGCCGCTTCTTCCGCCTGTAGAGACGGCGTCGATGATGGCGAGGATGAAGGCTAAAAAAGAACACCCCGATCTGAAAGACGAGGACATTGGCACTTATTTTATATCTCCGTGTCCCGCAAAGGTCAGCTATATCAGAAACGGTTTCGGTCATTACAGGTCGGACGTCGATGTGGCTCTGTCGCTAAAAGATATATATTTCCGGCTTCTGCCCGCTCTCAAATCGGGAAAAGAACCTTCGATTTCTTCTAAAGCCGGAATGATAGGCATAGGATGGGCTCAGTCGGGCGGAGAGGCGTCTGCTATAATGAACGACGAATACTTAGCCGCCGACGGCATGGAAAACGTGTCGAGAGTATTGGAGGCTATGGACAACGGCAACATACCTCAGCTTGAATTTGTAGAGCTGAACGCCTGCCCGGGCGGTTGTGTAGGCGGAGTTATGACAATAGAAAATCCTTTTATCGCGAGGACAAGGCTCACATCCGTTAAAAGATATATGCCGGTGTCACAGAACAGGCTTCCTGCCGACAGGCATTATATACCCGACAGGTACATAAGCTCCGAGCTTCCCGAATATATGCCTATTTCAAGGCTTTCCGCAAATTTCGGCGAGTCGATGAGAATGATGGCTGAAATTCAGAAGATACGCTCAGAACTTCCCGGAATAGACTGCGGAGCGTGCGGCAGTCCTACTTGCAGGGCTTTCGCGGAGGATTTAGTCAGGGGAAATATATCCGATATCCATCTGTGCAGAATGATTGACAAAAATATTGACGATTCTGCGAATAGCGAAGAAAAAAACTGATTTTACGGAGACAGAAAATTGACGGTATCCGAGCTGAGCGAAAAATGCTCTTTTGAAATAATATCAATGCCGAACCCTTCAAGACAGGTCAAAGGCTGTTATATAGGCGACCTTCTTTCCTGGGTTATGGGACGTGCGAAAGAAAACGAGGCGTGGATAACTATAATGTCTAATATTAACACTGTAGCGGTAGCGTCGCTTGCAGACGTTTCCGTGGTGATACTTTCGGAAAACGTAAAAATCAGCGACGAAATAAAAAATGCAGCCGTTGAAAAGGGAATAAATATCGTTTCTTCTTCTCTGCCGTCATATGAAACGGCCATTGAAATAAGCGGTCTTGTCTGAAAATTTCCTATACTCTTGATTTCTGAAATGAACAGATATTACTACGACCTGCATATTCATTCTTGTCTTTCGCCGTGCGCGGACAACGATATGACCCCGAACGACATATGCGGCATGGGAGTTCTGAACGGTCTTGACATCATGGCGCTCACCGACCATAATTCCGCCAAAAATTGTCCGGCGTTCTGCGCCGCCGCGAAACGGTTGGGAATAATACCGATACCCGGAATGGAGCTTACGACAAGCGAGGAAATCCACGCCGTATGTCTTTTTGAAACGCTTGAGGACGCCCTCCGATTCGATTCGTTTGTCGATACTAAAAGGTTTAAAATACCGAACATGGTTCCGATTTTCGGAGACCAGCTTATAAGAAACGAAAAAGATGAAATTATCGGCAGAGAAGATTATCTTCTTTCGAACGCGGCCGATATATCAATAGACGACGTTTTTGACATCGCGGCAAATTATAACGGCGTATCTTTTCCTGCTCACATAGACAGGCAATCAAACGGAATAATTCAGGTGTTGGGCACTTTTCCGAAAAACAGCAAATTCAGAACAGTCGAATTTGCAAACCCCGACAATATAGACGAATATATAAAAAAATATCCCGAATTAAAAGGCAGAAAAATCATTGTCTCATCAGACGCTCATGTTCTGTGGAACATCAAAGAGAAAAAAGAATATTTTGAGTTTGACGATAAAGATTTATCTTCCGATTCCGTGAGAAAAAAAGTTATAGATTATCTCAGAACATAGAAATATGAAGGAACTCAGCTTAAATATACTTGACATAGCAATGAACTCGGTCAAGGCGGGAGCGCATAAAATTTCGATAATTATCGATGAAAACGAAAAGACGCTTTCAATAATTATTTCGGACGACGGCTGCGGTATGACTGAAGATTTTCTGAAAAACGCCGTCTCACCTTTTGCCACCACAAGAACTACGAGAAAGGTGGGCATGGGACTTCCTCTTTTTAAGCTTGAGGCGGAGATGACAGGCGGCAGTTTTGATATAAAATCGAGGCATGTCTCAAAATATCCCGATAACCACGGTACAGACGTAAAAGCGGTATTTGACAAAACGTCTGTTGATTTTACCCCTTTGGGAGATATTGTTTCGACAATCGTCACTCTGATTCAGGGCAGTCCCGAAATAAATTGGATATTTTTTCATTCAACTGAAAAAGGGACTGTATCGCTTGATACAGACGATATGACAGCTGAATTGGGCGATGTTCCGCTAAATTATCCCGATGTTCTCGAATGGGTGAAAGAATATCTGACCGAATGTTACGAAAACATAGGGTATAAATTTGATTACGCTTTATAATATCATGCTATTTATTTTGCGATAAATATAGATATTTCTTATTAATAAAAACGGAGGCAAGTAAATGAAATCATTAGCTGAACTGCAGGCGATTAAGGAGAGAATGCAGCCTAAAGTGGTTCTCAGAGAGGGCGGAAACGAGATAAGAGTTGCCGTTGGAATGGCTACCTGCGGAATCGCCGCGGGAGCGAGACCCGTTTTGAACGAGTTTGTAAAAGACGTTCAGGAGGAACATCTTTCCGACAAGGTTATGGTTACTCAGACAGGATGCATCGGCATCTGCCAGTACGAGCCCGTAGTCGAAGTTTTCCAGTCCGGAAAGGAAAAAGTGACTTATGTAAAGATGACTCCCGAAAAGGCGAAAGAGGTAGTTGAAAGCCATCTTAAAAACGGACAGGTAGTAGAAAAATACACTATAACTCACGCACAGAACACGCTTTGATTAAAACCGATGTATTTTTACGTGTGACTAAAAAAAAGAAAAAAGAGAAATCAAAAGTTTTTGTTTAAGGAGAGATTTTTAAGAAATGGTTCGCGCCCAAGTTCTCGTTTGCGGAGGTACCGGATGCACGTCATCCGGAAGCCAGAGCATAAGAGAGGAATTTGAAAAACAAATCGAAAACTACGGACTTCAGGACGAGGTCAAAGTAGTAAAAACAGGATGCTTCGGACTCTGTTCATTAGGTCCCGTCGTCATCGTCTATCCCGACGGCACGTTTTATTCAAGAGTCAAGAAGGAAAACGTAGAAGAAATAGTCTCGGAACATCTGTTGAAGGGAAGAGTTGTAGAGAGATTAGTCTACAAGGATGTAGACGAGATCTCAAAGGGAAAGATAGATCACGTATCGCTTTCCGACACCAATTTCTACAAAGCTCAGAAGAGAGTCGCGTTGAGAAACTGCGGCGTCATCAACCCCGAGAATATAGACGAGTATATCGCTATGGACGGCTATGCCGCTCTCGGAAAAGCTTTGACTGAAATGACGCCGGAACAGGTTATCAAAGAGATTTCGGACTCAGGTCTCAGAGGCAGAGGCGGCGGCGGATTCCCGACCGGAAAAAAATGGTCTTTCACCGCGGCTCAGAAAGCCGATCAGAAGTATGTGGTATGCAACGCCGACGAAGGCGACCCGGGAGCTTTTATGGACAGATCCGTTCTTGAGGGCGACCCGCACGCCGTTTTGGAGGCAATGGCCATATGCGGCTATGCCACAGGCGCGAGCGAGGGCTATATTTATGTAAGAGCAGAATACCCTATAGCTGTCAAGAGACTTAAAATAGCCATTAAGCAGGCGAGGGAATACGGACTGCTGGGAAAAAATATTTTCAACTCCGGTTTTGATTTCGATATATTCGTAAGACTCGGCGCGGGCGCGTTCGTCTGCGGCGAGGAGACTGCTCTTATGACGTCAATCGAGGGCAAGAGAGGCGAGCCGAGACCGCGTCCTCCGTATCCGGCTGTCAAGGGACTTTTCGGCAAGCCCACTACCGAAAACAACGTCGAGACATTTGCTAACGTACCTCAGATAATTTTGAAGGGCGCTGAGTTCTTCAATTCGATGGGAACGGAAAAATCAAAGGGAACAAAAGTTTTCGCTCTCGGCGGAAAGATAAACAACACGGGACTTGTTGAAGTACCTATGGGCACGACGCTCAGACAGATAGTCGAAGACATCGGCGGCGGCATACCAAACGGCAAAAAATTCAAGGCGGCTCAGACCGGCGGACCTTCCGGCGGATGCATCCCGGCTTCCATGATAGATATTCAGATAGATTACGACAACCTCGTATCCCAGGGCGCGATGATGGGCTCGGGCGGAATGATAATCATGGACGAGGACACATGTATGGTCGATATCGCGAAATTCTTCCTTAATTTCACGGTAGACGAATCATGCGGCAAATGCACGCCATGCAGAGTCGGAACGAGAAGACTTTACGAGATACTTGAAAAGATAACGTCGGGCAACGGCACTCTTGACGACCTCGATAAGATGGAAAAGCTATGCTATTACATCAAAGACAACGCACTGTGCGGTTTGGGTCAGACAGCTCCGAACCCCGTTCTCTCCACATACAAAAGATTCAGAGAAGAATATATCGCTCACGTCGTGGACAAAAAATGTCCTGCCGGAGTATGCAAAAAGCTTCTCACGATTTCTATAGACGCCGATAAATGCCGCGGATGCACCGCGTGCGCGAGAACATGCCCTGTCGGCGCGATTTCGGGCACGGTAAGAAAACCGCACTATATCGATCAGAGCAAATGCATTAAGTGCGGCGCTTGTATGGAAAAATGTCATTTCGGCGCGATTTCGAGAAAGTGATACGGAGGGAATATAATGGCTGACGTAAATATTAAAATAAATAATGTTGACTACACTGTTCCCGAAGGAATAACTATTCTTGAGGCGTGCAGAAAAGTAGGAATTAAAATCCCAACACTTTGCTATCTTAAGGGAATAAACGAAATAGGCGCGTGCAGAATGTGCGTAGTCGAGGTCAAAAGAGCGAGAACTCTTGTAGCCGCCTGCGTTTATCCGGTAAACGAGGGAATGGAGATAACGACAAATTCTCCGAGAGTAATAGAGTCGAGAAAGATGACGCTTGAGCTTCTTCTTTCCACACACAATAAATCCTGCCTTTCGTGCATAAGGTCAGGCAGCTGCGAGTTCCAGACCCTCTGCAATGAGTACGGAATCGAGAATGTGGACGAATACAAAGGCAGTGTAAATAAGTATAAAATCGACGACAGCGCCGCCCATATGAGAAGAGACAATTCCAAATGCGTCCTCTGCAGAAGATGCGAGGCTGTTTGCGAAAAAACTCAGGGTGTCTCCGTAATTGGCGCGAACAACAGAGGATTTGACACGGAAATTACATGCGCTTTTGACGCACCTTTGGGAAATGTGGCGTGCATTTCGTGCGGTCAGTGCATCGTCGCCTGCCCGACAGGAGCTCTTTACGAAAGAGACGACACAATGAAAGTTGTTGACGCCATAAATGACCCCGATAAGGTTGTTCTTGTTCAGACAGCTCCTTCTGTCAGAGTGGCTTTGGGCGAGGAATTCGGTCTTCCGATCGGCACTATTGTCACCGGAAAGATGATTTCAGCAATTAGAGCTCTCGGAGCCGATAAGGTGTTTGACACAAATTTCTCCGCCGATTTGACAATAATGGAAGAGGCTAACGAGTTTATCGACAGATACACAAATAAGAAAGATCTTCCCATGTTCACATCATGCTCGCCCGGATGGATTAATTACTGCGAACATTATTATCCCGAAATGATTCCTCATCTTTCGACATGCAAATCTCCTCAGGGAATGTTCGGCGCGACGGCAAAGACATATTATGCGGAGAAAATGGGAATAGATCCCGAAAAAATATACATGGTCTCCGTTATGCCCTGCACGGCGAAAAAATACGAAGCGGAGAGAATGGATCACACGGCCGTGGAAGGTCTGCCTGACATCGACGCGGTTCTTACGGTAAGAGAACTTGCGAGAATGATAAAGAAAGCGGGTATATTATTCAACGATCTTCCCGACGGGCAGTTCGATTCACCTTTCGGTTTAGGCTCAGGCGCAGGAACCATTTTCGGCGCGACAGGCGGAGTAATGGAGGCTGCGCTCAGAACAGCTTACGAAAAACTCACAGGCGAAGAGCTGAAAAATCTTGACTTTACTGACGTCAGAGGAACAAAGGGCATAAAAGAGGCTACATACGAAATTGCCGGCAACGAGATAAAAGTAGCTGTCGTATCAGGCACTGCCAACGCCGGAAAACTTCTTGATATGATAAAGTCCGGCGAAAAATATTATGATTTTGTCGAGGTTATGTGCTGCCCCGGAGGATGCGTAAACGGAGGCGGACAGCCTATACAGAGCGCATATGTCAGAAACAACGTCGATATTAAGGCGCTCAGGGCGAAAGCTTTGTACGAGGACGACAAAAATCTTCCCGTCAGAAAATCTCACGAAAATCCGGACATCATCAGAGTCTACAAGGAATATTTCGGCGAGCCCGGTTCTGAAAAGGCGGAAGCCGTTCTTCATACGGGATATACTGCCAAGACGAGATTTTGATAAACAAATTCTGATTTCTTAAATATTAACAGCGGAACAGTTCATTTGGCTCCGCTGTTTTTTTTGTCGATTCAAAAAAGGAAATTTTCAAATCCCCGCCCTGAAAAAAATAAAAAAAGTGTTGACAAATACCCTAATAGGGTATATTATATTGAATGTAAGAGATACCCCCATGGGGTAAATCGGAAGGTGCGGTGAAAATGGAAGAAATAAAAAATTCCGACAAGGAAAACGCTTTATCGGGTAAAGAGAAATGCTGCTCAGAAGAAAATGAAAAGGGAAAAAGCTGCTGCTCGGCGGTGACGGAGAACGGGAAGAGAAAAACGCTTCGTTCCGAGGAGCAAAAAAAATGCCTGACAAACAGACTTTCAAGAATAGAAGGGCAGATAAGGGGAATAAAAAAAATGATAGCCGACGACAGCTACTGCGCCGATATTCTTATTCAGTCCGCCGCCGTCACCAGCGCGATGAATTCTTTTAACAAGGAGCTTTTGTCCGACCATATAAGAGGATGCGTCGCGAGGGACATAAAAAACGGAAATGATGAGACGGTTGATGAGCTCTGCGAGCTTATCAAGAAGCTGATGAAGTGATAACTTCTGTCGGGGAAAGAGAAAATAAGATTTGAGAGGGTGAAAAAATGGAACAGTACTTGGTATCGGGAATGAGCTGCGCTTCATGCCAGGCGAAAGTCGAAAAGGCTGTTTCCGCAGTACCGGGCGTGAAATCGTGCGCGGTAAGTCTGTTGACAAATTCAATGGGAGTTGAAGGCGATTATAAATCGTCGGACATTATCAAAGCAGTCGAGAATGCCGGCTACGGCGCAAAACTCAAAGACACGGGAGAAAACAAGTCGTCGAAATCGTCTGTAACCGAAAAACTTCAGGCCGAAGAAGACGCGCTCAAAGACCGTGAGACGCCCAAACTCTTAAAGAGACTCGTCTGGTCCGTCGTGTTTCTTCTCGCGCTTATGTATTTCAGCATGGGATATATGATGTGGTCATGGCCTCTGCCTAAATTTTTCGACGGCAATTATGTGGCTGTAGGCCTTGTCGAAATGCTTCTGACAATAGTCATAATGATAATCAACAGAAAATTTTTCATATCGGGATTCAAAGCTATATACCACAGAGGCGCCAATATGGATTCTTTGATAGCTTTGGGATCATCCGCCGCATTTATATATTCAACTGTCATTCTTTTTCTTTTGACGAGAGCTGCTGCCGACGGGAATACGATGCTTATTCACACATACGCCCATGAATTTTACTTTGAATCGGCGTCGATGATACTTACGCTTATAACTATCGGCAAAACTTTGGAGGCGTACTCAAAGGGAAAGACGACGAACGCATTAAAATCATTGATGAAGATTGCGCCGAAGACAGCTAATCTGATTGTTGACGGGCAGGAAAAAACCGTTTCGGTCGATGATGTGAATGTGGGCGATATTTTCGCGGTAAGACCCGGAGAAACAATCCCGGTTGACGGCGTTGTTATCGAAGGCGTATCAGCCGTAAACGAATCGGAGTTGACCGGTGAATCACTCCCCGTTGACAAACAGGAAGGCTCGTCTGTTTCGTCCGGTACAATAAATCAGTCAGGCTATCTTAAGTGCAGAGCCACTAAGGTCGGAGAGGATTCGTCTTTAGCTCAGATAATAAAGCTCGTATCCGACGCGGCCGCAACTAAAGCTCCTGTTCAGAAACTTGCGGATAAAATTTCCGGAATTTTCGTACCGGCGGTAATGGGGATCGCAGCGGTAACATTGATTTTATGGCTTGTCACGGGTCATTCAATAGGCGTTTCGCTTTCGCACGCCATAACTGTTTTGGTCGTTTCCTGCCCGTGCGCTTTAGGACTCGCGACGCCCGTATCTATAATGGTCGGTAATGGCGTCGGAGCCAAGAACGGAATACTTTTCAAGACGGCCGAATCACTTCAGGAGACAGGAAACGTGCAGATCGCCGTTTTAGATAAGACGGGAACAGTCACGAAAGGCGAGCCTATAGTTACGGACGTTGTCTCCGCAGAAGAAATCTTGAATCAGGGCGGCGGAGAAAAAGAAAAAGACGAACTTGTAAAATACGCTTATTCGCTTGAATCCAAGTCGGAGCATCCTCTCGCGAAAGCCATAGTAAAGTATGCCGAAGAAAATAAATATTCTTCTGTAAAAACCGATAATTTTGAGGCTCTTCCGGGAAACGGGCTTAAATCAGATACGAAAGACGGAAAAATAATAGGCGGAAATTATGATTTCATCTCTTCAGAGACCGGCGGCGCGGACGAAAAAATAAAATCGTTTTCCGAAAAACTCGCCAACGAGGGAAAAACTCCTCTTTTCTTTGCGAAAGATTCAAATTTATTGGGAATAATCGCCGTAGCGGACGAGATAAAAGAGGACAGCGCCGCGGCAGTCGGAGAGCTTAAAAATCAGGGCATTAAAGTCGTAATGCTCACAGGCGACAATCAGGCGACAGCAAAAGCCGTAGGCGAAAAGGTCGGAGTTGACGATGTAATCGCAGGCGTAAAGCCGGACGGCAAGCAGGCGGCAATCGAAAAACTTCAGAAGCTCGGCAAAGTCGCAATGGTAGGCGACGGAATCAACGACGCACCGGCGCTGACTAAAGCCGATATAGGAATAGCCGTCGGAACAGGCTCCGACGTCGCAATCGACGCGGCGGACGTTGTAATAATGAAATCGGGGCTGAGAGACGTCTCGGCGGCAGTCAGGCTGGCAAGAGCTACATACAGAAATATCAAGGAAAATTTGTTCTGGGCGCTGATTTACAATACTCTTCTTATACCTTTCGCCGCAGGATTCTGGGTGTTTATGTCGTATGTTACGGGCGTCGAAAGTCTGAACGTATCTATGAGCCCAATGCTCGGAGCCGCCGCGATGAGTTTATCAAGTTTCTTTGTTGTCATGAACGCGTTGAGACTTAATGCGGTCAGAATAAGAAACGTTTCAAAAGACAAGCCCGGCAGGAACGCTTTGAAAAATTTTTCAATCGACATTCTTGAAAACAGCGGAAATTCCGGCAATTCAGCCGCCGTTTCAAATAAAGAAAAAAGTGTAAAAAAGGAGGAAATCGAATTGACAGAGACTTTGAAAATCGAAGGCATGATGTGCGGACACTGCGAAATGACAGTTAAAAAGGCGCTCGAGGCTGTAGACGGAGTTGAAAACGCCGATGTAAGCCACGAGACGGGAACAGCGAAACTGACTTTATCCAAACCTGTCGCGACGGACTTGCTGAAAGAAGCCGTCGAAAGCAAAGACTACAAATTCGCAGGAGTCGAATAAAATTCTTTCAGCAGTAAACACGCCGGTTTTTCCGGTGTGTTTTTTTTCTGAGCGTATTCCGCGCGTCAGTCGGATTATTGATAACTGTATTGTCTGTTTTAATTTTTCAAAGATATCGGCGGCTGCCATAAATCGGATATTGAATGAATAATAATTAATAATATACTGTATAAAAGCTGAAATTAATGTATAAACCGTCATTTTATACAATAAATTATGTTTGAAAATTTTCTTATTCTCGTAACTTTGCTATTGAAAACATAAGGGAAATCTAATATAATATAAAACAGAAAAATTCAGACGGGTTTCAAAGACCTCGATAATCGGTGTAATCGGAGGAAAAGAAAATGGACAAATCAAAGATAAAAAAAGTCGTTCTCGCTTATTCGGGCGGACTTGACACATCAATAATCATCCCGTGGCTAAAGGAAAATTACAATAACTGCGAAGTAGTGGCTGTTTCCGCAGACGTGGGGCAGGGTTCCGAACTTGACGGACTTGAGGAGAAGGCAAAAAAGACCGGCGCCTCAAAACTTTACGTTCTCGACCTCAAAAAGACTTTCGCGAAAGATTATATTTTCCCGACAGTCAAGGCCGGCGCCAAATATGAAGATCTTTATCTTCTCGGAACTTCTTTCGCCCGTCCCCTTATCGCGAAAGAGCTTGTAAAAATCGCTCACGATGAAAAAGCGGACGCTATCTGCCACGGCTGTACCGGAAAGGGCAACGATCAGGTTCGTTTTGAGCTTTCAATTAAGGCTTTCGATCCCGACATCGCTATTATCGCTCCGTGGAGAGAGTGGACAATCAAATCGCGTGACGAGGAAATCGACTACGCCGAGGCTCACCATGTGCCGCTCAGAATAAACAGGGAAACTAATTATTCAAAAGATAAAAACCTCTGGCATCTTTCACACGAGGGACTTGACCTTGAAGACCCTGCAAATGAGCCGCAGTACGGCAAAAAAGGATTCCTTGAAATGGGCGTTGATCCCGTCGCGGCTCCCGACAAGCCTACTTATGTAACGGTTCATTTTGAAAAAGGCGAGGCTACCGAGATTAACGGCGAAAAAATGGACGCTGAAAAGGTAATAGAGACTTTGAATAAACTCGGCGGAGAGAACGGCGTCGGTATTGCCGATCTCGTTGAAAACAGACTTGTGGGAATGAAATCGAGAGGCGTTTACGAGACTCCCGGCGGAACTATCCTTTACAAGGCTCACGAGGTTCTTGAGACAATTACTCTTGACAAGGATACTCAGCACTACAAATATCTTGTGGCTCAGAAATACGCCGAGCTTGTTTATGACGGAAAATGGTTCACTCCTCTCCGTGAGGCTCTTCAGGCTTTCGTTGACAAAACACAGGAGACTGTTACAGGCGACGTAAAATTTAAGCTCTACAAGGGAAATATCATCAACGCTGGCGTCACGTCTCCTTATTCTCTCTACAATGAAGAGGTCGCGACATTTGACGAGGACAATGTTTATGACCAGTCAGACGCTCAGGGATTCATCAATCTTTTCGGACTTCCGATTACAGTCAGGGCAAAAGCCGAAGCTAAATGGAATAAAGAGAAAAAATAATTTCAAAAAAAATTAATAATACCGCGGCAGGAAAAAACCTTCCGCGGTACTTTTTTGTAA
>OMUY01000101.1 GCA_900314355.1 uncultured Eubacteriales bacterium | reverse complement strand
GCGATTATACGTTCGCAATTGAATACACAGATCTCGCAGGCAATAAATGCACAAGCATCAATTATGCTCCGGGTACGACCGCAGGTAAATCGTTTACGATTGACAAAACGGTCCCGACAATCAGCGTGTCATATGACAACAACAGCGCTGCAAACGAGAAGTATTTTAAGGCCAATCGTACTGCTACTGTCACGGTTGTTGAACACAATTTCAGTACAGAGAGAGTCGTATTCACTCAGACTGCTTCATTGAGCGGTTCAAACATTTCGATACCTGGTGCGTCTTGGTCTAACAACGGAGACGTGCATACTGCAGTTATCTCATATACCTCTGATGGCGATTACACATTCGATGTAACCATGACCGACCTTGCAGGAAACTCAAGCGGAGAAGCTAATTATGGCGGTTCGGTTGCGGCAAAAGCGTTTACCGTTGATAAAACTATCGTTGAACCAACAATCGGTGGGGTAGAAAACGGTGTTGCTTATAATGAAGACGTTATTCCGACGATTTCGTTTACAGACGTCAACTTTGCAACCTATGAAATTCGCTTGCTCAGAACGCGCTTCGGAGACAAGGATGTCGATGTAACAGCGCAGTTCCTGAAAGGTGATCCGAGAAATGGTTCTGGTGTTTCGGGCAGCTATGACTACTTCGAGAGCATTGCTGAAAACGACGGAATTTATACTTTGACGCTTTCTGTTACGGATCTCGCAGGGAATACATCCAGCAGCACGCGGACCTTTACTGTCAACAGGTTTGGTTCGGTCTATGTGTATGACGACTATCTTATCTCTCTCATTAAAGATGGCGGACAGTATATCAAAAAGCAGGATGGAGCAGACGTTGCAATTACTAATGATCTTGTCATCACAGAGTACAATGCAACAAGAATTGCTGCGGGATCGCTTATGGTCATGATTACAAGAAACGGTGAACCTATCGAGGCGAAGTATGTCTCGAACCCGGTTGCATCTCCTGATGTCGCAATCGGTGAAAGCGGATGGTTCCAGTATCTGTATACAATCAGCAAGGATAACTTCACTGAGGATGGCGAATACAGAATTACGATTTCCTCAAAGGACAGCAACGACAGACCTTCGACAAGTGTGCCTGAGAATTCTATTGATAAGAAGAATCAGGCTGTCAAGGATACCATGACCTTCACTGTAGATACTACGATTCCTGAGATTCGCAATATTACGATTCCCGATGCAAAATTCCACGATGATTATGCAGCGGTGAATGCAACATCCATTGATGTTAATTATTCCATCGTGGATGTCGGCGGACTCAAGTCTGTAGAGGTTAAAGTCAATGGGGAGTCAAGAGGTATCAATACAGATTTCGGAGACTCTGTAAACACCTATGACGGAACCTTCCAGATTGCAGAAGCGAAGAATCGTCAGAGTATTGAAATTATTGTTGAAGATCTTGCCGGAAATATTACGGATACCGCAAGCGATACTTTCGATCCGGGCGAAGCGTATGAATTCAGATCGACAATCCTTGTTTCCACAAATGGTTTTGTTCGTTACTATGAGGATAAGGGATTGTTCTATGGTTCCATCGGCGGCACTGCCGGAGTCGCTGTTGCAGCAGGCTTGCTGATCTTCATTCTGAAGAGAAGAAAAAAGAATAAAGACAAGAACTAACAGCTTTAGTCGGGAGGCTACTGTTATGTGATGGTTCATCTATTGCAGTAGCCTCCGAAGTTAGTGATATTTATGAGGAGGTACCAATGAATATCTTGCTGGAAAGAAGAATTATAGGAGAAGCTCATTATGGAGATGATAGTTCATATATCCTGGAAGATAATTCAATCTTCTCTCCTACAGAATATAGAGTGCTGCAGAGTCAAAAGAGTGGCAATTTTGTAACATGTAGAAAAATGCTATTAAATGGAAAAATTCAACTATATTACTTGTGCAGCACATATAAGAATCTTGCTTCACTGATCCCGACGCTGTCTGCTGAAGCTTTTCTGCAAATTGTTTCTAACCTTTTATCGAATATAATTGAGGTTAGGAATAATGGGTTTCTTTCATGCCAGAATATTGATATTTCATTTGATCATATATATATTGATCAGTCAAATTTTCAAGTTAAACTTTTGTACTTGCCGTTGAATATGAGGCTTTTTAATGAATACGGCTTATTTGAGAATGAGTTACGTACAAGCATTGTAAAAATATTAACGCAGACACGAAATCTTCATTCTTCAAAAGCGCTCCAATTTATTCCAGAATTATCAAACGGCAATATAGATCTTGAGGGGCTTAATTTCTTTTTAAAGTGTGGTAATAAAAGTCAGGATGGACCTAGTGATGTCACTAGTTTTGGGGATGAAAAAAGACCATATCTCATTTCATTGGATGCGAGGAACAGTTTTGAGGTTGAAATAACTAAAGATAGTTTTGTTGTTGGGAAAAAGCAGGAAATTGTTGATGGGGTTGTATCTTTTAACAAAATGATAAGTAGAAGCCATTGTAAAATAACAAAAAATACTAGTGGCTATTATGTAACAGATCTGCAAAGTGCAAATGGGACATACATTAATAATGTTAGATTGCAGCCAAATGTTCCTATGCTGATCAGGAGTGGGGATAGTCTCCGCTTGGCAAACAGTAATTTCCAGTTTGTTTTAAAATAAGGAGTCACAACGATATGGCAGCATCCAAGCCAAGAGTAATAATAGCAGATACGGATATTAACTATCTAATACCTATTCAATTAAAGTTCCTTGTGGATTTTGGTGAAAAGATAGAACTGGAAGTGATAACAGATCCAGAGTATTTTAAAGAACTATTCTCTGATCCACAATCTGCTGAAATATTAATTATATCTGAAGATTTATACAGCGATTTATTGCAAAAGCATACTATTAATAATGTTTTTGTCATGACGGAACAATATGAAGAAGAACAAACAGGGGGATTGTTCGTAAACAAAATATATAAGTACACGAGCATTAAAGAAATATTTAATGAGATTATAGGCAAGTCTACGACTGTTCTTGGCTTGGGCGATGTTAAAAAAACTGAACCGAAAATAATATTGGTCGCTTCTGCTTCTGGAGGTGTAGGCAAGACCTTCGTTTCTATGGGTTTATCTGCCTGTCTGTCATTAAATTATAAAAAAGTTCTTTATCTTAATGCAGCAAATCTACAAAGCTTTCATCGAATATTGGAGAATAATTCTGTGATAGCAGATAGTGATTTCTATGAATATATCTCAAATTCAAATGACATAGATTTTGAAAAAATAGAGCATATTATTAGACGTGAGACGTTCTATTATTTGCCACCGTTTAAGGGATCTCTTAGTTCACTTGGAGTTGATTTCGGTGTATATGGGCGTATTGCAGTAGCAGCAAAGCGCAGTATGAACTATGATTATATAGTAATTGATTGTATATCGGGATTCGATGAAGCTATTGCAGGTTTGATTGATATTGCTGAAAAAGTCGTTGTCGTTACGAAACAAAGTGAAACCTCTGTTTTTGCTACAAACATTCTAACCGATAGCATTAATGGTGCTACAGGAGAAAAATATGTTTATGTATGTAATGATTTTTTGCCGGATGACGATAATTCTCTGATCTCTCCGAGAATTCAGCTTCATTTTTCAGTGGCTGAATATATTGAACACGTTCTTCATTACGATCACCTAAGAATTAAAGATTTAATGCAGAACAAAGAACTTCAAAAAATGACATATTTATTCATTTGATTAAGGACAGCAAGGGTGAGAAAAAATGAAAAACGATAAGGTTATTATTGAGTTCTATATACAGAATCAACAAAAACTTGTTGATTTGGAAGTTCCGTTGGATATCTCAGCCAATGATTTGTTTGTGTCGTTAAACAAGGCCTATAATCTGCAGGTTGATGTGGAAGATATTAATAATTGCTATTTGGTATCAGAAAATCCTATCGCGCTCTTAAGAGGAATGAAATCTTTGGCTGAATATGGGATCAGAAATGGTTCGAAAATCAGTTATTTGAGGTGATTTTGAATGAATCCTAGATATAAACTCATCCTTGTTGGAAAGGATATATATAAAGAAATTAATTTGAGTTCTGATATGCAGGAATTGCGTATTGGAACCCTTGCAGAGGCAGACATAAGATTGAGGAGGGATTCATTCTTTTCTTCAATAGATTTGAAGCTTAAGAAAACAGGGCAGAATTGGAACATAAGCTGCTCGGATTCCTTGTATCTGACAACAGGCGGAGCTATTAAGTTTTTTACAAAAAAGTTGACTCATGGAGATGAGTTTTACTTGCGTTATCAGGATTCGGATATCACGATTTTTAATATATACTTTGTTCTTGATTTTGAATATGAGGTCAATGATTATAATTGCACTTGTGCAATAGGCAAACTTGGACGTATCAAAATCGGTGGTTCACCTGATTGTGATATTCTAATCAATAGCTCTCATGTTGGTGACGACTTCTTCTTTATAGCTTCAGGAAAAGAAGGGATATCTATAGAAGAGGGAAAATGCAAGTATGGTGTTTATGTAAATGGCACACGTATTCGCAAAGAAAGGATAATCAATGATTACGATTTCTTTAGTATAGCAGAGTTTAGCTTCTTTTATTGCCATGGAAGCTTATATTTCTCTGAGGAAAATGAAATAGCATCAAAGTCGATAGAAATAAGGAAAGTAGATAATCAATCTACTAGTTTCAAGTACCCTAAGTTCAACAGAAGTACGCGTCTTAAATTTAAGCAGCTTGACACTGAAATCGAAATTAAGCAGGCTGAGCAGAAACCGGCGAAAAATAAGAAAAACTTACTAATGTCTTTGATCCCCGCTCTTGTTATGCTTGTTGCGACAATAATATTGCGCGGACTTATGAGTAACAACGGTGGCACATTTGTAATATATAGCGTAGTTACCATGAGTATGGGAATCATAATGTCTATTGTTACATACTTTCAGGAAAAGAAAAACTTTAAAAAGGACTGGCAGAAACGTATAGATCGCTACAACGAATACATCAAGGGTAAAACGAAGGAAATTGAAACGGCAAGAGCTGAGGAAAAAAGAATCCTGAATTTGATTTATACATCAATAGAAGATGATGTTTCTGAAGCAATAACATTTGATAAACGACTTTTTGAAAGAAAGCCTGATGACCCTGACTTTCTTGGAGTGTTTCTTGGAACTGGAACAATCGTATCTTCTAACCAAGTGAAATATACAAAACAAGATTTTGTAGATACAGAGGATCCGCTTTCGACTATACCGGCAGAGGTTTCCGAACAGTTTAGATTTATTGATAATGCACCTATTGTGTCAAATTTTCTCAACGCAAATGGAATAGGAATTGTTGGCGACAGAGAAAATACCGACATAATTTTAAAAAATATTATATTGGATGTGTCAGTGCGCCACTTCTACAATGATGTAAAAATGATGCTGATTACAGATTCATCATATATGAACTTAATGAGTTGGGTTAGGTGGTTGCCGTCTTTTGTCGACCATGCGGATAATTCCAGATCAATAGCATATGATGAAGATAGTAAAAATGGTCTACTTGAAAATCTGTACACTTTATTTGCTGCTGATGAACAATCAACTCCTGGCTCGACACGAAAGATTGATTCGTATACCATTGTCTTTGTTACAGATTTGGATTTTGTCGCTTCTCATCCTATTTCAAGATACTTTACGTGTGCATCCGAATATGGCGTTACTTTTGTCTTTATTAGCAATTTGGAGGAAAATCTTCCGTTGGGGTGCTCCGATATTATCCGAGTATCCAGTAACAACTCCGGCGAATGTGTCAATACTTTAGATGCTGATCATCCTCAAAAGTTCCAGTTCTCTGTTGCGGATGATAGAATAGCTAAAGCTGTTGCTTTAAGATTGGGTGGGATAGAAATAGAAGAAGTTGCTCTGGAAAATGAATTGACGAGCAACATCACGATGTTTGAATTGCTGAATATCCTGTCGGTTTCTGATCTTGATTTATCTAAAAGATGGAGTGATTCACAAGTTTACAAAAGCCTCGCAGCGCCGTTAGGCGTAAAGAGAGGGAATGAAGTCGTATATTTGGATATTGGAGATAAAGGAACTGCTCACGGACCTCATGGATTGGTTGCCGGTACAACAGGCTCAGGTAAGTCTGAGGTGCTTCAGACATATATTCTTTCTATTGCAACTCTTTTCCATCCGTATGAGGTGGGGTTCGTCGTTATTGATTTCAAAGGTGGAGGTATGGCCAATCAGTTTAAGCAACTTCCTCACTTGATTGGCACTATTACAAACATAGACGGAAGAGAAATTAACAGATCATTGTCATCAATAAAGGCAGAGCTTGTTAAAAGACAGGAACTGTTTGCTCATGCGGGCGTGAATCACATAAATGATTACATAAAGAAGTTCAAGGATAACCAGGTGACAACTCCTTTGCCTCATCTTATCATGATTGTAGATGAGTTCGCCGAGCTGAAAGCAGAATACCCTGATTTTATGAAGGAACTAATTTCTGCGGCGAGAATCGGACGTACACTTGGAGTACATTTGATCTTGGCTACACAAAAGCCTGCCGGAGTTGTAGATGCTCAGATCTGGTCTAATTCAAAATTTAAAATATGTCTGAAAGTTCAAACAAAAGAAGACAGTAAAGAAGTCATAAAAACGCCTTTGGCGGCTGAAATAGTAGAGCCAGGTAGGGCGTATTTCCAAGTGGGTAACAATGAGATATTTGATTTGTTCCAATCTGCTTACAGTGGGGCGAAGGTTCCTGCCGGAAATGATTCAAAAGAGCAGATCATTGAGATCAACGAACTGGATTTCGCAGGTCGAAAGACGGTTAGATTCTCTAATAAGAACAAAAAATCAAAAGATACCAGTGAAACCCAGTTAGATGCAATAGTCGATTATGTTGCACGATATTGTAGCAACATGGGAATTAAGAGACTGCCCGGGATCTGCCTTCCGCCGCTCCCGGATAAACTCAGTGTAGATATGTTAAACGAGTCTTGCGATATGACGTATGGAATTGAAATTCCTTACGGATTGTACGATGATCCTGACAATCAAAAACAAGCTCCTTTAACAGTTAATTTTGCTAAGAACAATATTTATATTGTGGGTTCATCTCAGATGGGAAAGACCATACTTCTTGAAACGATGTTGTATGGCTTGATTCGCAATTATTCTGTTGCAGAAGTCAATATGTATATAGTTGACTGTGGCAGTATGGTTCTGAAAATGTTTGAAAGATCCAAACATGTAGGAGGAATCGTGTTCGCCAATGAAGATGAGAAGTGCAAGAATCTGTTTAAGTATATAACAAAAACAATTGCATTAAGAAAAAAGAAATTGTCTGACTATGGTGCCGGAAATTATGCTGCATATGTAGAAGCGGGAGAAAAAGACATTCCACTTATGGTGCTTGTTATAGACAACATCGCAGCATTCAAGGAATATTACCCTGATGAAGCAGAAAATTTGCAGACCATAGCTCGTGAAGCCCAAGGAGTTGGAATTTCTCTCGTCTTTACAGCAACACAATCAAATGCTTTGAACTATAAAATATTGTCAAATTTTGGAGTTCAGATTGCATTGACGTGCAATGATACAAATGAATATTCTAATATTTTTGGCCATTGCAAGCAGGAACCGAAGAATATCCCTGGACGTGGCTTGGTAATGTTAGATAAAAAGATTGTAGAATTCCAAACTGCAATTTTCGGTGAAAGTCAAACCGAAGTCGGTCGTAGTGATGAAATGAAGTCCTTTGTCGAGGCAAGAAATATCGACATGAAATCCATTGCGCCACAGATACCGATGGTCCCTGAAAATCTGATCTTTGCATCAGCCCAAAAAGAATTTCCTGATGAGTTTAAAAAACGTCGCATTATCCCGATTGGTATGGATTTTGAGAATATTCTCATTAATTCTATCAATTTCAATCGAGATGGTTTTATCTGCGCTGTTGGAGAAAAGCAAAAACGCGACCTGCTTGTCTCTAATTTAATGTATGCTTTGTCAAAGACCATAATTTATCACACTATTGAGATTTGTTTGGTAGACGACAAGGAAAAATGCCTCGAAAGTGCATCTTCGTACGGCTTCGTTAGCGAGTATGTTACCGAAAGAGCGGAAGCACAAGAGAAGATAATGGAATTTTGTGATGCTATATTAGAGGCTGACGATGATTTGTCGGATGACGATGCGCTTGACGATACGATGAAAGTCCTTATCGTAAATAACGCAGATGTTTTTAATAAAATCGCAATGGACCGTGATGATGGGAAGCGGTTGGCATCGGCATTAAGAGGTGCTGTGGCAGAAGGTGCATTTATTATAATTTCCTGCATTGAAAATCAGAATATTGGATTCGGTGCAGCAGAAGCGTTGAAATTACTTAAAGACTCGAGACGCGGAATTGTGTTTGCTCCGCTTAAAGAAACAAGGTTCTTTGAACTTAGTGGGCGAACTCCGGCGGAAACATTCTTTGATGAGTATTCTTGCTATAGATTCGATGGATCCGGGTCCGTAAAGGTAAAATTGTTCAATGAAAGGAGAGCTTAACTATGGCGGTTTCAGGACATATTGATACGGAGAAGATCCACGAATGTTATATGCGGATGAAAAATATTGTGGCACAATATGAAACCTCAAGGAAGTCTGTAACGGACTTGAGAACTCGGATTGAGGATAATTGGGTCGGTGAAGGCAGAAAAGAGTTCGAAATCGAATTTAATATCCTTATCAGCAAGGTCAAGGACTTCGAGGATGTACTAAAGGATTTATATAATGCTTTGGTTGATTCTGAGGTGGCGTATAAAGAAGCTGATGTTGATTTGCAACAGGATTATCGCGCGGCTATTGAATAATTTAGGGAGGTGAGAGCACATGATGGACAGTAGCTATTATAAGGCTCGAATGAATGATCAGCTCAATCTGATGAAGAAATATGCCAAGCAATATAAAGAGCTTGGGGTAATATTGGAAAATTTGCAAAGAAAGCTGAACGACGAAGTCGCTGATGTGAATCGATTGCCTCAAACGATTGCCGGAGAATTGAATACCGGAATACGTCATCTGTCTTCATTTTCAGCAAAAATTTCCTATGTTGATGGGTATAGGGAACCATATCCTGATGCTGATGGTAGTCTTAGCAGTGCAATTCAAAGCATTCAGGCGGAGATGCGAAGGATCAGCGACCGACATGATTCATGTCAAGCATCTGCAAATAGTTATAAAAATAGCTATAACACTGCAAGACAGGAAGAAAAAAACAAGAAAAGGAAGTGATTTAGATGGCGGAGGTTTCAGTTTCGTATCGTGCGTTAAGCCAAGCATCCAGTAATGCCAGAAAAGAAGCGAACCGAATCACGGATTATCATAATGCCATGATGCGTACGGTATACAATAAATTGAATTCGTATTCCGGTGACCATAACGGCAATATTTCAAATGCCAGTTCAAGTGTTCGTAATAAGCTTACTACATTGGTAAATCGTAAGAACTCTTTTGAGCGCATTAGAGATTCCTTGAACAACATTAAGACCGAGTGTAAAAATGTTGATAAGGCCGTGGCAAGACGAATCGCATCTCTGACAGGTACTTTCAAAAGAGCACATGGCATTAAGGACAGCTGGATCGAAAGAGCTTACCAGCGATTCATTGTGAGTTGGGAGAACAGAAGCGCTCTCGGTCGCTGGATTGGCGATAAGAGAAAAAAGTTTGAAAATGCCAAGGATCAGTTATTAGGTGCAATAAAAAAATGGTATCATTTTGATGGCGGAAAAGAGAGAGTTGCCGCTATCGCAAAAATAGCATTCGATTTTTGTCTTTTGGTGATATCTGTTGTGGGAATTATTGTGGGTGCTGTTACAGGATTGGCGCTCGTATTTGCCATAGGGACAGCATTGATTGCAATCTTAAATATTGCTACAGACATTGTAGAAGAAAGCAAGGCCTTTGGGATGTATGATACTGATCCAGCAGAGGCAAGACGGTTGCATCGCATCAGTTCTTTTACTGATTTCCTTCGGAAGGAAACTAACAGCAATGTTAGTCTGTGGAGAAAAATCGCTACAGGATTGGATATCATGGACACGGTATGTTCGGTTGGAAGTTTTTTGCTTGGTGTCGGTGATTTGTTAAAGAAAGGCTTTAAATGGGCAACCAATCTTTCTGATGTCAAATTTAAGGATATGGTAAAGCCAAAGAACATTGCAGCACTGGTTAAAAAGGTGTTTAAAACAGGTTGGGATGGCTTAAAAACCGGAATGAAGAACATCCGTGTGGCAATTAAAACTCGTGATTTGTCTTTTGTGAAAGATGTCATAGGAAAGTTTAAAGGAAATTTTGCCCGTAATTTCAAGAAGACTTTCTTCGGCGAATTTGATAAAACATTGTCTGCAAAAGATGGACTGACCGCTTGGTCAAAGTCATTGAAAAATAGAGCTTCGTTCCTTAACAATATTCGGAAGTTAGTCATAAACGACCGTGCTTTTTATGAAAAGGATAGCCGATTGAAAGACATCCGCGAATCATTGATAGGGTTAAGCAAAAATACGATTTTACCAGCCATTGTTATTCATCAAAGCGGTCAAGTGCAGATCGATATGGGAACTCTAAATTTTGGCACATATTCATATGAACACGAGTTTACTTTGAAGGATTTTGAGGTCTATGATTACAAGAAGAACTTCGATTCTATTGTGAAGACCTATAAAAAAGTGACCGCATCTCCATTACAGATAAAGCTTCCTGAGAAAATTGCGCAACCGATCGACATTAAAATATCTCCGATTTCAGTCAATATGGTTGATATTAAGCCTGTTCAGATAAATGGGAGCATAACTGGTTCTTTGAAAGGCGTTGGTTTGAATAGCAATGTGCAAATCCCGGCTGTAAATATAGATATTCCTTCATTTGATCTGAATGGTTTGGGTATTGATATTCCTAGAATAAATGTCAATACAGCTGTCGGAACAAAGGTTAAATTACCGCAGGCTATTGATTTAAGCGTTTTACAGACGTTCGGTAATTACGCGGCTTTTAGTTTGCCGGATCTAGATCTTGGCTATATTGCTCTGTCGGGCGGAGATGCTGCGTGATGACAGATTTTATAAGTACGGAAAAATATGTTTTATCGACAAACGACTCAATGCGAATTCAAAAGCCTAAGGAGCAAATGAGCCGACTTGAACGGGCAAAACCGCTGATTTTGACACTCGCTGCGGTAGCTTTGGTTGCAGGCATAATATCCGGTTTTGAGGTTTCCTCCTGGGGTATTGTAATTGTAGCAGGGATAACGGTCATTAGCACACTGCTTGTGAGCAGAAAGACAGAAGTGCCCACAGAAATGGACATAACTTTTTTTGATGATTCGATAGAGTTGTTTCGACCGGATTATATTTACTCAAAAAAAGAACATTGTCAGATTCGCGTTTCGTTTGCATATGCTGATATTCATGAGTGCGTTTGGGATAAAAAATCATGTACTTTCACAATATACGGAATAAATAAGCGAGAAAAATTCAGACTGTTGCCGAATATGGATGCCGAAAGAATGCCTTATTTCAGTAACACAAGCGACAGTATGGATATGTTCTCTACGGTCTTTTCCGAGAATGTTGACTTCAAAAAAGAATTTGAATCACATTCTCCTCTTTCGATCACAATCAAAGAATAACTAATACAAGGACAAGCATAAAGGAGATGCTACTATGGATATGAACGAAACTACTCTTCAGGTGTTAGACCTTAACAGGCAGGCAGCGATGCTGATTCAAGTTGGAAATGTTGATGAAGCGTCCAAAAAACTGGATCAAGCAATTGAAATTGATCCTATGATCCCCGATACATATCGTAACTACGGCGACTTGTATATGGTAAGAGAGGATTATGCGGAAGCGAAGAATAGTTACAAGAAAGCCATTTTGATTGAAAAGAATGGACTCTACTACTTCCTTTATGGCAATGCGTGTTTCATGACTGATGATTTTCATGAAGGGCTTAAGTATTATAATCTTGCTGTCGAAGCTGGTTATGATGACGATGAAATGATGTTTTTTATGGGATTGGCCTATGAGAGAGCCAACGATGAAATGACAGCGTTGCGTTATTATAATAAGGCTTTGCTGAAAAATCCCTCCAGACCTGATTATATGGTAAAGCAGATCGAGATGATGATCAGGTTAGAGGACTATGAGAACGCAGAAAAAGCAGCGGATGAGATGATTGTTGTTGTTCCCGACAACTATGAGGGATATCACTACAAGACCTCTCTTCTGTTAAAAAGAGAAGCATTCGACGAGGCGGTAAGCTTTTCAAAAAAAGCAGCAGATAAATTCCCGGAGGATGCTGATCTGATGTATGATTACTGCAATAGCTTGACGTTGGCAGGACACATGGATGATGCGCTGAGCGAGATATCAAAGGCGAAAAGATTCAAACATTATGAAGAATCAAAGCGCCAGTTCCTGCTTCTCGAGGCGGAAATTTATGCAGAAAAAGGCGACTTTGATAGTGCAAAGAAGGCATGCTTGGCGTGCATAGAAAGTGCTGATGAGTTTGAACAAGATGCTCGTTTCTTGCTGATGAATCTGTATGTTGGAAACAAGGAATTTGAAAGCGGCTACGCCATAGCGGATCAGCTGGTTCAGCACCACGATGAAAACAGTTTCTATTATGCTGCTGTATTTTACAGGGCTATTTGCTTAAAGGAACTTGGAAAGAAAGAGGAATCCGAGGCCTTATTCAGAGACGCGTCTATGCTTTACAGAGTGTTGACGCTGAAAAATCCCGATGCGCTTGATGCATATCTGTACAGGGCATTGTGCTTTAAAGAGCTTGCAGAGTATGACAGGGCTATGGAAATACTGGATTTCCTGGACAATCTCGATGTTGGCATCGCAGAGACATATCTTGTGAGAGCCGATATTTATGATTTGAAAGGAATGAGCGCAGAAGCAAAAGCTCAGCGTGAAAAAGCTGCCCATTTGAAGCCCATATTGAATCTCAGCGATGATGAGGTGGATGAGTAATGGCACTTCAGTATGAGTCGAATACAGATCTTGCGTTTAACACGGATGTTCTGCGAGATTGTGGAAACAAATACGGAAATATAGCCGGTGAACTGAGAAGTTACGCTTCTCAGTTGGATAGCCTTTTATCTGATCTGGCTTCAAGCGGATGGACAACTCCTGCCGGACTTGCCTTTGCTGAGATGGCTAAGACAAATTGGTCCCAAGATATAGAAAAATATGCAGATATTCTGGAACACCTTAACACGCTCTTAACGGAGTCGGCCGGCATGTACGAAGGGCTCGCCGATGATATATCTCGCATAGATCTCAGCATATAAAGTTTGGATACATTTGCAGTTGGGTAAAACCAGTCTCTGCGATTTGTATTATATCATCATATTGAAAGCTAGGATACTTTAGAGATCAGTTAATAGCATTAACTGTTGTCTAAGGATCCCATATAGCTGGTAAATATCGAAAGGAGGTGTAGAGCTAATGGCATTTATTAAGGTAACGCCCGAAGAACTGAGTGGACAAGGCGATCAGTTGATTCAGTACGCAAGTGACATTCAGGATATTCTCGGACAGATTCAGACTACCATAGAAGCTATTGATGCTGGGTGGGATGGTCTTGCTATGGATGCGTACTACAATATGTACACTGAAATGAAGCAGAGCCTTGACCAGTTCCCCAAACTGGTTGATTCCCTCGGTAATGCAACTAAGTCGGCCGCAAGCGCATTTGGCGAAGTTGATGATCAGCTTAAGTCAGGCTTCAGCGGGTACAGCAGCTGACGTATCAAAAACTTGCTTCGGCGTTTGTTGACATTCATTGTTGATTTGCGTCGAAGCATTTTTTATACATGTACCATTTTTCTATAAACTATATTTTGTGTTATGATATAACGAATATGAGTTTACAAAGAGGGGGAACTATATGCAAACACAGCTTGTTGATTGCTTTAGGGACACATTAAAAATGTGCGAGTCAGGTGATTTAGCTCCTCAGACAGAAATAGTTAAACGCCAGACAAAAGTCTATAGAGAAAATTATTCCTTTGCGAGTGATCTCAGTGGGGGAGCGTGTATGGTGCTCAATTTTGACCCGGTAAGCAGCGATCTTGTCAGTGTTACCAAGGGGACGACTTTCGATGTCGCTCGTGAGTATATTAAGGAAGGTACCGTAGGTGTTTTAAATTTTGCTAATCCGCATTTCCCCGGTGGCGGAGTGACTAAGGGCGCTATGGCACAGGAAGAGTGTCTTTGCAGAAGCAGCAATCTTTATCCCAGCCTATTGAGTGAAGAAGCAAAAAATGAATTTTACATGTATCATCGAAAAAGTCAAAACTTATTGTTTTCCGACAGAGTTATTTTTACGCCTGATGTAACCGTGATTAAAACAGACGACCAAGTGCCCGTTCTTATGCCTGAGAGCGAATGGTTTAAGGTTTCTGTGCTGACATGCGCTGCACCATATTCAAGAGGTGAAACGACCGTCGATGATAACACACTGAAGGATGTCTTTGTGCATAGAATCATAAACATTCTTAACGTAGCTCTGGCTAATAATATCGAAATATTGATCCTCGGCGCTTTTGGCTGCGGTGCATTCGGAAATCCACCTGAGCTGGTGGCATCTGCGTTTAATAAAGCAATTAAAGGCGTTTATATGGATAAAAACAGTATTGAATGGTATGATCATAAATTTTTGAAAAGAATTGTCTTTGCTATAAAAAGCACCACCGGAGACGCGCAACAGCCTTGTCCTAATGTGGTTGCTTTTGAAAATGAATTTTACGGTGTATCTGTTGAAAACGAAAAAGCAAGAGCTCTGAAAACTGATGAGGTGTCCGTAGAAATAAAAGATAAGTGCCGTGATGATGAGCATGATTTTATTTCTTTGCCGATGACCGGAGTTGTAGAAGTGATATGCATAAAATGCGGTCTTAGGGAAGGTTATGTATTTGCTCCCGGAATAAAAGCACAGTTAATCAAATACGCCGGAAGCAGATTGGATGGACGCATAATAAAAAAGTCCGAGTCTCCGAAGAGAGGTGCCGTAACTTCTTTTAAAATTGATGTTAGAGAAACAGGAAAAGTGCTTGAAAATTCATGTATTGAAGAGAAAAGAGCTAAATCGCAGCAGTCAAAGGGTGGTTTGACTGCAAAACTCAGAGCTATCTTTGCAAAACTCGATTGCAAATCATCTCAGTAATCTGTGAAATGTTACAATTAAGGTAAAATAACGGTGTGAGAGCCTCATATGCACGGAGTTTTTACAGTCGACTGAGTGTCATATGCATGTGGTCCTGATAAAGATTTATTTTTATATTCGATGAAATGCAATGCATTTATGCCATTTTTCAGCTAATATTCATGTCTGATAATATTGTATTTACTGGCGATGATTTCTTTAATGAAGCGCAAAGTAAAACTAAGTTCACAGTATTGATAAAAATAAAAATAAGATAAACGAGATTGTTGTTCCTCAAGGACAGTATTGTTGTAATATCATTGTCCGGGACCGGCACGCCTATAAAATAAAGCGTCATATAGACAGTATCTAAGATAATGTTGTAAACGCATATCAATTTCAGAAGAAAATTCATATACCACAGGTTAAATCGCTTGGGGATATGAACAAGCGAAACTACAATCGGGAGCATTCCACTGGATAACCCAATGATAACAGTTTTTGTAGGAGTTAGCCCGGCAAGGTCGCATAATACGGAAGGCAGTGGGAAAAGAGTTATTTCTTTAATTTGTCCGCCGGCAATAATTGCAGCCAATATATGCCCCAACTCGTGTAGAAGGGGATACAGGAAGATTGATACCAGCAGACCGTAAAGAATGAGCAAGAATAATTCTTTGATTATTGATTTCTTTTTCATCTTCCATAGTTTATGGAAGAATGCAAGAAATATGCAGATGCTTCGGAATTTATTCTTTATAAACCATAATAACCCGTGGTTAAATACTTGACTGTCGGTTTATTGCAATTCTCGCTTTTTTGTGATATTGTAGGAGCAGATTAAAACAAAATCCTTGAGGAGCTTTTATGGGACAGAAGCACAGAATCACAAAAAAAGATGCAGAGACATATACGGCAGAGGTTCGAGAGTCGATAAAAAAAGTTTTTTCGTCATTGATTGACCTTGTAGATAAAACACCGGTTTATCTTCTTTCAAACAGGGATTCACTGCTTAAAAGAAATCAGATTGCGGCAGAAATTAAAGCAGACGACAGAAACAGTGTTGCCGATACTGCGGCTGAAGTGCTGGTTGGTGCGGACGGTATCGCTGTGATTGTATATTACTCGCGTATTGACGAGTACCTATTTAATCATTATTTACGTCACGAATTCGGTCATGTGGCTTTCATTTCTGTTTGCAGGGATTTGTTTGAAAAAGTACGCAGAGACATCGCATTAGATAAAGATACGCTAATTCGAAATGGGGCAGCTTTATGGAGTGAGCTTGTTGCAGAGACGTTTGCATACCGGGCAGAACACAATCGGTTTTCTCCTTATCCGGGTTACGCTGCTTTGCAGGCGGAAAAACTTATGGATGAAGCAGTCAATGACGATGTGTTTATGCCGTATCCATTTGCTTTTTATCTTGCTATGTTTTTTGAGGATCCTGAAATCTTGTATTATCGAGACAGATACCCGAATGTTGCTGTCGGCGCAAACCACTGCGACGATGAAATAATGCCAATTATAGAAAAAACTTTGAATGTTGTTGTTCGGTTGTTGGATAAAGATGACTTTTGGATCATTACAGAGGATGAATTAAAACAAGTCGGAAAAAGAGTGAATGAATTGTGGGATTATTGTTGGCATAAAAGGAATGTAAAACTACTTGATAATCTTTACCAACTCTTAAACTGATGCATTGTAAAATTCGCAGAAAGAGTATTTACTATGAATAACCCAAACAGATTGCTTCTTGTCCTGCAATATATATGGACAACAACCGATTTTGAACATCCCGCAACTATAAAGGAGATCATTTCATT
>OMUY01000105.1 GCA_900314355.1 uncultured Eubacteriales bacterium | reverse complement strand
ATGAATTTTACGAGATTGATGAGCAGGATGTTATTGATGCCGGGCTGATCACAAAAGCTATCTATGTCAACGAAGGCATTGAAGAGAATACAGATGTCGGCAATGATTATGACATTCTTCTCGATCTTGCTGACGCCAAGCGCAGAGGAATCGCTTCCCGGTATAAAGCACTCGGAAAAGACATTCGGCCGCTCGTGTTGATTCAATTCCCAAGCGGACAGCCGGAAACGATCATGGCCGTAGAGGACAAGCTGCGCGATATGGGCTACACCTATGAAAATGGGCTTGCAAGCAAATGGATGAGCGAGGATAAGAAGGATCTTCCCGATGATCTGACGGAAAACAATGCTACTCCTGTGTTCCTTCTAATGAAACAAGCAATCAGCACCGGATGGGATTGTCCCCGTGCAAAAATTCTCGTGAAACTCCGTGAAGGCATGAGCGAGCAGTTTACGATCCAGACAATCGGACGTATCCGGAGAATGCCGGAAGCACATCATTATGATGATGACATCCTCGATTTCTGCTATGTTTACACCTTTGATGAGGAGTACAAAGCCGGACTGCTCTCCAGCCTGGATAAAGCATACGAGACCAGAAGATTATTCCTGAAGGATAAATGCAAGACATTTACACTGCAGAAACAGATCCGTGACCTCGAATACCATGGTCTCGGTGAGCGTGAGGTCTGGCACAAGATTTATGATCATTTCATGGAAAAGTACCATCTGAATACAAACCAGGATTCTGCTAAGAAGTTCCGCGAAAATGCGGATATCCTTAAAGGGGCAGGCTATAAAATAGGAATAACACTTTATGGACAGGCATTACAGGGAACCTTTGTCAGAACGGATGCCCTGCGTGTATCTGAGGCTTACATTCAGACCCGACAGAAAGTTGATACACACAAGGACGGAATCAAGCTCCTGCATTGTACAGATGAAATTAAGCAGACCATTGGCATGCAGACAGCAAAGGTTAAAACTATTCTGGAGCGTCTGTTCCGTAAAGGCCGTGCCAGCAATAAGAAGATCCTCTCACTGGAAACAACGGAATTCTATGCCTTTGTCATCAATAATGTGCATTTATTGAAGGAAGAATTCAGAGAAGCAGCTTCTCAAAATGAAGAACATAGTATTCAGATGCACATGCCGGAACCAAAGGTGTCTGCGTTCCATATTCCGGAACAGGACTTCTTCAAGTATGATCCGGGTGTGAAAGAAGAAGTCGAATATCTGAGCAATGCTTACAAGGACTGAGGTGATATACTAACGTTGTAACGTAAGTGGCTGATTAAATTTGACACATATGTCATACTTTAATGTAAAGGAGAAGGTTAATCATGCCACACAAGTACGAACCAGAATTCAAGCGGAAGATCGTTCAGCTCCATCTGGAGGAAGGACGAACCTATAAAAGCATCACCGCAGAATACGGGGTCTCCAAGGCTTCTATTTCTAAATGGTGCGAAGAATTCAACAAAGAATGCCAGGAAAAAAGCCAGACGGATCCATCCGTCAAAAATGAAGCTGATCTTATGAAGGAGAATCTGCGCTTACGCCGGGAGTTAGACGAAGCAAAAAAGGAGGATCTCTTCTTAAAAAAAGCAGCGGCATTCTTTGCGAAGGAAATCGGTTGACGGCTTACCGGTTTATCGACAAATATCACGATTTATTTGGACTGCGCTGGCTCCTTCGGAGGCTGAAGATCTATCCGAATGCCTATTACAATTATAGAAAGCATCGGAAAGCCGCTTACAAGGAGCAAAAGCAGAAAACCAAAGACAAAATTGCAGCAATCTATCATAAACACAACGGCGTGGACGGATATCGCCAGATGAAAGTCTATCTGGAGCGTGAAGGCATCACGCTGAGTATGCTTACTGTGCACAAATATATGAATTCCGAGATGGGGTTGATGTCTGTTGTGCGCCGTAAACGCCCAGAATATCGTAAGGGAAAGCCTCATAAGGTGTTCCCCAACATTCTTGAGCAGGATTTCTCATGCGATGAAATCAATACGAAATGGTGTACAGATTTTACGTATCTGTTTCTGGACGATGGCAGCAAGCGCTACAACTGCACGATCATTGATCTTCATGACCGTAGCGTTGTCGCCAGCATCACAGATAAGAACATCACGGCGGATCTTGCGATCCGAACGCTTCGAAAGGCAATAGCGTCTCAGCCACCGATCAAAGGTATCCTGATTCTGCATTCCGATCAGGGAAGCCAGTTCACATCGAAAGAATTTGTGGACTATTGCGAGCGCATGAAGGTGACGCAGAGCATGAGTAAAGCTGGATACCCATACGATAATGCTCCGATGGAACGCTACTTTAACACGCTCAAAAATGAGCTGATTTACGAACACAGTTACAAGAATGACCAGGATCTATACTCTGCAATCGATGATTTTGCATACGTTACATACAATCATGTCCGCCCGCACGCTTACAATCATTACAAAACTCCGTATGAAGCGCGGTATGCGGCATAATCTGTTCCAAGATTTGGAGCCGGAGGTGTAAGCAGCCGACCCGAAGGGCTTGTCATTGACGGGTTCTGGATGAATCGCTACGATGGAAAACCTGATGACGATTTCAATGAAATCTGTTCCTGAGTTTATCGCCATCGGTAAGATGCCGGAAGCGATTCAGACAGGTTCAGTCAAGGATCGGCGTACGAAGAAATTTTTCAGCCACAAATGTTACAAAAATGCTTGACCACAACAACTGTTGCCGACAATCAGGCATGGAAAAAGGGCTCACTCTTTTCACGGAATGAGCCCTTATGTAATGGAATGGGTATTCAGTTTTATGGGTGGCTATTTTGATTTTATATCAAGGGAACAGCGGCGAGATTTCTCCCGCCGCCGTGGTGTAATTGATTATTAGTGGTTATCGTTTTCCAAAGAGATGCGCGAAGAAGTACGCAATCTTATGGAAGAAGCCTACGAATTTTCCAAAGAAGCCGGTGTGGATCTTGCCGCACCACTTGCACGCATTGGACTCGGTATTGCCGCCGTGCTCATTTTTTCCGTCTCCGTTATCCGCGATAAGCTCTCTGCAGTTATCACAGTAGCTGTCGCCATCTATGTCTACATGCTCAGTTTTCGCAATAACCTGTGACTCAATATGCGTGGAATCATTTTCACAGACACGTTGTTCAAGTCCTTCCCTATTGCATGTAGGTTTGGTAATGACTTCCCATTCGCCAAAAGAGTGCTGTAATGCAGCAATTATCTCTGTTTTGGTTTCTCCGCAATTTTTGCAGGTAAATACTTGAACGCCGTCGGTCGTGCAGGTTGGCGAGGTTATATATGTTCCCTCATCGTAATCATGCTCATTCACCGTTACTGACAAAGTATCAATGTAACCGCCGTCAATTGAAACCGCGTATATAATCGTTTCTCCTGCAGATACCGCCGTTAACACACCCGTATTGTTAATCGTACATATTGATTCGTCTGACGATTTCCACTTTACATTAGAGTCACCAGTTGTGTTTACGGTGGCACTGAGAGAAATCTCATTTCCGATGTCAAGTGAAACGGGGGCTGAATCTATTGTTACACCCGTAGCTTCAATAAGCGTTACGCTTTCCGAAGATATAACGTCTGTATTGTTTTTCAAAAGTGAGTATACGCTGGTTTCTTCTGTTGCTTGGGTACCGGTTGCTCCACAGAAAGTATCATTCTCTGATATTACCTGTGTGGAGAAAGATATCTCCCTTCGTTCAGATCCATTGGTATACTCAAAAACCGAATAATCCATTGAACCATTCTCTGTTGCGGTTATTTCGATGTTGAATTCAAGGTTTGACGGAACCGCAAACAATTTTCCATCTTCAAATACAAAACAGGAGACGAGTTCATCGAGTACTTCCGATTCATTAGATATCACTTGAGCAGCAAGTGATCCGTCCGCAGAATAGAGTTTTACATCGACCGGGCATGCTACGGACAATACCTTTACGCTTTCCCCCGCGAGCTCATGTCCTTGCGTATGACAATAGATTCCCTTTAATCTGTTTTCCTGCGCAATAATGTCTGCAAGAGCATTCAGATTATTCTCTCTCGACTTCTTAGCAATATGCTTTGCCATAAAGTTGTCTGTAAGCGCATTACCATAATCTTCAAATGCGGCATAAGCCATTAAGTTCCAACGCTTATAAGATTTAAACGCAGTATCAAAAGCTTTTGCGGAGTCAATATCCCTGTTTGCTTCAAGTGCGACTTTCGCGTCGGAGAGTACAGATCCAGACGCTTTTGTCGCATCAGCCAAACGGACAAGAAGTTTAAGGGCTTCTCTCTGTTTATCGGCAGCAGAAAGTTTTGATAACGCTTCTCGCCCAGCAGATATCCAGCCTATAGCGACTGATAAATCCGAAGAAATCGACGCGGCATCAGCTAACGGGATGATTTCAGCAAGAAGGTTTACTGTGACCTTTTTTATTGCTTTTTTCAAAACGGAACCGTAACTGAACTTATAGAAGTTGTAAACATTACCGACAAAATTATGTAAAGCCATTCCTCGAAGCTCCGCCTTATAGCTTTCTTCACTAATAACCGTATTTGCATAACGGAGAAGAGCTTTTTTTAGACGTGAGTTTTCCATCTTATCTGCTGTTGCGAGAAGGTTCTGCTTTATCTCTTCAGACACTTCCTGATAAGCAGCAATCGCAGAAGCATATGCTGTTAGACGTTTTATTCCATCGACTTGATCCTTGACTCCGTGGTATATTGTTGATATGTTGTTCGCGACATCATAAACCCCGTAAATATCGTCAAGAGTGTCCGGGGAAATATATTTGTCGAGCAACTTATGGAGCATCTCATTTGTCGAGGAATCGTAGTCGGTGCCCTTTAACATTTTGTCAATTTTGTTTTTAAATAGTTGTTTATCGCCGAGTTCCTCATCTGCTACCAACATATCGCTGAGATGATCTACAATTCCGGAAAAAGTTTTCATAAACTTTAGTTCGACCTTGCTATCTTCCGTAGACGCGTCAACTATTTGCGAAATATAGTCCGCTGCAATTTCATCATTCAATTTGTTGAAGATTTCATCGGTTACATCACTGAGTCCCCAGTCAAGAATGGCCAGTTCTTTGTATTCTGGAGAATCTTTGACCGCATCATGCATATAGTCGGCAAAGTCAAACGAAGCGACATTATAATCGCTGCTTGCAGCAAACCTCAAATGCTCATTAATGTAGTCATCTTCACTGATTGGAAGAATATTATCCTCAATGTACCGTATTTCAACATACCCGCCAAAGCCTTCCTCGCATTCAATAACGGATTTTGAGAACCACCCTTCAGCACCGTCAGCAGGCATACCAACAGTTTGGTATTCAAGAAACACACCGCAGCCTGCCTCAAGGGTATCAACCGGCATTGCGCAATTTTCGTAAGTCGTAACACTTCCGTCGGCTTTTCTCACGAAGGCTCCTATTCCTTCATATCCAAGGTCTTTGACATCACTATCATCATATTCTGCATCCTCCTGCAATGATTTTTTGAACATAGATGTAATGTCCTGAACCATACCGTCAATGTCAATTTGTGGAGAATACACAGCAGATGCTCTGCGATTTTCAAGACCTATATTGAATCTGAATTGGCCAATTGTATGTCTCGGTATTTCAACGACAAGAGCAACATCATTTTTTCCATACACTTTGAAGCTGTTTGATGTGAAAGCAGCAGTAACATTTTTATTAAACTTCTCGAGGGTTCCACTGAAATCTGCTGTCAGAGAATACGTGCCGGGAGTATCTCCCCGCAATACAACGGTTTGACGAGCGGAAGAACCTCCGGGAATTACAGAAGCTATCGGTGACTGACTCATAACCGTTAAACCGTCCGGAATCGGTATAGATGCAGAACAATTGACCAATCGATATTCTGCGTCTGCATTATTAAATATCGTCAAGGTTGCCATAAAGAATTGTTTTAAGAAACTCGCTTTAATGGGAAGACGGACTACGGCTATTATTTCTTCATTGCCTTCGTTTGGAATATATTTAATATCATATTTATAACGGGGTGGTGTAGTAGATGTTTGAATATCAGAATCATGTATCACATACTCCTTTATTTCCGTTGTTGAACGCAGATAAGTAACGGGTACATGTTCTTCCCCATAAATTAGTGTGACAGTTACCTTGTATATTTGCTGATTTGCCGGATCGGAAATATCAATGCCGGCTGCAACGATTTCTTGGAAGTTCATTTCATGGACTTCAAAATCGCCAGTTATGATATTTTGTTCAGTAAGTGTGAATGAGATTTCAGTCGTTTTATCGGACGCAATCGATACGGTACCGCTTTTAGGCAAATAGCCGTCACAATATGCTCCTATTTCATGCGTTCCGGTCGAAAGCTCCGTGGAAACGATTCCAGATGAAGAGGTATATAATACGCGTTGCATCGAAGAGCCAAGATCAATATAAACTCCGCAGTTCCGAACAACTGCTCCGGATTCACTTAATACTTTGACTTTAAGTGTTCCCGTACGGACAAGTTCCTGCACAGTGAAGTATTTTGACGTACTCGCCGTGTTCCCCTTAATATCGGTAACTGTAAGAGTAACGGAATAACTGCCGGCTTCATTAAATGTTTTTGTAATGGATTCTCCAGAATCTGTTTCCCCGTTGCTGAACTGCCATACACAGCTTGAAATACCAAATGCGGAAATTGAAGATCCCGCCGAGAAAACAAGATTCGATTCTGCCATAGGCTTATCGGGCAGCGTGATTGATGCACGCAATACGATTTGAGTTGATACCTCGTCAGTATATGCGCTGTTTCTGTTTCCGTATCTGTCCACAGCGTCGATACGATAGCGCACATTCTCTCTGGTCACGGAATCAGTCAATGTATACCTTCCGGATGAAGTGTTGGCGGCGCGCTTTCCTACGAGGGTAACGCTGCCGTCGCACCTGTATATCTCAAAGCCGCTCAGATCGTTCTCGCTACAGTCTGACCATGTTATGGTTGCAGAACCTTCTTTGGCAGAAACGGCAACATCTGCGATTTCTGGCGCTTCTTTATCGACTATGTAGCTCGCAAATACCGGCGAAGAAGAAAGGCCAGCTACATCATTGCACTGGATCTTTAGTTGTATGCTCTCACCGTCCGCCAATTCTTCAAACGGAAGATCAAAGGAAACAGATTTGCTTGTTCCTGACAAATCAAAGCTTTTCAACACAGTATAATCCGTATCGGTCGATGTTTTGGAATAAACAGTCAATGAACAAAGAGCATCATTATCCGAAGCCACTATGGTTACAGATTTGTTGATTGGCCCAATAATGCCATTGGACGGAGAAACTGAAGATATCTCCGGTGAGATCTCATCAGAATAAACGGTTACCGAACAGTATTCACTGAACACGCCATTGTTACCCGCATTATCTACTGCGAAAACCTTGTAGAAATAGGTCTGGTTTCTTGCAACACCTGTATCCGTGTAGCTTAGGGCTTTGACATTCTGTGCGATACGGGCATATCCGTCGTTTGGGGAAGTGCTTCTGTAGAGAGAGTATGACGCAACATCCGAAGCAGAGCTGGCACTCCACTTAATCCGAACACTTTTGTCAGATACAGTTGCGTTTATTTCTGCGACTGCGTCCGGCGCAGTTTTATCAACATAATACTCAACAAACGGGGCGTTTTGAGAAACATCGCCAACATTGCCGTAGATATCTGTTCCTACGGCGCGGACAAACAAACTTCCTTCGTCAAACACAGTAAGATCAATGGTCTTGGAAACATCAACCTGTTTTTGACCATCCGCAAAAGAAAAATTGTCGATCTGAGTCCAATCGGTTTTATTCGTTGAATACTCAATAGATACACTCGAGACTGCATAATCGTCTTTAACCGTCGCAGTATAGGTTACGGAAGAATTATATGCACCGGAATTGTTTGATTGTGTTATAACAACCGGCGCAGTAACATCGGCGGTAGTGGTCACAGTCAACCAATCGGAATACTCGCCGTCATTGCCGTATGCGTCTACCGCTTTTACGCGATAACGGTATTCAGTATTTGGCGAAAGTCCGGAAATATTATAGCCCAGTGTACGGATAGTTGACGCAACAGTTGTAGTCACTCCTTCTTTTTCCTGCTGCAGAACAAAATGATCGGTATCCTCATCAAGCGGGCGTTCCCATGATACCGTAAGCTGCGTAGGGTATACAACAACTGTGGAAAGATTCTGCACCTTCTCAGGACCAGTATTGTCTATTTTGTATGCGTAAATCTTGTTATTGCCGCCGGCGTTCTCCATCGCGTCAAACGCAAGCACTCTAAACAGAATAACACCATCAGAAACCGTGGTTGTATCAAAAGTGAACCTGCATGTGCTGCCCGCCACAGATGTCACGGGAACCCAAGTTTCGCCATCATCGTTTGAATATGAAGCGTCATACCTGACTACACCAACGTTGTCAGTAGCGGCGGCGGTTACGGTTATACTCTTTGATAGTGTGCTATAGGATGCAGGGGACAGAGAAGTTAAAACAGGTGCTTCCTCATCAGGCAATGCCAACGCGGAAACAGGGGCACATAGATCACCCTCAACGCTGCCTTTCATCGCTCTAACCTTATAGAAATACTCCGTGCCGACAACTGCGGTCATATCAGTGAACGTGCATAAATTTCGTGCATTATTCCGTTCAACTTCGGAATATCCTTCATTTTCAAGCAAACTGCGATATATTATATACCCCGTAACAGATCCTTCAACCGAGGTTTGCCATGTGAGTTCAATGGCATTAACAACGCCGACTGCATTCAATCCGTTGACGGGTGTCGCCGGGTCATAAACCGTATAACTATCATCATTTCTAATACATGTATATACAGTATAACTATCCGTTCCCGTTTCGAAATGCTCTGAACAATACTCATGACCAAGGGCAGGAGTTTCAATGTTGTTAAGTTTTCGTCCACAACCTGTACAAGTGTATGATACAAGTCCTGTCTGTAGGCAAGTTGCTTCTGTTAATACAGTTGCTTCGTAATCATGAATATGAATAGACTCTGGAATGGAATCAATAACATCGTAAAGAACACTTTCAAACTCAGCATCATCCGAACAAACAAAACTTGTTCCACCTGTGTTCGCGGCTATTGATTCAAATTTTTCAATAACTGCATTACCCGTTGCCACGGTATAAACCGAAACAGATTGTTCATTTAGTTGGTTACAAACCTCATTCAGCTCATAATTTGTATTCGGTTCTGGATCGAGAGGAGGCGCATCTCCGATCAAGATAACTTTCCTTGCTGATCCTTCTCCCCAATGCAACTCCTCAAGCCCATTCATAAGCCCGGAATAAACGGTTTCATTTGTATCCCCACCGTTACCAAGACTAAGCTTATTCACACCTGCAAGTATTTCATTGATGTCATTTGAAAAATCTTGAATTACACTGTAAGGATAATCATAAGCGGCAGCCCGATCCGAAAAATCACGATAATCCACGATCGCTATATAATAAGGGATGTTACTGCTTTCAAGCTTTTGAGCATAACTTGCTATGTTGTTTTTAACTGCAGCTATTTCTGACCCCATAGATCCTGTCGTGTCGATACAAAATACCAGATCTAAAACTCCGCCAAAAGGCTCCAGACAGTAGTCGCAGAAACCGTCGTTATCGGAATCATTATGTCTGCCTGCATAAATTATACTCTTAGTTTCAAAACAACGACTACAATGGTAGGAATCAAGGCCACCATCGATGCAAGTGCAAACAGAGTTATCCAACACCCACTCGTGTCCTAAATTTTTGACATACGAATAAGCGCCGCCACATACACTGCAAATATAATCCTCCCGCTTTTCACAACCAGTCAAGCTTTCGTTTGCTGGTTGAACCACATTACCATATTCATGGATGCAATAAAAATGGACTTCTTTGTTTGAGGCATCAGTCTGTATTCTGCTTTCAAGAGGTATATATAAAGATAATTCTTCCATGGAAGGTACAGTAGGAACCGTCCCATCAGGATTTTCCATTACGATATTTTTTAATCCGCTACATCCAGAAAACGCAGTGCTGCTTATGGATGTAACACTCTCTGCAATTAAGATATCTGTAATCCCAGAACACCTATAAAACGCATAATTTCCAATCGTTTCCACGCCGCTGTTAATAATAACCTTTGCGATATCTGATCTGTTTGAATACCATGGTGATCTGCCTAAAATCGAGATATAATTCTTCATACTGCCAGTTCCACTAATTGTAAGTATTCCGTCGTCCGCCAGTTCCCAAGTCAAATTATCGCCGCATGTGCCACTATTGACTACTTCTGCAGCAAAAGCTTTAATTAACAGCCCAGACAAATCCAACTCGGCAATCTGCGCCATCGGCAGTAGCCCGACAAGCATAACAATAGAAAGAATGATGGACAGGACCTTGTTCATTTTTTTCATAAATATGCCTCCAAGAAGTTATTATTCCGAGGATGTACCTCTGTTCAATTTACAACTTAATTTTGATTATGTTGCAATTACGAAAGAGAAGTACAATCCTTCAGTAGCTTACTTGAAGATAATATCATGGAATCCTGATTTTGGCAATACCGACAATCGAAAAAAGTGGATTTTTATAAAAAAGAACACTTCCTACTCAGACCTGTCCCGGTTTTAGATGAAACATGGACGGGTTTTCTCTTCCTGAGATATGTAAACAAATGAAAAAGAGATTGAAATAAGTGAAAAATTAGTTTATAATGTAACATAATCAAAATTATGATTACACCCGCATCGGGATGACAAGTCCCAGCCGTTCCATTTTGCGGCGGTGCTCTTTGCCGGTGGCAACCAAATAAATACGCGTCGTATTGATCGACGAATGACCGAGGATATCCGCCAGCTTGGCGATATCCTTTTCCATTTTGTAAAACACCCTTGCGAACAAATGCCTCAAGTTGTGCGGAAATACTTTTGACGGATTGACCTTTGCCGCTTTGCAAAGGCTTTTCATTTCTCTCCAGACGGTGGTACGGTTCATTGGCTTGCCGGTTTTAGACAGAAAGATTGTACCGGATTTGATATGATACTTTCTGATATACTCCAAAAGCAGCGATTTCAAAGCGTCAACAATAAAGATTTTTCTGGACTTGCCTTTGCAATGAACCTTTGCTTCGCCTCTTCTTACCGCTTCTACCGTAATAAACTGCAATTCGCTGATTCGGATTCCGGTGCCGCAAATCGTCTGTAAAATTACAGCCAGCTTTTCCTTGCCCTGCTTCATGGCGGTATTGACGAGCCGTTCATACTCTTTCTGCGTCAGCTCCTTTTCATCGGGCCGATAGATCTCAGGCGATAATTTGATCGCCTTAATCCGACAGTCATACCATTCAAGGAACTGAAACAGACTGTTGATCGCCGCCAACATGGAATTAACGCTGCGCTCCGCATAGCCGCTTTCAATCAAATGCTGCTTGTAAGCAATAACAAGCTCCTTGTTGATTTCATTGTCGCCAGCAAATCGGCGCAATGCGGCAATATCTCTGTTATACTTCTCAATCGTAACCGCGCTGCGTTCTTTCTCTAAAAGATGCGCATTGAAACGGTCAACAATCTCTTGCGTTATAATTCTCTTCATAATGATTCCTCCAAAATAATTTGTTTTATGTATCATCCCAGTTTATCACGACCGTCTGAAGTGAAAAACGGGAGCCGTCCTGTTAAGGGCAACTCCCGAAAAATCCATTCTTCCACGGGTCTGTCAACTTATTGACTTCTTGAATACTTGCCGAAAAGGGAAAAGCCGCCGTCGGTTGACAGCAGCCTTCCTTTTCTTGATACGTTTTTATTATACCAGCCGAAGAAGAAATATCCTTTTTTCGGTCAACGTAGCTTGGTCGTCATACGTAAACAAATTCACTGTTTACAATTTCTTCCGCACGGTTTCGGATGTTGTTCATCCTCGCGACCCAGAGCATCTGGTCATCGGCTTTGAGCTGTTCGGTCACATTTTCTTTTTCGGCAAGTTCCTTTACGAGCCGGGAAAATAGCGCTTCTGCGTTCAAATCGATCCCGTAAAGATATGCGTCGAGGTTGCCGGCCAGACACAGCTTTCGATACAGTCCTTTCTTATTTTCCCGGATATACTGCAAGTGCCGCTGCCCGAACCTGCCGATTGTTACCTCTTCCGGCTCGTTATCCTCCGGCATTTCATCCGGCGTCATCACACCGTTTCGTTTCACCCGCCCGGTCGGATAATACTGATCGCCTTTCAACGCATACTCCCAACCGTTGCGTTTGTCAATGATGATTCGTTTCATAGTGATTCCTGGTATAATTAAACCATCCCCCAGCAAGTGATAAAATTATACATAATCCTTTC
>OMUY01000106.1:2500-3935 GCA_900314355.1 uncultured Eubacteriales bacterium | reverse complement strand
ACTGGGGTGAAGTCGTAACAAGGTAGCCGTAGGAGAACCTGCGGCTGGATCACCTCCTTTCTATGGAGAATAAGATAATTAGAGATAGTTATCGAAAAATCCAAGGTCAACGTACTTAAGGGATTAAGTATGGAAGAAAAGGGAAAATTTTAAGGACAAGTCGTTGTTTAATTTTTGAGGTTCATGGAATATGGGTCTCAGGACATCGGGAAACCGAGGTTTAACCGGTTATGGGGGTGTAGCTCAGCTGGGAGAGCACCTGCTTTGCAAGCAGGGGGTCATCGGTTCGATCCCGTTCATCTCCACCAAGGCCGGAAGCAGACCGAATGGGCTCATAGCTCAGGTGGTTAGAGCGCACGCCTGATAAGCGTGAGGTCGGTGGTTCGAGTCCACTTGAGCCCACCACATTTTAAAGAAAGATGTGGGAAATCCATAGATTTCAAAAAGCGATGTACTTTGAAAACTGAATAATGAAGTGAAAGCAACAAGAAGGTAAATCAATAAATTTTTAACTAATTAAGTTAGGGTAAAAACTACAATTGAGATATCGTCGAGTTTTAACACGAGAACCAAGAATGATTTGAAATGGTCAAGCTACAAAGGGCGCAAGGGGAATGCCTTGGCACCGGGAGCCGAAGAAGGACGCAGCGATCTGCGAAAAGCTACGGGAAGGAGAAAGCATCCAATGATCCGTAGATATCCGAATGGGGAAACCCGATATGCAGAAATGCATATCATCTTAAGATGAATAAAATAGTCTTAAGAGGGGAACCGCCTGAACTGAAACATCTAAGTAGGGCGAGGAAGAGACATCAAAAGAGATTTTGTGAGTAGTGGCGAGCGAAAGCGAAAGAGGCCAAACTATGAGCAGTAATGTTCATAGGGTTCGGACAGCGAGCGATATACTGAAGATTAGCCGAAGTGCATGGGACGGCACATCAAAGAAGGTGAAAATCCTGTAGGCGAAAATTTAAAGTAATCAGCTGTATCCAGAGTACCGCCGGACACGTGGAACCCGGTGGGAATACGGGGGGACCACCCTCCAAGCCTAAATACTACCCGGTGACCGATAGAGAATAGTACTGTGAAGGAACGGTGAAAAGAACCCCGGGAGGGGAGTGAAAAGAACCTGAAACCTTGTGCCTACAAGCACATAGAGCGCGTCAAAGCGTGATATGGTACCTTTTGTAGAATGGTCCGGCGAGTGAATGTAGTCAGCGAGGTTAAGCACTTAAGGTGTGGAGCCGAAGCGAGAGCGAGTCTTAATAGGGCGATTTAGTTGGCTGTATTCGACCCGAAACCGAGGTGACCTATCCATGAGCAGGTTGAAGTGAAGGTAAAACTTCATGGAGGACCGAACCCACTCCCGTTGAAATGGTAGGGGATGACTTGTGGATAGCGGAGAAATTCCAAACGAACCCGGAGATAGCTGGTT